>DAOTTS010000001.1:0-43068 GCA_034437735.1 Anaerolineae bacterium
GGAACTGGGCTTTCTTGGTGGAACGTTCGGGAGGTTGAAGACGTGTGGGGAGGGGAGAACGAGGTTGATGGGGTGACGCGTAAGGTGCTCGTGGATTGGGGTGAGGATGGAGCAGTGGTATATATGGTCGCTTTTGAGCGGTAGTCGCAGCCTACTGGTCCGTTTAGGGCTGAAAGCTCAATAACTTCCACGTTTGGGGTGCTTTCCACACCGCTTTCAGCTTGATTTCGCGGAAGTTATTTGATAGCCAATCCTTAGCGCTCCAATTCCAAAATGCTTGAAGCCCCCGTCTCGGGGCGGCTTCGGCACATAGGGGCCTACGACCGCCCCCAACAACTTTCAAACTTTCAAACTTTCAACTTACCAACTTTTAACTTTCTCTCAATACCCCATCATCTCCGCATACGCCCGCATCGTTGTCAGCCGACTCTGGAACGCCCCGTACAGCGCGTCCGCGTGCTCGCGCAGCGTCCGCTGCGAGTTCGTATACGGGTTCAGCGCCGTCGCGTGATCGACCTGGTCCACCCACGCCGCCGGAAGCCCCACACTGCCCGTGAGCGCCCCCGAGATGCCCGCCGCCACCGCCGTGATACAATCGGTATCCCTTCCCATATTCACGCCCGAGACGATCGCCTGCTTGAGATCCCCCTCGACCATCCGGAAGATACAGACCGCCTTCGTCACCACCTCGTTTGCGGAACTGAAGGCGTACGGAATGCCCCGGCCCGAGTACATCGCGTCAAACGCGACGCGCAGATCGCGAAAATCCTCGCAGTCCACCGTCAGGTCGAGCGCCCGCTGAAGCTCGTCCACCACCCCCGCGTCCTGCACGAATCGGTCGGAGAACGTGCCGCACACGTCAAAGATCGCCGCCAGCACGTCGTCCACCGTGGCCTCCGGCTTCGTCGCCTCCGCGATCGCCACCGCCGTGACCGACGCCCACTGCAAGCCCCGGCTGTTGCTCGTCTGGTAGACCTGCCCGACCTCTAGCACGTCCTCCAGGGCCCCGTGCAGATCACCGGCGTTGATCAAGCCGATCGGATGACATGAACGGGCAAAGGAGACGAGCCCGGCGTAGTCGCAGTAGCGTCCGATGTCCCGCGCGGGCATAGGCGTCTTCGCCATCGCCAGCAGCGCGCCCTCGAACGGCTCGGAGACCACCCCGGCGCCGTTGGGGTTCATATCCGTCACCCAGACGTCGCGCAGATCCTCCGCCGTGATCCGGTCCTGCTTCCGCATGATCGCCGTGATCATCAACTTCTGCCGCTCGACCCCGTCCTCCGTCGTGCCCGGCTCCCGGATCCAGTCCGTGGTGTTCTGATAGTGATGGTACGACAGAAACTCGTCCAGCGTGCCGTATTCCTCTTCGATCCGCGCGTAAGACCAGCCCTCCACAGGTGCCGCCATCGCAGATCCGATATGCACCCCGGCGATACACCCGAAAAACTTATCCCGTAATGCGACCGTCATGACTCACTCCTTCAATCAAAGCAATCGTCCGCTACCCAATTCTACGTGAAGCAGCCGGATGCCGCCAAAACTACAGCCGCCACCGCGTCAGCATCAAACTCGTTGTCTCATCCGGCGGTTCGATCTGATAATAGACCGTCAACAGCGTGCCGTCGTCCCGTTGAACCGTAGCCGGGTAGCCCAGATCCCCATTCGGTGCGTCCGCACGGAGGATCATCATGTCCCCCCACGTGACCCCACCGTCATCGGAGACGCACGCCCGCTGCCCAAATGGCGGGTGCCGATACCCGTAAGTGACCAGAATCCGCCCGTCGTGAAGCTTCAACAGATGCGGGGGCTTCCCCAGAATCTCGGTCGGTGTGGGCTCCGTCCACGTGACACCACCATCCACCGACGTAAACTGCCAGAGCAAACAACGCCGCCGCCCCTCAACGTAGGGGCGCTCTTCGTACCGGGCCATACTCAGCAAATGACCGGGGCTCACCTCGATGACGTGAGGCTCTGCAAGAAACGCATATCCGCCGGGAGCGGCGGTCTCAACCTGAAGAAACATCGGGACAGTGCCCACTACCTTCCACGTGCGTCCTTCGTCCTCCGAGACCGAGGCCGCGATCACCGTCGTTCGATACTGTCGATCGTGCCCCGTGTTCCCCAGGAAAAAGAGTCGTCCGTCTGAGAGCTGGATCGGGCCGTGAGGCGTCGTGCCGGGCGCCCGAACCGGATCCTCCCAGCTCTCTCCCCGGTCGAACGAGTGCCGTAGCCAGTGCCCGCGCGGCACGTTATAGCTCACGTGGGTCCACGCCGCCAGATCAGCGGCGGAGATGGCGTTCAACCGCGTCTCCCACCGCTGCCGGGTCGCATCGTCGGCGTCATCCGGCAGGTACCGGAAGTCGCTGTACGCCGTAAACCAACTGACCACCAGCGTGCCGCTCACACAGACGCAGAGCCCCGCATCCCGGTCGTCCAGGGGGCTGTTCGTGATCAACGCAGGATCGGACCACGTCTGCCCGCCATCCTCAGAGCGGACCATCGTCGTCTTCCCGAACGGGCACACGTGCGCGTCCCGATCCCCGGAGAAGACGGCGTAGAGCGTACCGTCGGGCGCCTTCCCGATGGTCGGCCATCCGATGTACCGACCCGGTTGCTTGCAGATCGTCATGTGCCCCAGGATCGTAGGCGCGCCTGTCACTGCCCCTCCGGCATCTGCATCCGCTTGCCGATCTCAGAGGCCGTCTTCTCATCGTAGAGGAGCGCCACCAGCGTGAGCGCAAACTCAATCGCCGTGCCCGGCCCCCGGCTGGTCACACAGCCGTCATCGACCACCACCCGGGCGTCGATCGCCTCGTCATTCTCCAACCGCGAGGCAAAACTCGGAAAGCACGTCGCCTTCCGGCCCACCAGCAGCCCGTGGGGTTGAAGCACCACCGCCGGCGATGCGCAGATAGCCCCGAACAGGCGTCCCTCCGCCTCCTGAGTCTTGAGCAGATCGATCAGCACCTTCGTGTGCTGCAGATGCTCGGCGCCGGGCATCCCGCCGGGCAGCGCGATGAGATCAAACACGTCATCCCGGCACGTCGCAATCATCACGTCCGCCACCAGCATCGTCCCTCGCGAGGCCGTGACCTGGAGGGTATCTTCCACCGAAGCGACGACCACCTCCGTCCCGGCCCGCCGCAGCGTATCGATGATACATACGGCCTCAATCTCCTCCGAACCGTTCGCGATCGGCACCAGCGCGCGTTTAGACATCACACGACCTCCTCGGCTTGATGAATCCGGCCCCCACAATCATGGCAGTAAGGTCCACAGACCTTGTGTTGAGGTATAGCATAGGGGACATGCATTGTCAAAGCAAGCGCTCAAACTCTCCGAGGGAAGCTCGCGCAGCCCCCGGAACGTTTGAGCGCCATCGTTTTCTCTATCCCGGACGCAGGCTACGCCACGCTCTCGACCAGGGACTGGCCCAGATCCCGGCATGCCGCCAGCACCGTACCCGACGGCTCACCCAAGGACTCAACCGGCTCGGCGACCGGAGGCCCGAGCTTCGTGAACAGCGTCTTAAGCGGTCCGCGCACCGCGCCGCCCCCGCCATGGGAGTAGAACATCGCGACCGGCTTGTCGGTCAGCCCCGTGGGATCCTCCCGCTTGGCCAGGAACCAATCATCGAGGAAGACCTTCAACGTGCCCGCGATATAACTGTAATAATCAGGGGTGCCAAAGGCGGCGGCGTCAAACCCTCGATAGCGGTCGACGTCGAATCGCGCCTCGTTGGCGTTGTGCAACGTCACCTCAGCCCCGGCCTCCCGGGCCCCTTCGGCAACCGCCTCCGCCATCTTCGCCGTATTCCCGTACTGTTGGGAGTGATAAAGAACCAGAATCGTTGTCATCTTGTGCCCTCCTTGTGATGGGTGCAAGTTGGTTGAACGTAACGTTATGCTGACAGAAAGCGTATCTCGCCACCAGCGTCGTATTCTGGAAGCGATACGCTTTAAGTGTAGACGAAAACACAAACCATGCGAACGTTGAGCCGTGCGACCCCATGATACACCGACTCCCAGAAGATGCAGAGCCCAATCCCTTTTTGCGTCCCTCTCTGACAATGCTACACTACGAACCAGTTTGATCAAGCACCCAATCATCCAGATGAGGAGCAAACGATGAATAAGCAACCCCTACCGGCGTTTCCGTATGGCGCCGTCTATTTTCGAAAGTCCAATCCCCCCCAAGAGGATTGGGCGCAGGACTACCAGACAGCGGCGGAGGACGGGCACACGCTCTTCCGCCACTGGTTTCTCTGGTCGGCCATTGAGGTCAAGCCCGGCGTCTATGACTGGGATGACTACGACCGCCAGCTCGACCTTGCGGCGGAGCACGGGATCAAGACCATCATCGCCGAGATGATCACGTCCGCGCCCGAATGGGCATACCGCGTCTACGATCACGCGCGCTTGGAGACCCGCGCAGGCAACAAGCGCACGCGGGGGATGAGTGGAAGTTGTGTGGTCGGGGGCTTTCCAGGCCTCTGCCTCGACCACCACGACTACCAGGCGGCAGCCGAACGCTTCCTGAAAGCGTTGGCGAACCGTTACAAGGATCATCCCGGTCTCGGTGGGTACGACATCTGGAATGAGTGCAACTATTGGAGCGACACCTGCTACTGCCCGGCGACGGCGGAGAAGTTCCGCGTCTGGCTCAAGGAGAAATATGGGAACCTCGACGTCTTGGGGGAGGCCTGGCACCGCCATAGCTTCGCCGTGTGGGACGACGTCGCCCCTCCCAGGCAGCTCGGCCCCTACCCCGATACGCTCGATTGGCTCAAATTCCGCATCGATAATGCGTACCGGTTGATGCACTGGCGGGCTGAGACGATCCGCGAGATCGACCCGGACCACCCGGTAACGGCGCACGGCGTCGCGGGCAGCCTCACACGTATGGCCTCCAGCGTGGCCGACGACTGGCGGGCCGCCGGCGAGGTCGCCAGCTACGGCTACACCTGGGGCTCCAGCCGCCACGGCGACGAACCCTGGAAGCAGATCCACGCCGTCGACCTGGTGCGCGCCGCAAGCCGGGGCAAGCCCTTCTGGCACGCGGAAGCCTATGCCGGCCCCCTCTGGATGCAGTCGCAGGTCGTCGATAAGTCCCGGAACGAGGGTCGTATCGCCCGCCCTGAGGACGTGCGGTACTGGGATATGACCAGCTTCATGACTGGCGCGACCGGCCTCCTCTACCTCCGGTGGCGCCCTCTGCTGGACGGCCCGCTCTTCGGCGCATTCGGCCCCTACGCGATGGATGGCTCGCGCACTGAGCGTTCCGAGATGGCCGCGAAAATTGCAAAGTGGGTCGCCGATCCCGCACAGGAGGCTCTGTGGCAGTCCCACCCAGCCCAAGGGGATCTCGGCATTGTGTACGTACCGGAGACGCAGCTCTTTACGTACGCCCAACAAGGCGACACGGACCTCTACGCCCAATCGATGCAGGGCGTTTATCGCGGCTTCTTTGACGAAAACATTCAGGCCGACTGGGTTCACATTGACGACATTGAGGATTACACGCTCCTCTACCTGCCCTTCCCGGTGATGCTCAACCGTGCGACCGCGGACGCACTCCGCGCCTGGGTCGAAGCCGGCGGCACGCTGATCGCCGAAGGGTGTCCCGGCTACTTTGACGACGTCGGGCACGTCGGTCAGCAGCAGCCCAACCTTGGGCTGGATGACCTCTTCGGGGTGCGAGAATCCTACGTGGAGTTCACGCCTGACATTCTGGACGATCTCCGCTTGAACATCGAGGGGATACCGGCCTATGGGGGGATCTTCCTTCAGGCCTACCAGCCCACGACCGGACGCATTGCCGGGCGATATGAGGCCCATGCTGGGCCTGCCAACGGTCAGATCGCGGTCGTTGACAACACCTACGGTCAGGGCCGGACCCGGCTGATCGGGACGATGGTCGGATACGGGCACGCCGCCCACGCGGCCCGCCCCCATCATCCGGACGCCGAGCCCTGCGAGCCCGGCGCCACGCCGGATCTCTTCCGCTCCCTGTTGGGCTGGGCGGGCAGAATCCCGCACGTCCGCAGCAGTGACAGCTTCGTCAAAGCTCGTCTCCACGACGGAGAGGGTGGGACCTATCTCTGGGTCGCCAATCCCACCCGGCGCGATCGCCCGGTACGGCTCACGATCAGTGCCGCCTGGCGGCCGTTCAGCAAAGGCCGAACGCTCTGGGGAAGCGCGTGTGACGTCAACGACGATACAATCACGCTCGCGGCACCCGCCCGCGACGTCACAGTTATCGCCCTCGAGCCGTAGCGCGCAAAAAAGCATGCATCCCAAGGCGTTGACAGAAACAAGGGCAGTGCTAGACTGGGAGAGGATGCACGCTCCACCATAACTGAAGCAATGCCAAGACTGGGCACAACCGCGACCTCGCCGGTCGCGTCGCAACGGTTCTGATTCCGGATAACTGAGTCAAAAAGGAGAACACGCGATGGAAAAGAAGTTTCAGATCCTGCGGTTTGTCGGTACGGTCTACAAGGTCTTCGGTATCATTGTCGGCGTTATCACCATCCTAGCCGTGATCGGCGCGTGTTTGGTCAGCGTGCTCGGCGGCACGATGATGGACCAGATCCAGCGTGAGTTAGGCGGCGCTGTGCCGGGGATGAATATCGTAGGGGGTATCGTCGCCAGCTTGATCGCGCTGCTCTATGGTGGCGGATTGGCAATCACACTCTACGCCCTCGGTGAGGGAGTCTACCTCCTGTTGGCCCTGGAAGAGAACACCCGGATGACGGCGCAAGCCCTCAGCCAGAGTGCCAGTTACAGCCCGCCCCCGCCGCCGGAGGTGGGTTAACCGCAATCGATCAGAAAAGCGCGGAGGGTAAACCCCTCCGCGCTTCTTGCCTGATCTAGGACGCTCGCAGGCTGCAGCGGCTTAAAGCTCCCGCCGGATCACGTCGATCCCACCCATATAGGGCCGCAGGACCTCCGGGACCTCAACCGAGCCGTCGGCCTGCTGGTAGGTCTCCAGGATCCCGATCACCACGCGCGGCAGCGCCAATCCCGACCCGTTCAGCGTATGAACGAATTCCGGCTTCGCGCCCGGCTCCGCCCGGAATCGGATGTTCGCGCGACGCGCCTGAAAATCCGTGACGTTGCTGCAGGAGCTCACCTCAAGCCAATCGTCCTGCCCCGGCGCCCAGATCTCCAGGTCGTATCCCTTGGTCGCACCGAACGCGATGTCACCCGTACTTAGCTCCAACACCCGGTAGGGCAGCCCCAGCCGCTTCAGCAGATCTTCACCCAGCTCAAGCATCGATGCCAGTTCGTCGTAGCTGGTCTCCGGTCTGACGAATTTGTACATCTCGACCTTGTCAAACTGGTGTCCCCGTTTGATCCCCCGTACATCCCGACCGGCGCTCATCTTCTCCCGCCGGAAACAAGGCGTGTACGCGACGTAATAGAGCGGAAGTTGATCCGCGTCCAGAATCTCGTCGCGGTGGACGTTGGTCAGCGCGACCTCAGCCGTGGGGAGCAGCCAGAGGTCGTCCTCATGATCGTGATAGAGATTATCCTCGAACTTGGGAAGCTGCCCGGCCCCAACCAGGATCTCCCGCTTGACCACGAAGGGCAGATAATACTCGGTAAATCCGTTCTCCAAGGTGTGCACGTCCAGCATCCAGAAGATCAACGCCCGCTGGAGCCGGGCGCCCGCCCCCTTCATCAGATAGAACCGGCTGCCAGAAAGCTTGACGCCCCGTTCGAAATCCAGCACGTCCAATTCCGGCCCCAGGTCCCAATGCGCGATCGGCTCAAACCCCTCCGCCTCAAAATCGCGCCGCTCCCCCCAGCGCCGGACCTCGACGTTAGCACTCTCATCCGGGCCCACCGGCACACTCTCGTGGGGGACGTTGGGAATCCAGAGCTGCTTGGTTTCATACGCGGCCTCGACCTCGCGAAGGGTATCCTCAAGGTCCGAGATCTTGCTGCCGACCTCGCGCATCTCTTCGATCCGGGCCTGGCGTTCGTCCGGGTCCTTCATCCGCCCAATCTGCTTGGAGACCCGGTTGCGGAGCGCCCGAAGCGATTCGACCTCCTGGAGTAACGACCGCCGCCTCTCATCGACCTCGATCAGTTCATCAACGATCGTGGGATCGTCGTTCCGCTTCCGCATACCCTCACGTACAACCTCCGGTTGTTCTCGGATAAGTTCAATGTCAAGCATAAATCCTCCCCCTAGAGACTTTTCCCACCGCTGCATCCTTGGGCCTTGTGAATGTATCATATCCCATCCATAGCGCGCCCACCCCATTATGCCATCGGTCACGCCTTTGTCCAGATAGGGTGCAGCCAGAGAACCTTCCCCCTCACCAATAACCTTAAAGTATGCTACAATGGAGTCGTTCCAACGCAGTGTGTCTACTACTCATTAAGGAGATTCGTATGTCAAAAAACGGGTTGAGAGTCTTGATCGCAGTACTTGCCGTGGTGTCCCTGAGCTGCGGACTGATCGGAAGGGTCACAGAGCGGTTTCAGGAGGAGTACGAAAAGGGGAGTGAGGTCGTCGCTACAGTCGAAAAGCTGGCATCGGACGACGAGGACTCCGAGTCCTCAAGCACCGAAGAGGATAAAAGCGCCGAACCGGAACCGACCGACACAGAGGATACAGCCGATGAAGAATCGACTGCCGAGGACGAGGAGACCATGCCTGACGTCCCGGAAAATGCCCTGTCCCAATTGGATTCGTACCGTATGCGGTTCACGTGGAGCTTGGAGAAAGCCGATGGTTCGACGGAGAGCATGACGATGGAACAGGCCGCCACCCGCCAACCTAAGGCCCAGCAGTTCCTCATTGGAACTGAAGGTGAGTCCATTGAGTATATCCAAGTTGAGGACAGCGTATGGATTCGCTACGGTGAGGAGTGGATGCAGTCGACCTCCGAAACCACCGGCGATCTGGCCGAGGAATTCGGCTCGGGCCTGACGGATGAGTCGGACTGGATCGATGAGGTCGAGGACGAGGACTACGACTACGTCGGCAAAGAGAACGTCAATGGCGTGCAGGCACGACACTACCGCGCCTCATACGACGAGAATTGGCTCGCCCTTCTGGGTGATCAGGGACCCGATGACATCGACAAGGGAACCGCCGACGTCTGGATCGCCGACGAAAACGATCTCCCGGCCTTCGTCGTAAAGTTCGAGGTGGAGATCAAGGGCACGGCCGATAACGAAACGGTGACCGGAAGGCTCTCCCAGGAAGTCTACGATATCAACGCGAACTTCACCATCGAGCCTCCGGCGGATGCGGGAACCGGCGGTCTCCCCGATGACATTCCGCTTTACCCTGACGCAGAGGGGTTGACCACCTTCGGACCTATGAGCACCTTCACGGTCGGTGACGACATCGAAACGGTCAACGATTTCTATGTCGAGGCCCTGGAGAACGCCGGATGGACCGAACAAGAGGGCAGCGGGATGACCACCGACGTAATGGTCACCAGTACCTGGACGAAGGATGGCACGACGCTCACCCTGAACATCGTCGAATCTGACGAGAACGACGGGACGCAGGTAATGATCACGCACGAATAGTGATCTGCCAATTGAAACGTTGTCTCTAACAAGAATTCCCGATCGATGAAGATTGATCGGAAAACGCTGCAAAGAGCGGCCGACCGCGCCGGGCTGACGTTAGTCGGCGCGGTGCCGGTCGGCCCTACCCCCACCTGGCAGGACTATCACGCCTGGATCGAACGCGGGTATGCGGCCGATATGCATTACCTGTCCCGTCCTGATGGCGTCTATCGACGCAAAGACCCTCGAAACATCATGCCGGAGGCTCAGACGGCGCTCGTGGTCGCAGCCCCCTATGGCAGCGGAGCCGTGCCTGCCCTGCCCTCGCTCTATGGGCGCGTATCTCGCTATGCCTGGGGGGAGGACTACCACCGATGGCTGCTGCGCCGGCTTAAGGACGTGGTCCGCGAACTCACCGAGGATATTCCCGGCGCCAAACAGGCGCGTACGTATGTCGACACCGGACCGATCCTTGAGCGAGCGTGGGCCCAAGCGGCGGGGTTGGGATGGATCGGTAAAAATACCAATCTCATTCATCCAACCCTTGGATCGTATCTCTTCCTCGGTACGGCATTGCTGGATATCCCCGTCTCTGCGCCGGCCCCCGACCCTGTGCGCCCCTCCTGCGGAAGCTGCACCCGGTGTCTCGAGGCCTGCCCGACCGGAGCCCTGACCGCACCCCGCGTGTTGGACGCGCGCCGGTGCCTGTCTTATCTGACGATCGAGAATCGAGGCACGATCCCCGAGGCGCTCCGACCCGCGCTGGGCGACCAGGTCTTTGGGTGCGACGTCTGTCAGGAGGTCTGCCCGTGGAATCGCAAGTCGGTCTGGGCTCATCAGGACGAACCAGCACCGGATCAAGCGACGATCTCATTGACCGAGGCGTTAATGATCGATCCCCAGACCTTCCGCGAACGTTACCGGCATACCCCCATATGGCGTGCGACGCCGGAGGGTTTGGCCCGCAACGCAGCCGTCGTTTTGGGTAATGCGGGAGATCCGGGTGCCCGTCCACACCTGCTCAAAGCCGCCGAGCATCATCCCAGCGACATGGTCCGCGAGCACGCGACGTGGGCACTGGCGCAGCTATAAGGCAGTCCGCCGAAGTCCAAGAGAAAAAACCGGTAGGAAATCCCACCGGTCTCTGAACCGCTAACCTCATCACGGACGTTCTCAGAACACGTTTAGATCACGTCGAGGGCTTTGCCGACCTGCTCAAATGTGGCGAGCACCCTTTCCAATTGCTCGTCGGTGTGGGTTGCCATATAGCTTGTGCGCAGAAGCTGCAGTCCTGGGGGCACGGCGGGGGAGAGCACCGGATTGGTGTAAACGCCGGCGTCAAAGAGCGCCTTCCAGAATCGGAGCGTGCGATCGTCGTCACCGATGATAATGGGAATGATCGGCGTTTCGCTTGCACCGATGTTGAATCCCATCTCCCGGTAGTGAGAACGCATAAACGCACCAATCTCGATCAATCGCTGAATGCGCTCCGGTTCCTCATGCATAATCTCCAAGGACGCCATCGCCGCCGCAGCGTTAGCCGGCGGGATGCTGGCGCTGAAGATCAGGGAGCGTGCGTGATGCTGGATGTAATCGACCACGTCCTCATCCCCGGCGATAAAGCCCCCCAGGGACGCGAAGGACTTGCTGAACGTCCCCATAATCAGATCGACCCCTTCGGTGACGCCGAACATGGCTGCGGTGCCGTGCCCGCCCCCGAGCACCCCGATCGAGTGCGCGTCATCCACCATCAACCGGGCTTCGTATTTCTGGCAGAGGGGAATCAGATCGGGCAGCGGGGCAACGTCTCCCCCCATACTGAAGAGCCCATCGACGACGACCAGTTTGCCGCGATCCTCCGGCAGCGAGGAGAGAACCTGCTCCAGGGCGTCCAAGTCGTTGTGAGGATAGCGCTTCATCCGACCGTAGGAGAGGCGGCAGCCATCAATGATGCTGGCATGGTCTTCCTTGTCGGTGATCACAAAGTCACCCCGTCCGACCACAGCCGAAATTGTCCCCACGTTGACCTGATACCCCGTGCTGAAGACGAGTGCGCTCTCCTTGTCGACCCAATCCGCCAGCCGCTTTTCCAGCTCCAGGTGAAGTTCCAGGGTGCCGTTAAGAAAGCGCGAGCCGGTACAGCTGGTACCGAAGGTCTCCACCGCATCCATAGCAGCCTGCCGCACCTTCGGATGTACTGTCAGACCCAGGTAGTTATTGGAACCAATCATGATCAAATGGTGGTCCCCAATAACCGCTTCGGTGCCTTCGTTATTGCTCAGGGGAATAAAATAAGGATAAACGCCAGCATCTCTCGCGTCGTCGGCTGCCGTATACTCACCGCATTTCATAAAGATATCCATAAGATCATCCTTTCTACACGCCATCAAAGGCAAATATGAATAAAGAGAATAAAGAGCGATCCCAAAAATGCCGGATCATAGATTATCCTGATTCTAGAAGGAACAGAACCTGAAGTCAAGAACAGGAATGCGTTGGAGGAAAAACCTCATCCCTGGGTATATACCCAGGGATGAGGTTCAAAGAACCGCGTTTGAAATCAGGCCTCGTCGTAGACCTCGGGATTCACGCAGTGCGGCAAGCGCTCGCCCCGCAGCCCCGCAAGCAGGTTATCGGCTGCGATCGTCGCCATCTTGCCCCGCGTCCCAATGCTGCCGCTGGCAATGTGGGGAGTAACGATACAGTTGGGCAGCGTCAACAACGGGTGATCGGCCGGAATCGGTTCGGGCTCGGTGACGTCAAGAGCAGCGGCGGCCAGCCGCTCCGCTTTCAAGGCCTGGAACAACGCATCGGGATCCACAACGGGACCGCGCGCCGTATTGATGAGGACCGCACTTGGTTTCATCTGGGCCAGCTCAGCGTCGCCCAACATATGATGGGTGTCATCCGTGAGGGGCACGTGCACGGAGATAAAGTCTGACGTTGCCAGCAACGTCTCCAGATCTGCCGGCTCGGCCTCGATCCCCTCTGGGGGTTCCTCAACGTAAGGGTCGTGATAGATCACGTGCATATCGAATCCGCTGGCTCGTTTGGCCATGGCCTGTCCGATACGCCCGAAGCCCACGATGCCCAGCGTCGCGCCGTGTATATCCTGACCCAACAAGAGCTTGGGGCCCCACGTCTTCCACTTACCCTCAACCACGTAGTGCACGCCCTCAACCACCCGGCGGGCGGCTGCCGTAAGCAGGGTGAACGCGAAATCGGCCGTCGTGTCGGTCAACACGCCCGGCGTATTGCCCACGGGGATGCCCCTGGCTGTGCATGCGTCTACGTCGATATTGTTGTAGCCAACCGCGTAGTTGCTGACCACCTTCAAATTCGGGGCAGCGTCCAGTACCGCGTCGTCCACGCGGTCCGTCAACAGACAATAGAGCCCCTCCACGTCCGAAACCTTCTCAAGCAGCACCTCACGGGAAACGGGAAGCGATCCCTCCCAGATCTCCGTATCGCAGGCCTCTCGCACCTTATCCAATCCAACCTCAGGAACCATTCGCGTCACATAAACCTTGGGTTTCATACCTTGTCCCTCCCTAACCATTGTTCCTCATTGATCTTATTCACTGCACACTTCTCACACGGCGTTCTCGTACGCCGTGTGTTCCTTACGTACCGGATGATCTTTACGCGCCTGCGTGATCTCTACGCGCCTGCGTGATCTCTACGCGCCCGCGTGGTCTCTACGCGCCCGCGTGGTCTCTACGCGCAATGACCGACTTGACCGCCTCGACGATATGCTGGGCTGACATCCCATATTTCTTCAGAAGCTCCAGATAAGGACCTGACTCCGTGAAGGTGTCCTGCACGCCGATCCGCTGCATAGGGACCGGATCATGCTCCACGAGGGTCTCGGCAACAGCGCTCCCGAGTCCTCCAAAAATCACGTTGCTCTCCGCTGTCACGATCGCGCCGGTCTCACGAGCCGCAGCGAGGATCACCTCGTGATCCAGGGGCTTGAGCGTGTGACAATCGATAACCCGGACCTCGATGCCCTCCTTCGCCAGAGATGCAGCAGCGATCAAAGCCTGAGCGACCATGTCCCGAATGGCCACAATAGTCGCATCGCCGCCCTCCCGGATGACGACCGCCCGTCCAATCTCAAAGGGATAATCCTCATCGAAGAGATAAGGGACCGGATCCCGTGTGAAGCTGAGATAGACCGGACCCTCCCACGCCGCAGCAGCGTAAGTCGCCAGTTTCGTCGTCGCCGAGTCAGCAGCAGCCACCACCGTGCTGTTGGCGATCGCGCGCATCAAGCTCAGATCCTCCTGACCCTGATGGGTCGGGCCATCGGGACCGGGCGTGATCCCGCCGTGACTGGAGGCAATCTTCACGTTGAGGCGGGGATAGTGGATGCTGTTGCGCACTTGATCCAGCGCGCGCATCGTCAAGAAGACCGCGTAACTGGTCGCGAAGGGGATAAGCCCCGTGGTCGCCATACCCGCAGCCGAAGCCATCATATTCTGTTCGGCGATGCCGAAGTTAAACGACCGCTCGGGATAAGCCTCGGCAAACGCCGTCGTGCGCACCGACTTCGAGACGTCGGCGTCCAACACCACAACGTCTGGGTTGCGCGCGCCTAGCTCGACGATCGCTTCGGCGTAGGCATATCGGGTCGCCTCGGCCTCCTCGGAATCCAGCAGCGTCCCGGCTTCGAGGCGCGAGCGTGCCTCCGGACGCAGATAACGGTAACGTTCCTCACTCACAGACACACCTCCGAATTTCCTCAAGCGCCAGCATTGCTTCCTCGGCACAGGGTGCCCGCCCGTGCCACTCAGCACGATCCTCCATATAGGAGACGCCCTTGCCCTTGATCGTGTGAGCGATGACGGCCGTTGGCTGATCTGGCACCGCCTTGACGCCCTCCAGGGCATCGACGACCTCGGCCATATCGTGTCCATCGATCTCGACCACCCGCCACCCAAAGGCCTGCCATTTGTCGACCAGCGGCTCGATAGGCATGATGTCCTCCACACAGGCGTCGTTCTGCAGTCGGTTGCGATCGACGATCGCCGTCAGATTGCCCAGATGCCACCTTGGCGCGGCCATTGCCGCCTCCCAGACTGAGCCCTCCTGCGTCTCCCCGTCTCCCAGCACAATCCAGACGTGGTAATCCCGGTTGCGCAGCTTTCCACTGAGCGCCATCCCAATCCCGGCGGACAATCCATGGCCCAACGAGCCGGCGGTCATATCAATACCCGGGGTCTTGCGCATATCCGGATGCCCTTGCAGGATGCTGTCCAGCCTGCGCAACGTAGCCAGGTGGGACTTGTCGAAGTATCCCCGCTCTGCAAGACAGGCGTACCAGACCGGGCACGCGTGACCCTTGGAGAGGATAAACCGATCCCGATCCGCCCACGCCGGTCGCTCAGGATCGATACGCATCACTCGAAAGTAGAGAGCCGTGACGATGTCCGTTGCCGATAGCGAGCCGCCTGGATGTCCGGCCTCCGCCGTTGCGATCATCTCAATGATGTCACAGCGGATGGTAGCCGCCATCCTTTCCAGCGCTTCAACCGGCATCGGTTGATCAAATGAGTTCATAGTGCTCCTCTGGAATCAGATAGGGTCCAGTGCATCCAACACAATCCTCAACATCTCAGCGTTCGCGGGTTTGCCGTCAGCGCGCGCCCGGTGATAGGGGCCCGGATTCTGCACGACGACCAACCGCCGGCTTGGGAAGACCGACACATAATGTCCGCCGGCCCCACTGGCAGTGAACCCCTCGCGGGGCAGGTCAGGCCACAAATACCCCCGTTCGTTTGTCCAGAAGCCATAGCCGTAGGTCCACATCGTTTCCGGACTGTGGTCAATCAGATCGGGATTGACTTTGACCGATTCACGCACCCAATCCTCAGGCACAACCTGCGTATCCTGCCACCTTCCCCAATTACACCATAAATGACCAAGCCGTGCAAGGTCGCGCGCATTCGTGTGAATCTGGCAATAGTACCCGAAGATGCCGAGTCGCGCCCGCGAATGAAGGTCAAAGTTGGTGAGTGTATAGGCCCACTCCGCCCCAATGTGGTTAGCCAGCCGCTCCTCTACCAATTGTTTGAACCCCGGCAGCCCTTCCGGATCATCGACGTCATAAAAGCCGTGGGCCTTAGCCAACGCGTGGGTCAGAACGTTCATCCCATAGGTCTGGTAATGAAAGACCCGACCTGGCGCCTCCCCCGGCTTCATGTAGCCTGAGGTGTTGGAAATGAGCTGGCGATACGTGATGTCGCGGTTCTCCGGAAAAGCATAGCGGTTATCCTTGGGCCCCTCCCCGGGTGGAACCTCCATCAGCTCGGGATAAACTTCGCGCACACGTGCATCCGCGGAAGAAATCGTTCCCTCGGAGATCTCAATACCGAGGATGTTACTGTAGACGGACTTTGCCGCCGAGGCAATCGGCAGTTTGGGCTCGGGTTCGATACCCCGGTACTGCTCGTAGACCAGAACGCCGTCCCGCACGACCAAGAACCGATAACCGCGCTCGTCGGCATGGGCATCCATCCATTGGCGGGCCTCCTCCAAACGATGAGGATCGATACCTTTATCCTCGGGTGCAGCCTTGACCCACGCCTGCTCAGGAAATATCATGGTCATCACCCAGCTCCTTTCTCAATCTCACCCAATCAACGACCCATCGATCAAATCGAGGCACGAACGCGGGCACGATGGACCCCAGCCGTGATCCCAATATAAATCGCACCGGCGAGGACGAGGGCCGCGCAGGCGGCAATCATCACCCGGAATCCCGCATACTCGGTCAAGAGTCCGCCGAGGGACGTCCCCAGAATTGCGCCGATGGAACCGGCGGTGCCGTAAAATCCGGATACCCGCCCCCGATGCTCCCGCTTGCGCACCTCCGCCGCATAGGTCATCGCCGTAGCGGTGTGAGCGGAATACGCAAAGCCCCGAACCAGTTGCACGCCGATGATCCAGGGCATGGACGGCAGGAACAGATAGCCGGTAAAGACACCGGCCCATAACGTCAATCCGATGCTGAGCATCGGCAGACGTCCCAGTCGATCCCCCAACCACCCCGCAAGGATCATCAGAGGAAATTCAGAAAGGGAGGCGATCGCCCATATCCGGCTCATCTGTCCCTGACTGTACCCCAGGGACTCAACCATATAGTTGGCCCATACCGCATAGACCGCTCCGGTCACCAACGACCAGATACCCGCTGCGATTAGCAGCGGCGGCAAAGGGAGGCGGGGTTGATCGGACGACGCAGCCGCATCCGTGTCGGGCTGGAGCTTCGCGTCCTTCCCAGACGGTTCGTCGACCGTCTTATCGGGCCTGCGAACCCCGATCGCCAACACAAGGGCGACAGCCAGGCATCCGGCACCGATGAGATAAGGACCGCGAAGGGACCAGATCTCAGCCAACTCGCCCGAGGCGAAGGCCGGAATCCCAAACGCCAGGGATGCCAACCCCCGGTAGGTCCCCATCCTGCGACCGCGCGACCGCCCGCCCTTCTCCAACAGATCTCCCATCAAGGCCAAACTTGCCGTGTCGTAGGCTGCCTGCGCTAACGCCATCCACAGATAGAGCGGGAAAAGCCACTGGGCAGTGGGAACGCCGGCAATCCCCACAAACCCTAGGGCCAGAGCCGCGAGCCCCCCCAACAGAATCGGCCTACGTTTTCGCAGTCGATCGGAGAGCCATCCCCAGAGCGCATTCCCCCCAATCATTGCGAGGGATGTGACGGTGCCGAGGAGTCCGATGGTAAGGTAGCTGGCGCCGAGCGACCGGGTGTACAGGGAACGAACAGGAATGATCATGCCTCGGGACATAAAGAGAAGCATGGTGATCAACGTCATACGAAGGACAGGGGACACGCATAACCTCCAGAGCTATAGAATGCCGCATCGTCTATGGATCGGGTCATGAATACCTAAAGAGATTCTGCGTTTCCATAGGTGTCTTGGAAATGTTTAGTTATTTACGCCCGGATCTGTAACTATGCAGTATACGCGATAGGGAGAATTCCGGTAGTCAGAAGACGTACTTATCATTCTCGCTCCGAGCAGGAAAAGCGATTTCCTTTTCACGCAATCTCCGGCTCCGCCGGGTAAAACCCCGAGCTATAGGTCAATTTTGTCCGATGCCAATGTGTGCTATGCTGAGAGGCGATGACTCACACTGATAGTATCCAATCGGGCGACAGCATCATGCAATAGTAAAGCGAGGAATCGATGAAGATCGCAAATGTCCAGACGTATGTCCTGCGCACAACGTTAGGTGATCGTGCATTCGGTTGGTCCCAGCGGGTAGGAAACAGCCGCCAGACCGCCATCTGTTCCATCACAACGGACGAGGGGCTGCACGGGCTTGGCGAAGCCCTCTACCCCGATCTTTGCGCGACCGGCGGCTTTACCGAGATGGCCCAAATCGTTGCCCTGGCAAGTACCGCGAATATCCCGGTCGTCCCCCACGTATGGGGCACAAACATCGGCTTGGCAGCCTCGCTCCAGGCCTTTGCGGCCCTCCCCCATTTCCCCGACCGCCGCTTCCCGGCCGAGCCCTGGTTCGAATACGATCGTTCGGCCAATCCTCTCCGCGAGGGTACGACGCTGGAGGCCGTCGATCTCCAGGATAGATACCTGGCAATCCCCAATCGCCCCGGTATCGGCGTGACGCTGGACGTGGATTTCATACAGAGCCATCTTGACAAGTTATAGGCCCGAGGCGCCGCTCGGGTTGTGTCCCGCCAGAGCCGTGGTACGATGCGTCCATACGCAATCGCAATGAGTATGCTGATACCGGCAAACGAAGAGGTCACCCCATCTTAAGGAGGCTGTGCGATGTCCGACATGACGCAACGTGAGATACTTAGTGCCCTTTGTGAGTTTGATACCCCCTCAATCACGAACGTCGTTGCCACCTATCCGGATAATCCCCTCTGCCTGGGGCTTTACCATCCCTGGAGCCAGAACTGGTACACGAACCAAACGCTCCGCTGTATGTATCCCGAATTGGGCGCAGTCGCCGGTCATGCCGTGACCTGCGTGTACGGCTTGCCCGACCCGATGTTCGACCGGCTCTCCTTTATGGACGTGATCGACGCCCTCGACGCCTCGCCTAAGCCCACCATCTTCGTCTTCGAGCAGCGATTCCCGCCCGAGATCGCGGACAAGGTCGGGCTGGCCGGCGGCAATATGACCTCGGCGATGAAGGCCGTCGGCTGCATCGGCGGGCTCTCCAACGGCCCGTCCCGCGACATCGACGAGATCCGGCCCATGGATTTCCAATACCTCCTGAGCGGCATCACGCCGGGCCACGGCCCCATGGCCATCCACGCCATCAACGTCCCCGTGACCATCGCTGGCATGGACGTCAGCCCCGGCGACATCGTCCATATGGACGAGAACGGCGCCGTGAAATTCCCCGAGGACCAACTGGAGGCCGTCTTCACCAACGTCCAGAAGCTCCGCGACGTGGAGGCCACCCGCATGACCGCCCTCCACCAGGCCACCAACGCCCAGGAGGTCCGCACCATCTTCGCGAACCAGCCCTACGTGCAGAAGGATGAGGCATAGGATGGATGAGACGCCCCCCAGTTGCGAGTTATTCAGTTGAAAGTTCAAAGTTGAGCTTCACGGGAGGGACGGTGACAACGATTAGGCGCTTCGAAGACATTGCGGCTTGGAAAAAGGCGCGAACGCTCTGCCGCCTTGTCTATGACATAACAAAACGGTCGGGACTAAAACGGGACCACCCGTTGTGTAATCAGATGCGTCCTGCTGCTATCTCAATCGTCTCAAACATCGCCGAAGGTTTCGAAAGCCAGAATAACAGGACATTCATTCGCTATCTCTATATTGCGAAGGCTTCAGCGGGTGAAATTCGCGCCCAGACCTATATCGCAAAGGATCAAGGATACATCACTGCGGAAATATTCGATGAACTCTACAACCTGGCGAGTGAGACCAGTCGCATCATTGCTGGCTTCATTTCCTATCTGAATCAGCATCTCGATCAATAGCCGTCTCAAACAGCAGATAACTTGCAACTTTCAACTAAGTCTTCAAATCGACATCGAAGATCCAATGAACTTACGCCAAAGGAGCCCTTATGAAAATCACCGACGTCCAAGCGTCCGTCATCGGGCGACCGGAGCCGCATAGCGGCGGATGTGTCTGGACCTTCGTCCGCGTCTACACCAACGAGGGCATCGTCGGCACCGGCGAGTGCAGCTCGGCGGCCGCCGGCGCGTCCGGCTTCGCCGTCAAAGAGGCCATCCTGGCGATGAAGCCGATGCTGCTGGGCAAGGACCCAACCGATCCGGGGCCGATCTACGAGCAGCTCCGGCGGCGCGGGCGCTACGGCGGGACCAGCAGCGCACCGCTGATTTTCGCCATCACCGGCATCGAGAACGCCCTCTACGACATCACCGGCAAAGCCCTGGGCGTGCCCGTTTACAAATTGCTGGGAGGAAAATTCCGCGATCGGATTCGGCTCTACGCCGACCTCCACGCCGGTGAGGAGGAGACCGCCGACGCCTACGCCGAAAAGGCCCAGCAGGTGATAGAGGAGGAGGGCTACAGCGCCGTCAAATTCGACGTCGATCACACCGGCATCGGCAAGTTGGATCCCGTCAACTGGACGGCGGGCGCCAGGGAGATGACCCACATCATCGACCTGATCCGTACCACCCGCGAGACGATCGGCGAAGAAGTCGACCTGGCGATTGACTGTCACGGGCAGTTCGACCTCCCTTCGGCCATCACCCTGGCCAAAGCCGTGGAGGATCTGCGACTGATGTGGCTGGAGGAGCCCGTACCGGCGGAGAACGTCGAAGCCCTCGCCCAGGTGCGCGCGTCAACCAGCACGATCATCTGCACCGGCGAGAACCAGTACACGCGCTACCAGTTCCTCGATCTGCTTCAACGGCAGGCCGTCGACGTCATCATGCCCGACCTCGCTAAAGCGGGTGGGATCCTGGAGGGCAAGCGTATCGCCGAGATCGCCGACGCCTTCTACGTGCCCATCGCCCCGCACAACGTTTCCTCGCCGCTGGGCATGATGGCGGCGTGCCACGTGATGGCATCTGTGCCAAACTTCCTGGTGCTGGAGTTCCACGGACGGGAGATCCCGTGGTGGAGCGATCTCTGCACGGGGGATAAGCCCTTCATCGCAAACGGATGGATGACGGTCTCCGAGCGCCCGGGGATCGGCGTGGAACTCAACGACGAGGTCGCAAAGACCTTGCTCTGGGGAGGTGATACGTACTTCGACTGAGCACGTGCCTAGCACCATGGAACCAAAAGGGTAAGAGGCCAACACGGGTCGAACCCAACGAGGACGATCGGAAAGTAGCGCAACACAATCACAATAAAGGAGAAGAGACCTGTCTATGTTAAGTGAACGATACACGCAAGACGTTCTGTCAGAACAACTACCGGAGCCCGGCACCTGGCACCCATTCCCCACCCTTCAACAAAGGGAGGCGTGGGAGGCACTGCCTCCTGAGGTACGCACCACCTATCTCGACCGAGGTACGGCGCTGCTGGGTCACGAGTGGCCCGCGACGCCGGCGACGCTCTTCCTCGAATACGCGCGTAACGGCAATCGCAGCCGCTATCAAAACGTTCGGTATGCGCGCCGTCACAATCTCCGCGATCTCGTCCTGGCCGAATGTATCGAAGGAGAGGGACGATTCCTGGATGATATCGTCAATGGCATCTGGACCACATGCGAGGAATCGTACTGGGGTGTGCCCGCTCACCTGAATATGCAGGAGGCCGGCAGCGGGCTGCCCGACATCGAGGAGCCCACGGTTGACCTGTTTGCCGCAGAGACCGTGGCCCTCCTGGCGTGGACCCTCTACCTGCTGGGCGACACCCTGGACGAGGTTTCGCCCCTGGTCCTCCCCCGAATCCGCTATGAGGCGACCCGCCGGGTGCTCGATCCATGCCTGGAGCGGGATGACTTCTGGTGGATGTCGTTCCACCCCGGTTCGCATTCCGTTAACAACTGGAATCCCTGGATTAACTCCAACTGGCTGGCGACGACGCTGCTGCTTGAGCAAGATCTGGAGCGTCAGGTCGCGGCAGTGCACAAGAGCCTTCGCAGCCTCGATATCTTCCTCGGGATTTATGGTGAGGCCGGCGGATGCGACGAGGGCCCCGGTTATTGGGGACGCGCAGCGGCCTCCCTCTTTGACTGCCTGGAGTGGCTCTACAGCGCCACGGACGGGGGTGTCAACGTCTATGATGAGGTCAAAATCAAGAACATGGGGCGCTTCATCTACCGCACCCACATCTACGATCACTACTTTGTGAACTTCGCGGATGCCTCAGCGATCAATCAACCGCCAGCCGGCTTAATCTATCGCTACGGCAAGCGCATTGAGGATCAAGAGATGGCTGGTTTCGGGGGTTGGTTGATGCAACAGGCCGGAGGGAACGTGACCAAGCAGAGCAGCAGCTTGGGACGCATCCTCCCCAACCTCTTTGAGATTCCAACACCTTTGGATGTCGAACCCACACAGCCGCTCCCAGGGCGGGCGTGGTTCGACGATATTCAGGTAATGGTTGCCCGCGATCAGGTAGGAAGCCCCGAAGGCCTCTTCGTTGCGGCCAAGGGCGGTCATAACAGTGAGAGCCACAACCATAACGACGTCGGCAACGTCATCGTCTATGCGGACGGCAAGCCGCTGATCGTCGACGCTGGAGTAGAGACCTACCGGCGTAAGACGTTCAGTCCCCAGCGGTATGAGATATGGACGATGCAATCCGGGTACCACACGCTCCTGCCGACGGTGGATGGGGTGATGCAGGCGCCTGGGGGCAATTTCAAAGCAGATGACGTGCAATACACAGCCGAGGACGATGGAGTAACTTATGCCCTCGACGTGGCGGGCGCGTATCCCGACGAAGCAAAGATCAAGAGCTGGAAGCGGATACTCACCCTGACGCAAGGTGAATCGTTGATCATCAAGGACGAGTATGAGTTCGTTGAAGCTCCTGATGCCCTGACAATGGGACTCCTCACCCCCTGTGAGGTTGAAGTCGAGTCTGGGTCGGTCACCTTCAAGCCCACCACCTTCGGGCCTGAGGAGAGCCAACGTGAAAGCAGCGGCGGAACCCTGACGTTCGATGCCTCGCTGAGCGCCGAGGTCAAGGAGGTCCCCATCACCGACGATCGACTAGGTGGAGTCTGGGGCGATCATCTTAACCAGGTCATCTTCAAGGTCGAGACGCCCGAGTCAAAGGGCGTGTGGGTCTGGCAAGTCACGTCCTAGCGTATGTACCTTTCTGGTAGGTAGAAACCGCAGGGCCAAGGCAGACAAATCACCGCCGTGGCCCTGTTTCTATAGAATTCTGCAAAGCTTCCCCGAAGGACCGTCCGGTTTCTTGCGAGATCAGCCGATCCCGACGTGGAAATCCATCGGATTATGCTCCAGGAGCGCGTCAGGCAGCGTCTCGACGTAAGCTTTGATCTCATCCCGCACGCGGCGATAGTGCGCCAATGCCTCCTCCTCCGTCTCCGCATCGGCTGCGAGTTGAGGGGGATCGTCAAAGCCCTGATGGACGACCTTTGCCTTTCCGGGAAAGACCGGGCAGTTCTCCTTGGCGTGCCCACACACGGTGACGACGTAATCAAACGGCACGTCCATAACCTCACGGACGTGCTTGCTGGTGTGATCCGAAATGTCGATCCCAACCTCCGCCATGACCTTCACGGCCCTGGCGTTGAGACCGTGTTTCTCGACGCCCGCGGAGTGGACCTCGATCTGATCACCTTTCAAATGCCGTGTCCATCCCTCGGCCATCTGACTGCGACACGAGTTTCCCGTACAAAGAAAGAGCACTTTTAGTTTCTCAGACATCATTCCCCCCTAAGGAATTGGTGCATCCTCCACCACGTTGATGCTAGGCCCGGAAGATACGAAACACAACCACATTCAAGTTGTTGAATGTAATATACTATGGATTCGCTTGGGTGCAAGTGCAAACCGATAGGCTAAAATGATCTCCCGCCCGTGTCAAAGAGGATAACTATGCTAAACTGGGTCAGAGACGGATACCAAAGGCGAAAACTGCTGATTCTAGGATCCAAGGCATTTGCCAGCAGCCGGAGGCCCACTATGATGGGGAACATCCGGTGAAAGTGATCGGGATTTTGATTGCGATCCCGCCCCCAATGCAAGGAGTTGAGTGATGAGTGCATCAACGATGACGCCCAGAGAACGATGGTGGGCAGCCGTCAATTTCGAACCGGTCGATCGACTGCCCTTCTGGCCCAAGCTGGACGCTGCCTATCCTCGGGCCCAGCGACAGCCCTTCGACCGGATGTCCATCTCAGAGATCCACGACTGGATGGGCAGCGACGAACACGTCGGGATCCCGTCGTGCACCCGCGACGTGCGATCTCGGACGTCGATGGAGACGCAAACCGAAAGTGACCGGCGTGTCACAATCTATCGCACCCCCTTCGGGGAGACCCAGACAATCCGCCGTTTCGACGTCGCGTCGCAGGCGTGGCATCCTATGGTCTTCCCCATACGGGATCTCGAAACCCTGAAACTGATGACCGCTTTCTTTGAGGATACGGACGTCGTCCTGGACGAAGATCGCTTGTCCGAATCCCAGGCCAGAGTCGATGAGATTGGAGACGATGGGTTCACCTTCATGTCGATCGGAGAATCCCCCTTGATGGTCTTTGTGGAGTGGCTTGCCGGTATCGAACAGGCCCATTACCTGTTGGCCGACCACCCCGACGAGGTCGAACGACTCTTCCATGCCATCCACAGGATGCTGTTGAAAAAAGCCGCCCTGATGGCGGCGCACAGCCCCTCGAACGTGCTCTATATGGTTGAGAACACCTCGACAACCCTGATCTCCCCGGCACAGTACCGGTGTTACTGCCTGCCGCACATCACCGCTTACGGAGAGACCATCCATCGCTACGGGCGCAAGCTCTTCCTCCATATGTGCGGTAAGCTCAAGCGCCTCCTGCCGGATCTTGCGACGCTGCCCGCAGAGGCATTTGAGGCCTTCACGGCGCCGCCACTTGGCAGCACCACCCTTCTCGATGGGCGCACGCATTGCCCGGACACGTGTCTCGTTGGGGGCACGCACGCGATGCTGTGGACGCGGACCGCAGAGGAGATCATCGCCGACATCAAGAAATCCTTGGACGCCCTACCCCACCACCGGGGCGTCGTGGTCACCTCTGCCGGGGTGATGCCGCCGCTCTGCGAACCCGAGACAATCAAAGCTGTCTGCGAATGGGTGCAGTCCTATCCGGTGCGGCTGTAAAACGGATGGAAACCTATCTTATCCAGGGACTGGGCTATGGGCTGGCTGCCGCCGCGCAGCCCGGTCCCTTCCAGACCTATCTGATCGCGCAAACCTTGACCAAAGGCTGGCGGCGCACCCTGCCGGCAGCGCTGGCACCGCTTGTCAGCGACGGTCCTATCATCGTATTAGCGGTATTAGTCCTTAACCGGTTCCCAGCGGGCTGGCAGAACGTGCTCAGCGTCATCGGCGGCCTTTTCATCCTCTATCTGTCCTGGGGTGCCTTCAAGACCTGGCGGACCTTTGACCAGCCGGACGCGAAGACCGAGGAAGGCACCGGTAGCGTGCTGAAAGCCGCGCTGATGAACGCCCTCAGCCCCGGGCCCTACCTCTTCTGGGGCTTGGTCACCGGTCCGATCCTGATCCAGGGGTGGCGGCAGAGCCCGGCAAACGCGGGACTGTTCCTCCTTGGGTTCTACGGCGCGATGATCCTGACCTTGACGGCGCTCATCGTGGGATTTAGCCTGACTCGGAAGCTGGGCCGCCGTCTCAATCGCTGGCTCGTTGGAATTTCCGCGCTTACTTTGGTCGGCTTTGGGCTCTACCAGATTTGGCAGGGACTTTTTTGATCGCACGCCGAGAAAACAACTCATTGGGAGAGACGATGCATAAAAAAACCGTGGACACACTCGATCTTTGCGGACTGTGGCGTTTTCAGCCGGATCCTGCGGGCGACGCCCTGATCCCAGCATACCCATCACCAGACTATGACGACCATCGCTGGCGCGAGGTCCGCGTGCCCACGGACTATGCGACCGGGTATCCCGATCTTGCGGGATATGAGGGCAAAGCCTGGTACCGGCGTCGGATGTCAATTCCGGAGAGTTGGCGGGGGAGATGCGTGGTGCTCCGCTCACGCGGTGTCAACACCCGGGCCGACGTGTGGGTCAACGGTCAGTGGGTTGGGCATCAGGCCGATCCCTATCTGCCGTTCGATCTGCGCGTGGATCACGCCCTGACCTGCGGTGCGGAGAACATCGTCGTCATTCAAACGGACAACACACGTCGAGCCGGTGAGGTCCCTGGCCTTCAGCGCGGATGGCGGACGGTCGGGGGCCTGCTGAGAGGGCTCGAACTCCGAGCCACGCCTCTGCTTACGCTCGATCGCGTCGCGACATCCGCAACGCCCACCACCCATGAGGGGGGAAACCTGGCGGTCCAGGCGACGATCCGTAATCACAGGCACTGCGACGCCCACGCGACACTCGCCGTGTCTATCTCCGATGCGGAAGACAATCGGCTGGCCCATTGGGTCCGCGACCGGACTTCTATCGCGGCTGGGGCCGCGAGCGAAATCGTCCTGGAGCATGCCGTTCCCGGCGTTAAGCCCTGGTCCCCGGAGACGCCCCACCTCTACACCCTTGAGGTGACGCTTCAGGAGGCGGGCAACCCGTTGGAGACGCATCGAATCCGCGTGGGCTTCAGAACCATAGAGGTCGTCGATGGCGCGCTCCGCCTCAACAACGAACCCATCATACTCACCGGATTCAACCGGCACGAGGATTCGCCTGACCGCGCGATGAGTCCTGACCCGGACGTAGTGCGACGAGACCTGAACAAGATGAAGGACGCAGGGGCCAACTTCGTCCGGCTCTGCCACTATCCTCACGACCCCAGCGAACTGGATCTCTGTGATAAGATCGGACTGCTGGCGATGGCGGAGATTCCGCTCTATTGGTGGAGCGGGCGCGAGGACAACCGCGCTCCGGATGAACGCACCGCCATCCGTACGCTAAGAGCCGCCAAGCGTCAGCTTCGCGCCATGATTCACCGCGACATCAATCATCCCTCGATCGTCCTATGGTCCGTCAGCAACGAGACGGACGAATCCCGCCCTGAGGTTGCCTCGGGCAACACCGACCTGATACGGTTGGCAAAGCGGCTGGATCCGACCCGGCTTGCCGTCCACGTCAGCGACCGCTGGCGGGATCACCCGCACTTCACGGCAGACGACGTCCTCTGCATCAACGGCTACCCGGGATACGAAGCAATGCGCCAAGAGGGTGAGGTCGATTTCCCGGCACTGACCGAATGCTGGCGGACGGCGCTCGCAGAGCTGCACGCCCGCTATCCAGACCGCCCCATTCTCATCACTGAATTCGGTTACCCGGCGATCTACGGTTCACCCGATGGCGCGTTGGGGACGGATACACAGGCCAAGGTTATCGAACACGAATACGAGGGCATAGACGCCCCATACATCTGTGGGACCACACTTTGGTGTTGGGCCGACCATCCGTGGCCCGAACACACCTTTACTTATTACACCTGTCTTAACCAGAGCCCGTTCGGTATTCTGACGCGGAATCGGCACGAAGAAAAGCGGGCCTATCGCACAATCCGAACCCTATTCCGCGCAAGACAAGGATATCCCGAGCCGGAAACTCACCTGGAGCCACAGGCGTCCTCGGCCGGCTACGAGGTCAAGATGGTTCAAGACCATCTGGACGACATCCCGCAGGTCGCTTTCCCCGAAGGGTTTGAAATTCGCCCGATGCGGCTTGACGAGGGCGGGCTTTGGACCGATATCTGGCGGGACGCTGAACCCTACGCGGACATCGAAGCCGAGCTCTTCCACAACCAATTTGGATCCGACCTTTCGGCGACGCAGTGGCGCAGTTTCATCGTCACCAACCCACGCGGTCTTGCGGTCGCGACGATCACCGCGTGGTATCATCGTACCTTCAAGGGGAAGGACTACGGTCAGATCCATTGGGTGGCAGTACGGAAGGCGTATTGGGGCCGAGGACTTGGGAAAGCGATGCTCACCCATGCCCTGAACCATATGGCGACGTGGCACGATCGAGCGTTCCTGGGCACCCAGACCGAACGCATCCCGGCGATCAAGATCTATCTGGATTTCGGCTTTGTTCCCGATCTGGATCAACCGGGAGCGAGGCGAGCCTGGCGGGAGGTCAAGAACCAGCTTGATCATCCCGTCCTCAAAGCGATGAATTTAGACGGGCCGACAAAGCGTCAACACGATCAAGGAGACAGCGATGATTGAACGATACTTGGACGATTTGGAAGCAAGGATCGATCCTGGAGTCGAGGATGCACTCTGGGATGCCTGGGTCGCGTTTGCGGACGGTGACTACAAGGGAGACCTCTTCGTGCCGGCACGGGAGCGCAAGGCCGCGCCGGAGATCCCCTGGCCCCACGTGCCTATCAACGACGCCCTGGACGACTACGAAGCAATGGCTTTGCAGCAGTTCCAGGGCTGCTCCGCCGCCCTGGAACGCGGGACCGGTGCGCTGATGGCCGTGCGCTGCAACTACGGCACCGGCATTATCCCTACGTTATTTGGCGCCGAGTTCTTCGTGATGGATCGTGAGGCCGACACGCTGCCCACGGTGGTGCCCCTCGGCGGGCTGGAAGCGACGAACGTGGATACCGCGCTGGCGTCGGCCGATTCAACGCGCGCAGCCGCGAAGGTGAGAGAGTTGCTCGACCAAGGCATCCCTGACCTCCACCACGCATTGGGTGGCAAGGTATTTGAGATGGCGGCGTACTATCAGGAACTGATGGCCCGCTACCCAAAGATCCGGAAATACGTCCACGTCTACCATCCCGATATGCAGGGCCCGATGGACATCGCGGAGCTGCTGTGGGGCAGCGCCCTCTTTATGGCGCTGATAGAGACGCCCGATCTGGTCACCCGTCTTCTGGAGCTGATCACGGAGACCTACATCGCCTTTATGAACGAATGGGATCAACACGTGCCGTTCTCCAGAGACCACAGCGTCCACTGGTCCATGCTCCATCGCGGCCACATTATGCTCCGGGATGATTCAGCCATGAACCTCTCGCCGCGTATGTTTGACCGCTTCATCAAACCCTATGACGGACGGCTGATCCGCGAGTTCGGCGGTGGGGCGCTCCACTTCTGCGGGCGCGGCGATCACTACATCGACCGGGTGCCCGAGATGGAGGGCGTAAGCACCATCAATATGTCCCAGCCCGCGTACAACGATATGGATCGCATCTACGAGCATACGGTGGATCGCGGCATTAACATCATCGGGCTGCCGCGCGAAACCGCCGAGGCCGCCCTCGCCCAGGGCCGCGACCTGCACGGACGTGTCCACTGCTGGGCCATCAATCCGGATGCGGCAACCGTGCCTATCACGTCGGAACGTGAGAGGAAGCAATAGCCAAAACGTGGATATCCTGCTAGTCGCACCCTATTTCGGGGGCAGCCACCGGGCCTGGGCGCGCGGGTACGCCCGTCACAGCCGTCACAGCGTCACGTTCCTGACGCTGCCCGCGCGCTTTTGGAAGTGGCGTATGCACGGTGGGGCTGCAACGCTGGCTCGTCAGATCGACGCGCAAGCGGCCCGTCCGGATCTCCTCTTGGCAACCGATATGCTCAACCTGCCGGCGTTCCTGGGCCTGACCCGTCGACATCTGGCTCGGGTGCCCGTCGCCCTCTACTTTCACGAGAATCAGCTTACTTATCCCCTTCAAGCGGGAGAGAAACGGGATCTGACCTATGGAATGATCAACTGGCTCTCGATGCTGGCAGCGGACCGGGTGCTCTTCAACTCTAAATTCCACCGCGATGACTGGTTTGAGGAGCTGCCGAGGATGCTCAAGCACTTTCCGGATTGCAGCCACGTGCCGATGGTACCGGAGGTGCAATCGCGCGCCAAGGTACTGCCCGTGGGATGCAACCTGTACGCGCTCGACGAAGCCCGCGATGAGGCGTCAACCGGCGCCCCCCTCATCCTGTGGAACCAGCGCTGGGAATATGACAAGGATCCCCAAACCTTCTTTCGTGCCCTGGACGTCCTGGTCAAGCGCGACATACCGTTCCGAGTCGCCCTCGCCGGATCCAACGTGCGCCAGCAGCCGGAGGAGTTCGAAGCGGCCCGAGCGCGTTTGGGTGACCGGGTGATCCATTATGGGCGCGCCGACCGTCAGACGTACCAACGGTTACTGTGGGAGTCCGACGTCGTCGTCAGCACAGCCCGTCACGAGTTCTTCGGCATCGCGGTTGTCGAGGCGGTCTACTGCCGGTGCTTCCCGGTGTTGCCTTGCCGTCTGGCCTATCCGGAGGTCATCCCGCAGGCTCAACACGACCGCTGCCTCTACGACGACTTCGACGGATTGATCGAACACCTGACCTGGGCGCTTACGCATCCGAAACCGCGCGACCGGATCGCTTCAACCTTACGCAGCTCGGTAGCCCCCCTGGACTGGTCCCAGATGGCCCCACAATACGATGAGCTTATGGATACAATCATAGCCCCACTATCGTAGCCTCACCGTGACCACTTAAAGACATCGCGGGCGCACGATTCTGTGCGCCCGCAATTAAGGTCGTCAACTACAAGACCGGCCTATTCTGCGTATACCGCCTCGCGCAATCCCTTGAGATATCCGATAGCAAAGAGTCGACCGATGGATGAATAAGCGGGACGATCGTTGACATCCCCTTCCATCGTGGGCACGTGATCGGGCCGGCAGACGCCGTCAAATCCAACGTCCCGATAAGCCCGCATGCACGCCAGCATATTGGTCTTTCCCTCATCGTGGAAAGTCTCCACAAACTTCTCCGCTGTGCCGCGAACGTCCCGGAAGTGGACGAAAAAGATCTTATCCTGCTCCCCAAATTTACGGATGGCAGCGGGCAGATCATCCGTCATCAGAGTGAAATTCCCCTGACAGAGCGCGATCCCATTCACAGGGCTGGGCACCAGGTCGAGCAGCCGCTGGTAGTTGTCGATGCTGCGCATAATGCGCCCCAATCCGCGAATCGGCGAAAGGGGTGGATCGTCCGGATGCATCGCCAGCTTCACGCCGGCCTCCTCCGCGACGGGCACGACGGCTTTGAGGAAATACTCCAGGTTTTCCCAGAGATGTTCCTCGCTGACCTCGCCATACTCGGTCAACGGCGCGTTCTTCATCAGTTCGTAGTCAAACGCCGTGGCCAGCGCACCGCCGCGAGCGGGTGCTGTCGTTGACGTGCGCATCCAGTTAAAGACCGGCATCCACTCGTAGCACCAAACAGGAATCCCCAACCGCCCCATATTCCGAATAAGGTCGATCGCGTGCTCAATCTGCTCGTCCCGCCCGGGAAGACCCAGCTTTGCCTTGTTAAGAGGCGGGCGGCTCTCAAGGACGTCCAGCGTAAAGCCGGCATCCTCATAGGCGGTTTTCACCCGCACGAGCGACATATAGCTCCATGGCAGCCGTTCCTTGGGGACGTCCAGTCCGTGACTGCGGTCCATCGAACCCACCACGTGGGTGATACCGGTCTGTTTCACCATCCGCCACAGGGCTGAGGGCCTGGGCGACAAAGCTTCCGCGATTTGAATCATACCTAGCTCCTTATAGACTGAGGACAAGCCTCAATGATCAACGACCTCTCATACTCAAACGTACACTCAGGCGTGAATACGCTGCCCGAGAACATCCTGAATCCAATTGGCCAAGGGCAACCGGACGTAGGGAGGAAGCGTCGAATGCTCCTTCTTGAGAGTCAGAAAGATCCACCGGTGCTCAAGTACATTAAGAGCCGCGGTCACATCCCATAGAGGCGGAAGCACCACGGTGACCTCTCCTCCCACGCGCTGTAACTCCTCATAGAATTGCCGAGGGTCCCCCACGTGCTCAAGGGTGTGGGAGCACAGAACCCGGTCAAATTGCCGGTCCCCGAACGGCAATCGATAGACATCGACTTTGACGAACTTGGGCAACGGTGCGTGCGCCACAATATCCGCGTTGACGCCCCCTCCGTCAGTGGTACCGCAACAGACGTTAAGATCCCACCGGTGCCTTCGAAGGATACTTCCTTTGAGCCAATGATAACTCACAAGATGCGGCACCCAAAGCACAGCGACTGCCGCCAAAGCTATCCCTATGATATCTTCTAAACTCATCCGCCCCCGTCATATCTCTTGATAGTTGGTGGTGAAACAGACCTGGACGCATACCAGAGAGGATCAGCCAATCGTGACGTGCATATCGGGCATGTCGGCATCCGTCCATTTGAGGGACAGCTTCAGCGTCCGCTTGGTCGTGCCGCCCTTCTTCTCCTTCTCCTTGGCCTTCATTTTCAGGCGCACCTGATCGGCCACAGGCATGGAGACCTCTTCCTCACCTCGCTGCAGGACGACATCGCCCGATTCGAGACTCTCTGCCAGTTCACGCAGAAGCCCCGCGACGCTTTCACGGCTCCGGCGTTCTTTCGTCTTCAACAAAGTCCGTTTTCGCTTAGCCATGATAGACTCCTTCTTCTCAATGTACCAACTCAAGAATCATCGTAAGGGCGACCCAACCTCATCACCCGTTATGTACGTGTGAATTGCCGGGATCGGGCATAGAGGCGTGAACGCCCGCGCTTCCCAACCGATTCAATAACGCCCATCTTCCGCAGGCAATATGCCATCTGTTGGCCAAAACGCCGCCCCCGGCTCATGATATCGGATAGGTCACGCGTCGTAAAGCCGTCCGCTAACGTCTCCGGCAGCAACGGCGCAAAATCCGCCGGGGACTCAAAGCGCTGCTGGTCAACCACGTCAATCAGACGCCGCTCGTCGACCACCCACCCGTGTCTTCGCCACCCCCGCCGCCTATCCCGATGGCGCACCTCCTCCTCGTGCGTCCAGGCAATTTCAACCGCGAACGTCTCTCGCGCGATCAGATTCGGGAAACTGACGAGTTCCTCAAAGATCTCTTGGGGTTTTCCATGCTTGGGGGACTTACGGCGCTCGATTTTCGCCTCTGGATCCTCCGCATCCCAACGTTTCACCAACCACTTATCCCTGGGTAATGGATAGACCAACAACACGCGATGATGCTCGGTCAGCGAGCGAAGTTTCGATTTGATCGATGAGAAGTTTGCCGTCTGGATCTCAACCAGCAAATCGTCCTTGACTACGTCGATGACGTAACCGTCAAGGGGCATCTCCAATCGATCCTCCGGACCGGCATACCACACCTTAAGTGCCGCGTGGAGCGGCTGTTCGTTATAGGTCGCGATACGTGGCGCGTTATTCAAGGTGATCGAAGATGCAGTGCATTACCCGAGCGTCGTTCGCCATCTCGATGCGCTCATCCGGGTCCAGGATCAGGAAGTCTTCGTCATCCCACTCGCCCCAGATCAACCGCCGGATCAAGACCAGATCGCCGGCCAACTTCTCGAAATTCCAGCCGCGCCGGTCGGCTTCAGCTCGCGTCTCTTCCTCCACGTCACGGCTATCTCCGACGCCCATATCGATATAGGCCGCGCGGTCGTAGTGCTCCTGCCACGCGCCCATGACCTCCATCAGGTACTGGGCGTTGTCCTCGCCGTACTTCTCCACATACTCATCGTAGAGATCCTCGGCATCGCCTCCCATCTCCGCCCCAAGGGAGAGGGTCGTCCCCCCGGACTTGCGTTCGACGTAATCCCGCACGTACCAATAGGTGCCGGGATGGCGAGTGAACTCTTCTTGATACCGGGCTCGTCCGCCCAGGAAGAGCGTGATGCAGTCGTGAGCCCTTGGGATGACCAGCGGAATATCTTTCGCCGCCAGGCCGGCGGTCGACCGCCCGCAAAGCCCGTACGCCATGACCACCGCATCATACTCGTGAGCATCGACCGCAGCCGCATCGATCGCATGCTGCAGCCGCGATCGTAGATCGTCGGGATCTTCGTGCCAACCCAGGCGGAACAACTCGACGTCCACGACGTGCGGGGAGCGCGCGGCAGAGAGATAGGCCACGCGGGCTAACGCTTCACATGCTAAACATTTGAGTTTCATCCTACGCTATACTCCTATCATGCTATCCATGAAATCACGGCCCTCAATGGCTTCGGGCCAAGATATGCACCCAAGACTGCCCAATGCCCGCGCTCGACGCCTCCTCCAGGATCGAAAAACCGGCCCGCATCACCAGATTACTGATCTCCGCCTTCCCGTAGAACGCGAAAAAACGCTCCACGGGTTCGCCATACGAACGAGGTTCCCATCCCTCCCCGTATCCGGATTTGAACGAGGCGAAGAACAGCCCACTATGTTTGAGAACGCGCCGCGCTTCCGACAGCGCCACGGACACCTCATCCTTGGGCAGATGAAGAAGAGCCGCATTGCACCAAATCCCGTCGAAAGTCTCATCCGCTAGACCCAGCCGCCTCATATCCATAAGCAGCAAGGGGATATCAACCCTTTCCCGCGCCTGATGCAACATACCGGGTGACAGATCCACCCCCACCCCTCGCATGCCTCGCATTCGAAACCAGGCCAGATCGCGCCCATGCCCACATCCCAAGTCGAGAACAAACGCCGCGGGGCCCAGCAAGCGCCAGAACTGCATCGCCGACTCCGCGACCATCGCCGGCATATGGGCGTTGATTCGAGCATACCGCACCGCAATACGATCGTAGCTTGTCCGCATCCGGCGTTTAAGGCACGTCGCGCCCCTCATCCTAGACCCAAGCCTCCATCGCGCCAAGCCGCGTACCTGGGATCCGCCCGGTCAGGCTGTCAATCCCCATACGCCCAGGAGGATGAAGAAGCCTCCGTAAACAACACGAACCCGACCTAAAACCTTGGCGACATCCTCGGGATCCTCAAGATCCAACACGTTGAAAAGCGGACGCTCCAGGAAAAACGGATGAGCCCGTTGAGGATGGCGACGTATCAGAATGCCCTGGACGGCGATGGCAATCCCGGCTGAGATCAATGTAGCGAACAGAGCCGTCTCAACCATGGCTAGATGACCTCACGCCCGGCGACAGCCCGCCGCATCTTCTCGAGGCCCATCTTGGCCGCTATCATAGCATCCTGCTCCCACATCGACTCGTTAAAAAGCTCCAATGAGAGCATACCGCGATAACCGGCGTGCTCCAGATCACCGAGAATCTGGGCCAAAGGGGCAACGCCATCGCCCGGAAAAACCCTATCCGCGTCTGTGCTTTCCTCCCTGGGAGGATCCGAAGGATAATCGTTGACGTGGACCAAACCCAGCGTCTCCGGGCCTGCTAGTCTCAGCCCGTTGTGTGGGCTTCCGCCCTTATACATATGATAGACGTCGGCGAGGACGCGCGCGTCACGATGACCTGTATCCATCGCGACGTGAACCGCTTCGCCCAACGTCCCCAACGTCTCGGCGATTCCCCAGAACTCCAGCATTGGGACCACACCTGTCGAGGATCCAAGCTCGAGTAAGACAGAATACCGTTCGCTTAAGCGGTCAAGGCCGATCCGGACGTCGGTCGCGCCAAAAGGAGGCGCCGCCAACTGCGGGCACCCAATCTGTGCGCACATCACCATATTACGCTCGGCTTCGACCAGCCCCGCCTCCCGGCGAGACGCATCATCCACTGTCCACTCGAAAAAACCGATCACGTTAGGGACCACCAGGCCCAGGTCCGCAATGCGTTGCCCCAGATCCACGAGGGAGCCACCGGACTCGACAAACGCGTCCAGCTCTCGAATCCAGGGCTCGATCCCGCCATATCCAGCCTCTGCGGCGATATCGATCTCCTCAAGCAGGGTGAGGTCTTGGCCGCGTATCGTGCTCGTGTTGAGACAGAAGCCGAAGGGATAATCTGTCATTTAGCCTCCTCGTGCTACGGAAATAGTCCGGCGTGCAACAACATCATCAAACGTCACCTTACGAGGCAGCAGAGACCATCTCGGTATCAAGCTGCCGCGTCTCCGGCAATAGAAATCCGAAGATCAGCGCCGCCATCATACCTGACGCGCCCATGGCCAATGCTGCAGAGGGCAGGGCAAACGCATCCGCAACCCAGCCGACGACCGCCGGCCCGCCAGTGCCTCCTGCATCACCGATCAGGCGCCACACGCCCAAGAATTCACCTCGCCCCTTGGAGGGCGCCAGATCAGCGCCTAAGGTCATCATCCCCCCGGAGCTTAAGCCGTTCCCCAAACCGGCCAGGGACGCACAGGCCAACAACGCACCAAAGCTCTGTGTCAGGGGAACCAGTGCCATCGCGACAGCCTGGATTGCAAAACTGGGGACCAGCGCGTACTTGCGTCCCAGGTTGTCCATTAACCAACCGGCTGGGATGAACATCATCATCTCGACGGCCGCCGCAATCCCCACCATCAGGCCCACTTGATCGACCTCCATACCGATCACACCGGCGGCGTAGAGTGGGATGATCGTCCCCCGGCCCGAGCGGATCATCTGTACGAAGACCTGTCCTACCCCGGCGGGTACCAACAGGTCGAGCTGGCGGCGCAACATCGGCAGGAGACGCACGCCCGAATCGTGAGCGGTAAGATCGACTGCTGAAGCATCATCGAATTGGAGACCGGGAATGAAGGCAACCACAAACAGGATACCTAAAGCGCTTACAAAGCCTGAGACAATAAAAGAGAACCGGAACCCAAGCGCAGCAGCCAGGTACCCCCCCATCACAGGGCCGATAAATCGACCAATCCGCATTAAGCCGCCGAAAAGCGCCAACGCGCGCCCTCGGGTTGCCACCTCTGCACGACCGGTGACAAAAGCGTGTCGTGCAACGCCGTAAAGTGACATTCCAAACCCCGAAAGCAGTCGATAGATAATAAGCTCAGGTACCGATCCAGCCCACGAAAAGGCCAGCCGAGCGAGGACTAAGGCCCCAATCCCAAGCAGCATCGCACGTTTATGACCCAAGCGCCGGAGCAAGAGGCCATTCGGTAGATCGCTGATCAACATACCAAAAGCCTGAGCCGATAAGACCAGTCCAACCCATCGATGGGAAATGTCAAAGCTCTCCACGTAGATCGGAAGCACAGGAGAAACAAAGCCGAAGCCGAGAAAGACCAAAAACGCCGGAACATAAAAGGGAAAGATCAGGGGATCACGCGCCAGTGGCCGAATCCAACGCCTACGCAAACGAGATAATTTCATGAAAGGGTTATTTCCTCGCCACAGCCAATGATCGACATGCCGTTCAGATTACGCCTCATTGCCCCATTAGATCCATACACATAAGCATTGTACCATATGCCGAACCTCCGTACATACCCATTCACAACCCAGGCAAATGTGAAAGGGGAAATATCGGGAACCTGGAGAAGGTTCCTATCGCACTATGAGAAGAAGCTCAGAGCCGGATCTCAGCCAGATGCCTCATCCAGAAGATCCAGAATCCAGGGGCGGAGCAGGCGCTCCGCATTGCGGTGGCAGATGTTGTGCCGGTCCGCATCCGTGATGTCCGCATCGATGAGCACCCCGATAGCGTGATGCGGGTCGAACCAGGGAAGATCCGTCCCGAAGAGCATTCGATCCGATCCAGCCCCTTGGACGAACGTCTCGATGACCCCACGATCGTCGAAAACCGCTGTCAGTTCCAGGTAAACGTTGGGAAAATCCCGTGCCAGCGCAACCGCAGCATCCCAAGCGCCGTGGCAACTGTGCCCGAGAAGGAGCTTAACGTGCGGATACCGCGACGCGACCTCCCGCACCACGTCCTCCCCATCGTAAGGACTCCCGCCCCAGGTATGAGCCAGGACCAGAAGCTCGTGGGCCTCCGCATACGCCCACGCCGGCTCGTAGCGCGGATCGGTCAACGCCACCTTGTGGTAGTCGGAGAGAAACTTGAAGCCCACGTACACGTCAGGAGAGAGCGATTCAAAGGATGCCACGTCACGCGCCACCAGATCCGGGTAGTTTGGATTGATGGTGCAGTAAGCACGGAACCGCGTGGGAAACCGGCGCACGGCCTCAATGCTCAGTTGGTTGGAGAGATCCGGAGCGTGCAGGGACGTGTGATGCGAGAAGCATAGCAGACGGACGCCGCATGCATCCATCGTACGGATCATCGCTTCAGGCTCAACGCGTGGAAAGTAGATCGCAGAGTGCGGGCCCATATGCCCGTGCATATCGTAGATGGGGCATGAATCAGATCGGCCCTCAGCCCAGAACTCTTGGGCCAACGGGGAGTGCTGAAATGATGCCTTCATACGCGTACCTCCTCCAGGATGCGTGACAGATTCCCGTAAGCGATGGCCTCCTTCGCAGCGAGGGGAATCTCTGCGTGTTTCAAGGCCATCATCATACCGCCGAAATAGGACTCCGGGAATCCACTGCCGAAGAGGACGCGTCGAGCCCCATAATCCGCGACCAGCCCCTCGATGCCACCGTCCAGCAAATACTGGGAGGTATCCACGTAGACGTTGTGATACCGCTCCAAAAGGGGACGAAAGCGCCGGTCCTCCCCCCAGCAGCCGTGATCGCAGATAACGCAGACCAGTTCAGGAAATTCAGCCAGGAGCGCATAGAGATCGCGCCATTCCATCCCCCGTTTCACCGATACGAAAAGCGGGACCTGCTGGGTGACCATCGCCTCCAAGAGAGGCCCCATCGTCACTTCGTTGATCAGGAATTTGTGGTCGACCGGGAAGACGCGGATCGCCTTCACGCGCGCCGCCTCCATCTTTTGGAAGAGCTGGGCAGGCGTGGGGAACTCCCGGGCCTGGTTGGGCAGCATGGCCCAGCACCCCCACAGCCTGGGTTGGGATTGGATCGCCTCCGTCAGCAGTCGGTTCCCGACGTGGGGCGTCGCGTTATGCTGCGCGATGTGCCAGACCAGCGCCTTGTCCACCCCCACGCGATCCATCGCCGCCAGAAGCTCGCTGATCGTGCGCACCGGTGCGATCGGTCGCCGATCCGGCAGGCCAATGAAGACGTTACAATCAAAGAAATCCATCAGCGTGCACCTCCACACTTTTTATATGAGGACTGGAATTCATGGCTCTATGATAACATCAGATGCGAAACGCTCCAAACGACGCTTATGAACCTGTAAAAATATTACCTCCCGACCATCACGCGTCCAGCCCCCGTACCCTGCATGTCAGCAAAAAACCCCGAAGAACACATCTTCGGGGTTGAATCCACTCGCTTCAGAAATCTCGAACTAAACTTCCAGATAGGCCTTCCACACCGCCGGTATCTCACCCGAGACGACGAGATAACGGCTCCGGGGCGTCTTGGGCTCCCATAACAGCTTCATATTGGCCTCGTGAGGAAGCCGATCGGCCTTACGCTGGTTACATGACGCACACGCACACACTGTATTCCCCCAGGAATTTCTGCCCCCTCGGCTGACAGGCAAGACGTGATCGATGGTGAAATCGCCCTTATGGAACTGGCGACCCTTCCGCCGCTGCCCGATCTGAACGCCACAATAGGCGCACGTATAATGATCGCGCCGCAGAACGGCCTTGCGGCTCCACGTGACACCGCGACGGGGGACGTTGACGTAGTATCGTAAGCGGATCACGGTGGGGATCCTCATCGTATCCGATGCACTGTGCATCTCGATCGCTTCATTGCATGCAGCGACCACCCGACCGCGCAGCATAAGGGATACCGCGCGTCGCATCGAGATGATATCCAAGGGTTCGTAACTCGCATTTAGGAGCAGGACACTTGAAACCAAGGCGTACCTCCCTGTCGCAAGCGTGCATGCTTGCGGCCTATTACACATGCTCCATCAAAAGAATAACAGAAAACTATTAACGATACGTTAACGTTATGTTAGCGCTTTTCTCCACAGCACCGCTACGATACGTTGTTGTATGAACCCTTTTGCCCCCAAGATATCGGCCCTCTGGGAGGAGAGATTACAATATATGGGGACGCCCTTTTAATTTATGCGTTCATTCTACCCCGGTTTGCGATATTGACAATGCACAGCCGTCTGGTATGGAAAGCGTGCCCAGTGCTTTGCAAACCGGTGCCGTACAGACGACTGCGTTACAGACGGCGTCTACGTGGTAAGACGAATATAAAGGCGGGGAAGGATGCGGGGCAGCCGGCGCACGTCCGATAGGATCGCGTACCTGTGTTCGGGGAACATAATCTCCATGTCGGCCCGGGTATTTTCATCGGTGGTGATGCAGAACGTGGTAATCGATTGGCGCTTATTCTCCTCACAGGCCATACGGACGTCGTACTGAGCGTATCGAGTCTTGGGATCATACCCGGTGTCCATAGGCTTCCCGTCTGTGATCAGGAGGATCAAGCGCTGTCTTGCAGGGATTCCTGAGAGCCGGAAGCCCGCGTGACGCAGTGCGGCACCGATCCGCGTAGCGCTGCGCGGATACGCAGCCATCACCCGGCCGATACTGCGTCGATCCCAGTCAGCCTCAAAATCCTTGAAGACGAAAAACTCGCACTGTTCGCGGCCGTTTCCACTGAAGCCGCAAATCGAAAACCGATCGTCCAGGGTCGATAGCCCCTGCCCCAGGATAAGCGCCGCGCGTTTCTCAATCTCGATCGTCTTATGACGCTCGACCTCACTCCCGGTCGAACCGCTGACGTCGAGCAGGATCAAGGTCGCCAGATCGCGGCGGTTGTGATAGGGCTTTTCATAGAAATCGACCTTCGGTGAAGGCATCCGCTTTCTCTGAATCAAATAATCGGTCAGGAGATCGACGTTAATAGCATCACCTTCCTGGAGATGCTTCTCCTTCGTCAACTCCGGCCTCATCATTTCGAAAACCCGGCGCGTCCTTTGAGCCAGGGTCGTGATCTCACCGGGTAGATCGCGGATGGGTGCGTCCTCCAGATGTCGCTCATACACGTGGCAATAGTTCTCGTAATAGTCCCTCTCCGCCTGGCTCCATTCATCATAGAGATACGCAGCGGCTACACTGCCGGCCTTCCCCTCTTGATCTTTCTCCACTTCATCCGTCTCATCACCCGAGGGTTGAACGCTGAGTTTCCCGTCCGAGTTCTGATCGCGCTGCTGCCGTTTCTTGGCTTGGTCCTTCATATCAGCAATCAGCGAATCCCGAGGCGGTTGGCTCGACTCACCGGGATAGAGAAAATCCGGTAGGAATCCAAAGGTCCGAAGCGGTTCCTGTGCTAGGTTCGGATACACCTCGGAGACCCGACGCATCACCGCATCCGTCAACATAGCATCAGTATCGAACGCATTGACCGACGTGCGGGCGATCGTCAGGACAGCCTCGACGGCTGCATTACGATCCCCATCGGATCGGACAGCAGCCAAAAAGAGCGCATCCGCCCCATTAGAAGGTGGAAGGGCCCGATACTCGGCGTCAAGCCCAAACTCGATAAGCCTGCGCGCGCCCGGCCAGGTGTCACGAATCATGTCAAGAACGCGTACGTACTCGATGATCTGGAAGAGATTCAACGTAAGCATGGCATTGCCGACCAGATCCGCACACGTCGCGTATGCAGGATGCCCCTGAAGGCGGCTGAAACTGTCGAAAGCCAGCATCCCCGCCGCCACAACTGCGTTCAGCCGGTACCAGTTGCGATTCTGCCAGACCTTATCGAAGTGTCGGACGCGCCCGGGCAGGTAGAGCCAACGCGCCATACAGACCATCCTCGTGCCTCGCTCGATCAGTTCGTCACTGTCGAGGCGGCTGAGATCCCCAATCTCGACCTCATACCCCACCAACGCCTGTACCAGACTTGCGATCATCGGCTCCATATCTCGGAGACGAGCTTCCTGGGTCAGCGACCGGATGATAAGGTCGGAGGTTTTCAGGGAGCCTTCCATAAAGCGGAGACCGGTCCGACGGTTTTGATGGAAAGCCCGCACCCCCTGCTCGACGTAGACGTCGATCTCGGGGGGTTCGAGCCGGGTCACCAGCTCGCGGTACCCGCCCAGCAAAGCCATCGCAAGCTCATCATCGATCATCCGCAGGCGCTTGAGGGTAGAGATGAGCTGCCGCACGTCTTCGGGTTTGTCACCGAAACCGCCCTCACCCAAGGTGCGGAAATAGGTGATGCCATAATGCAGCTTCGATTCCGCCAACTCTCGTCCCATCTCGGTGACCTCAGAGAAGATGCCGGGTAACGCCAGAAGCCACGCAGTCTGAGGGTTGAGGGCAGCGAGAAACTCTTTCAGCACGTAGTCAAAATGCTGCTGTTCGGCGCAGCGCATGAAGGCGAAGAACGCGTCGGTGACCTGAGGACGCTCGCACCCGATCATATCCTGTTCGAAAAGACGCTCTAGGGTTTGAGCGAAGATATCCCGGTAGCCCCAGCACACACTCGAGAGCGAGAAGCCCTGATACTGTCCCTCTGGATCTCTTGATCGTTGGGGTGCTAAATCATTCATAAAGTGAGGACGTTTCTAAGCGCATCGAAAGGCTGCACCGAAGATCCAATCAGAATGACCGCTCAATCAGCAGTTTGGGGATGACGAAGCTTCTCTGTAGGGGCATCCTCCATTGTTGGAGCATCCTCCATTGTTGGAGCATCCTCCATCAGATCGCCAAAATAGAGTTGGACGATATCCTCGATCGAGGCCATAACCTCAACCTCATCCGTCAACGTCTGTCCGATCGCGTATCGACAGGCGTCCACGGGCGAGAGTCCCTGGCGGATAAGCTTGCCTGCGTAGACGAGTAACCGGCTGCTCACGCCCTCATCCAGGCCGAATCCTTGCAGTTCCCTAATCCTCGCGCCCATCTCAGCCAGGTCGCGGCTCCGTGCTACCGACAATCCGGTCTCCGTCTGGATAATCTTGGCTTCGGTTTCAACGTGAGGATGTTCGAAAATCAAACTTGCAAAACGCTGCTTGGTCGACTGTTTGAGATCTTTCACAATGCTCTGGTAGCCGGGATTATAGCTCAACACCATCATGAAATCAGGATGCGCCTGAATAACCTCCCCCGTCTTATCGATGTAGAGCATCCGCCGGTAATCTGACAGCGAATGGATAATGACCGTCGTGTCCTTCCTCGCCTCTACGATCTCATCCAGATAACAGATGCCGCCGTGACGAACGGCGAGCGTCAGCGGCCCGTCCTGCCAGACCGTCTCATCGTCCTTGAAAAGAAAGCGACCGACCAGGTCAGCCGCCGTCAGATCCTCGTGACATGAAACGGTGAGCAGTGGAAGGCTCAAACGATAGGCCATGTGCTCGACAAAACGGGTCTTCCCACAACCGGTGGGACCTTTGATGATCAGAGGAATATGCGTTTCAAAAGCAGCGACGAATGCATCAGCCTCATCGCCGTGGGCGATATAGTTAGGCTGCTCTTCAATGCGAAACTGATTGATCACATGCTGACTGTCCAAGCTCCAACTCTCTTTCTAATTCGACCCATCCAAACACACGTCTCAATATTTGAATATTAACGTTCTGTCAATAGATGTCAACTGCCAAGTAGGGCAATCGCATTTAGACATTTAGGATGTTCAGAAGGTACTCATTGTCCCAGCCAGCTCTCAGGCGCTTAGCGTGAATACCACATTCGGCAGTCTCCTCATGCTTC
>DAOTTS010000002.1:0-10529 GCA_034437735.1 Anaerolineae bacterium
CCCTGCAATCGCGGACGCCGTTTAGCGATGTGCCGGTGGGCGTCTTCGCCAGCCGCTCACCCAACCGCCTCAACCCGATTGCCTTTTGCGCCAGTACTTCCCAAAAAGCAGCGACTTTTCAGACAAATCCCAGTTCAACACCCCAGTCCCCGGCACTCTCGAAGTGCAGAGAGTGCCGGGGACTGGGGTATTGAACTTTCAACTCGCAACTAACTTATTACCGCTCCCGCTGCGGCCCGCGCCGGTTCCAGGTCCGCCAGTTGCCCCACATATCGTAGTAGTACGGCATCGACACGTAGATCTCGTCGGAGACGGCCTGGATCGCGTCCATCGTCGCCTCGGGGGTGCTGCCGTCGAGGGCGGCGGCGTCCTCCGCGATCTCCTCGGGCGTGCGGGCGCCGACCAGGGCCGAGGTGACGCCCGGCTGGGCCGCGAGCCACCGCAGCGCGAGCTGGGTCAGCGAGACGTTCAGCGCCTCGGCCAGGGGGCGCAGGCGCTCGACGGCGTAGAGGCACTTGCCGTAGTTCTCCGGCTGCCAGAGCACGCTGCGCACGCGCTGGTCGTCCCCGGCGAACGCGGTGTTGAGGCGCAGGGTGCCGGTCAGCAGGCCCTGGGCCAGGCTGCTGTAGGTGACGACGCCGATGTCGTGCGCGACGCAGTAGGGGAGGACGTCCTCCTCGATAAAGCGCCAGATGAGGTTGTAGGGCGGCTGGATGACGTCGATCCGCCCGTAGTTGGACGCCATCGCCATCATCTCGACGGTGAAGTTCGAGACGCCGATGGCGCGGAGGCGGCCCTCGGTGCGGAGCGATTCCAGCACCGCCATCGTCCGGGCCAGCGGGGTGCTCCGGCGCGGCCAGTGGACGTAGCAGACGTCCACGTAGTCGGTCTGGAGCCGTGCCAGGGACGCGTCGAGCGAATCGCGGATCCGGTCGGGGTCCGCGGCGACCTTGGTGGAGAGGACGACGTCGGCCCGGCGGCCGGTCAGGCCGCGGCCGACCACGGTCTCGGAGTGGCCGTGCCCGTAGGCCGGCGCCGTGTCGACGTGGTTGATGCCGGCCGCCAGGGCCTTGTGGAGGGTGCGGATGGAGACGTCGTCGTCCGCCGCGCCCCAGTAGCCGGCGCCCATGGGCCAGCAGCCGAGGGCGATGGGCGAGACCTCGAGGTCGGTGGTGCCGATGGTGCGGGTGTCCATAGGATTTCTCCTTTTCATCTATGGGTCAGGTACAAGGCACTGGCGCAAGCTTCAGTCCCCGGCACTGGCGAAGTGCGCCAGTGCCGGGGACTGAAGCTTGCGCCGGCGCCCTCAGCATACGATCAATCCCACACGAACATCACCTTGCCGGTCTGGCGGCTCTCGAAGAGATCGAACGCCGCCTGGGCCTCGTCCAGCGTGAAGCGGTGCGTGACCAGGTCCGAGAGGTGGAGGTCCCGGCGGCGCATCAGCCGGATCAGCTCGAAGTAATCGGTGCCCGTGAACATATTCGAACCGGTGATCCACCGCTCGCCGAGCATCGGGCCGAAGGTGGCGTTCTGAGCGCCCCCGCCCCAGCCGACGTAGACGACCCGTGCGTGGTAGGGCGTCGCCTTGGGTAGGTCGACCCGGGCCTGGTCGTTGCCTGAGGTCTCGATGCCGACCTCGGCGCCGCCGCCGGTGATCGCCTTGACCTCGGCGGGCATGTCGACCGCCGTCGGATCCAGGGCCACGTCGGCGCCGTGCGCCAGCGCCAGGTCCCGCCGGTAGGCGACGGGATCGACCCCGATGACGGTGCCGCCCATGGCGTCGGCCAGCATGGTGGTGGCCAGGCCGACCGGGCCCAGGCCGGAGACGACCACGTACTCGGCGGCGCGGACGTCGGCGCGCCGCAGGGCGTGGTAGGCGGTGCCGCCGGCGCAGGCGATGATCGCCGCGTCCTCGAAGTCGAGCGCGTCGGGGAGCGGGAAGCAGACGTTCTGGTCGACCAGGACGTAGTCGGCGTCGGCGCCGTGGACCTTGCGGGAGGCCAGCCGGTAGCCGGGGCCGATGGTGGTGCAGTTGAAGTACTCGCCCCGGCGGCAGGCCTCGCAGTGGCCGCACGAGGGCGCGTGGTAGACCGAGACGCGGTCGCCGACCTCAATGTGGGTCACGGCGTCGCCGACCTCGGCGATCACCCCGCCGGGCTCGTGGCCCCGGATGATGGGCGCCTCGGCCCACGTCTCGGGGGGATCGCGGTAGGGGTGCATGTCGCTGCCGCAGAGGCCGGAGGCCTTCATCTCGACGAGGACCTGGGTGCCCTCGGGGGTGGGTTTGGGGAACGTGCGAACATCGACGTGGCCGTCACCGGTGAAGACGACGCCGCGCATGGTGTCTGACATAGGGGTTCCTTTCTATATGTGCGTGCGACCGGTCCCCGGCACTCGCTGACCTTCGCGAGTGCCGGGGACCGGTCGTTGTGATCTATCGCATGTATCGCTGGATCTTGGACAGGAGTGCCTCGGGCTCGATGGGTTTGGTGATGAACTCCCGGATGTTGAGGTGCTGGTCGGTCGGGAAGCGATCGGCGTACTGGGACGTGGTGATGGAGGTGACCATCAGGATCGGAACCCGGCTGAGGTCGGGGTCGTCGGTCATCTCCTGGGTGGTGTAGTAGCCGTCCAGGGGATTGGCCATCATCACGTCCATCAGCACGAGGTCCGGCGTGTCGGCCTTCATCTTGTTGAGGCCTTCCTCGCCGGTGGCGGCCTCCTCGACTTGGTAGCCTTCGCTCTCCAGCACCAGCCGCGTCGCGAGCACGAGATCTGGGTCGTCATCGACGATAAGGATTGTCTTTGGCATAGGGTCCTCCCGTTTGTGTAGGCGTGTCGCTACTCCGATGCTTCTATTATGCATGGTTTGGGCGAGGACACAAGGGCCGACCACGAATGGGAGCACGAATGAACGAATGGGACATATGGCACCTAGGCGCGGAGAGTCGGGATTATAAATCCTCGCGAGCGTGTGCCTAACCAATGTTCCAAGGGGATATGTTATCCCCGGTTTTGCCGCGCACGCCCCTGCCTCCGCGACCTGCTCGGATTACAAATCCTCGCGAGCGTGTGCCTAACCAATGCTCCGAGGGGATATGTTATCCCCGGTTTTGCCGCGTACGCCTCTGCCTCCGCGACCTGCTCGGATTACAAATCCTCGCGAGCGCGTGCCTAACCAATGCTCCGAGGGGATATGCTATCCCCGGTTTTGCCGCGCACGCCCCTGCCTCCGCGGCCTGCTCGGATTACAAATCCTCGCGAGCGCGTGCCTAGCCAATGCTCCAAGGGGATATGTTATCCCCGGTTTTGCCGCGTACGCCCCTGCCTCCGCGGCCTGCTCGGATTACAAATCCTCGCGAGCGCGTGCCTAACCAATGCTCCGAGGGGATATGTTATCCCCGGTTTTGCCGCGTACGCCCCTGCTTCCGCGGTCTGCTCGGATTACAAATCCTCGCGAGCGCGTGCCTAACCAATGCTCCGAGGAGATATGTTATCCCCGGTTTTGCCGCGTACGCCCCTGCCTCCGCGGCCTGCTCGGATTACAAATCCTCGCGAGCGTGTGCCTAACCAATGCTCCGAGGGGATGGGAGGCCAATCCGCAGATTACAAATCTGCTCGGAGCCCTTAAAGGCGGATTCGTGGTCGGCCCGCAACTACCCTTCCCCGGGCTCCTCGTCCAGCAGCGGGAGCGTGACCGTGAACGTGGTCCCCTCACCGAGGGTGCTGCGCACGCGGATGGTGCCGCTGTAGCGCGCGATGATCTCCTTGGTGATCACCAGGCCGAGCCCAGTGCCCTGCTGGACCTGCGCCTTGGCGTTGGGGGCGCGGTAGAACTCCTCGAAGAGGTGCGCGAGCGCGTCCTCCGGGATACCGATGCCGGTGTCGGCCACTGCCAGACGGGCGGTGTCGTCGTCCGCCGTCAGGGTCAGCGTCACGCGGCCGCCGTCCGGCGTGTACTTCACGGCGTTGGAGACCAGATTGGTGACGGCCCGGTCGAGATCCTCGGCGTCGGCGGCGACGACCGGGGCCCGCGCGGGGGCGTCACCAATCTGGAAGTCGATTCCCTTCTCGTCGGCCACGGGCTGGTAGCGCTCGACCACGTCCCGGAGTACGGCCTGGAGATCGACGGGCGCCGTCTCGCCCGTGGTGCGCAGCCCGGTCTTGCCGGCCGCCAGGTCGAGGAGGTCGTCGATGAGGGTCTGCAGGAACTCGGCCCGCCGCCCGGCGCGTTCAACCAGGTCGGTCTGGATCTCGGTCAGCTCGCCGGCGTAGCCGCCGCCCAGGGTGCGCAGGAGGCTGCGCACCACGCCGACCGGGGAGCGGAGCTCGTGGGTGACCATCAGGATGAACTTGCGCTTGGCCTCCTCCAGGTTCTGCACGGCCTCGTAGGCCATGGCGTTCTCGATGGCGATGCTGCCGTGGCTGGCGACGGCGGCCAGGTAGGCCTGGTCCTCCTCTGAGAAGCAGTTGACGTGGTCGCAGTAGACCCGGAGGATGCCCAGGGGGCCGGTCTTGCCCTGGAGCGGCGCGGTCATCGTGGCGCGGATCCCCTCGGCGACAGCCGCGTCGGGATACTGGAGGCGGTCGTCCAGGGTGATGTCGGGCACCGGGACGACCTTGCCGGTGAGTACCTCCCGGACCAGCGGGTTCTGGTCGACCCGCAGGCAGCCCTTCTGGAGGTACCCGTCGCGCAGGCCGTGGGTGCTGGACAGGCAGAGCTCGGTGTCAGTCTCCTGGAGCAGCCGGATGGTGCAGCCTCCGACGCCCAGCACCTCGGCGGTGCTCCGGGTCAGGCGGTCGAGCACCTCCTGGAGCTCCAGGGTGGAGCTGACGGTCTGGGCGCCGTTGTAGATGGCCTCCAACCGCCGGTAGGCCTGCTGCAGGTCGCGTCCCAGGCTGATAATCTCGTTTTGCCGGTTGCGCAGCCGGCGGGTCGTCCGCGTGGACAGGTAGGCGGAGACGCCGAGGGTGCTGGTGAAGAAGAAGAGGACGCCGAAGAGGTAGTGTGGATTCCGGTAGAGCTCGACGGGGATAAAGCCCTCCACGTGATGGTGCGGGAGGATGCCCGTGGCCTCCAGGAGCGCTGTGCCGGTGACGAGGACGGTGGCCAGCGCGGTGAAGCGGTAGGTGTCCTCAATCGGCAGGAGGATCGCGGCCAGGGTCATGTGGAAGAAGAAGTAGAGGATGGCCGGGCTCTCGATGCCGCCGGAGAAGTGGATCAGGGCGGTGGTCGCCAGCCAATCGGCGGCGATCTGGACGCGGGCCAACCGGCGGCTCTCCTGGCTGATGCCGCTCAGGTTGCACGTGATCCGGGCCAGCCAGACGCGGAAGAGCAGGTTGGTGAGAAGGATTGCGGCGCCGGTCAGGGTGAGGGGCAGCAGCGGGAGGCCCAGGCCCAGGAGATACCGGGCCAGCCACGAGACGACGATCACGCTCACGCCCGCGATCCAGCGTAGGTTGCTCAGCCACCGCAAGCTCATACAAAGTTCGTACTCGACGGGCATCTGGCTGAGACGGGCCTCGTGTTCGGGGGCAATGTTGAGATTCATAGAGCCTCTCCCCTCGATGCCTTGGGTCCAACGATGGTGTATCTCAAGCGTAGCGCAACCTCGCGCAAAAGGCAAGCCGGCTTTTTGACCACAGATTTTACAGATTGCGCAGATTTTTCCGGTCTCTTTGGTTGCCTGCCGACCTGACGTTTTATGGAGATGGATCTCGTCAGTTACACAGAGATGCACAGAGGTGACATGGAGGTTCACAGAGAAATTGCATAAGAAGGAAAAAGCCTTCCCGGCTTAGCGTTACACCGGGAAGGCTTGGGGTCCGATCGCGGGTTAGGATCAGGCGGCGGCGTCCTCGATCCAGGCGATGTCGAGGTTCTGGAGCGTCTCCCGCTTGGGGGCGCCGGTCTCCGTGTCCCAGCCCATCATCCCGTAGAACTGGGTCACGGCCTGATCCAGCGTGTCAGCCGGGATGGGCACCTCGTTGCCGGTGCTGTGCACGTGGGGTCTCTCCATCCGCTTGGGCAGCACATCGTCGGCGCGGGTGATGCCCTCGCGCATATTGAAGGCGCGCATCATGGTCACGGCGCGCGCGCCGCTGGTCAGCAGCTCGTAGAGGTTGGTGCTCGTCCACCCGGTGATCGCCCGGACGATCTCCACGATCTGCCCGTTCTCCCAGGGGATGAACATACAGAGGCCGAGGCTGTTGACCAGCCACTGCTTGTTGGACGTGACCGTGTAGGCTCGCACCTTATCGGCGTCGAGCACGGTGGTGGGCACCGAGGTGTAGACCCCCAGGGACTGCCAGCCCTCGCCGATGGGATCGGCAGCGACGCCCTCGTCCCAGATGTTGTGCATGTGGTCCGCCCCGGTGGGGGAGACCGCGTAGCCGAGGGCCTGCCCGTGCCGGATCCGGCATTCGTGCATGGGGAAGGGCTGCCCCTTGACGTTGATCGCGTAGGCCGCCGCGCCGTTGCCGATCTGCGCGGCGGCGTAATCGGTGCCCTCGGCGAGCATATCGCCCAGGCCCTCGCGCTCCGCGATCATGCGGGTCAGCTCGACCATCGCCTTGCCGTTGCCGAAGGTCAGCGCCAGCCCGCCGGTCTCTTCCTCGGTCAGGAGCCCGTTCTCGAAACACTCCATCGCAAAGGAGACCGCCATCCCCGTGGTGATGGTGTCCAGGCCGTAGGCGTTGCAGATCTCGTTGGCCTTGGAGACGGCGCGCAGGTCGTCCACGCCGCAGTTCGAGCCGAAGGCGCCGATGGTCTCGTACTCCGGGCCGCCGTATTGGGGATCGACGTCGAAGTCCTCGTCCTTGACCTCGACGACGCGCTTGCAGCGGATCGGGCAGGCGTAGCAGCCGCCCTCGTTGATCAGAAGGGTATCGCGCAGGGTCTCGCCGGAGATGCTCTCAACCTCCTCGAACTGTCCGTCCTGGAAGTTGCGGGTGGGCAGGGCGGCCCGTTTGTTGAGGCCGTTGATGCCGCCGGGGGTGCCCAGCTCGTGCATGCTCCATGCCTTGTCCTTCCAGTTTTGCGCCATGAACTTCGCCAGCTCGCGGAAGCCTTCCTGATCCGCGATAGGGATCTTCTGGCTGCCGCGCGCGGCGACGCACTTGAGCTTCTTCGAGCCCATCACCGCGCCGATGCCCGTCCGTCCGGCGGCGTGCTTCAGGTCGTTGATCACGCAGGCGTAGCGCACCAACTGCTCGCCGGCGGGGCCGATGAGGGCGAAGCGGGCGCGCCGCTCCCCGGTCTCCTCGATCAGGGTCTCCTGGGTCTCGGCGGTCGTCTTGCCCCACAGGTGATCGGCGGGGCGGAGTTCGGCCTCGCCGTCTTGGATCCAGAGATAGACCGGGTCCGGCGAGATGCCGGTGATGACGATGGCGTCGAAGCCGGCCTGGCGCATCTCCGCGCCGAAGAAGCCGCCGACGTCGGCCTCGCCGTAGCCGCCGTTGAGCGGTGATTTGGCGCCCATCGCGCTGCGGCCGGCCCCGGCGATGGGGACGCCGGTCATTGGGCCGCCCGCGAAGATGAGTACGTTCTCCGGTCCCAGGGGATCGGCGCCCTTGGGGACCTCCTTGAGCAGGTAGTAGGCCACGAACCCGGCGCCGCCCAGGTACCGGCGGTAGAAGGCCGGCTCCGGTTCTTCGATCTCCAGGGTGCCTTCCGTCAGATTAACGCTGAGAATTTTGCCTGTATAGCCTTCCATAGGTCTCCTTGTTCTGTCACGCTAGGTGTGGGTCGATTGATTGTATGGGTCGTTCACTACGATGTTTCCTATAGTCGGGGATTACAAATCCCCTCCGAGCAGCGGTGGTGAGCCCCTATTGTATATGCCGGCGTCGGGACTGCAAATACCCCTTCAAGCGGGAGCTGCCTACCCCCGGTCGATAAGGGCGTTGCGGACCGGCTTGATCCAGCGGTCGTCGCCAATGTCATAGACGACGAAATCGGAGTCGAACTGCCAGTACGCCCAGCTCCATGCCAGGGCCTCGGCCTCCCGGGCGACGAAGCGAAGATACCGCGTGCGGGAGTCCATATCGGCCTTGTCGTAAACGCCGAACTCGCTGAGGTAGATAGGTCGCCGTTGAGCCTGCGCCCATGTCTGGGCAACCTCGAAGTCCCGGCGGACCGCGGCCTTTTCCTTTTCCGTGCCGCGCCACTTGGTCCCCACGGTGTTGGGATAGTCGGACCAGGCGGCGCCCTGGTGGGTAAATGCCTCCGGCTTGTAGTAATGGACGGTCACAATGATATTCCGGTCGGCCTCGGGCAGGTCCAGGGTCTCCAGATGGTCGATGCCGTACCAATGGGCCGGTCCGATGACGAGCGTGCGGTCCGGGTGGGTCTTTCGGACCAGGCTTTGGGCTTCCTTGAGGTAGCGGTTCCACAGCGCCGGCGTGAGGGTGCGGCACGGCTCGTTCAGGAGCTCGAAGAGGACGCGGTCGGGTGCGCCCTGGGTGTGTTGGGCCAACTGGGACCACACGGCCAGGAAGCGGTCGTGGTTCCCCTCGGCGTGATCGCCCATCGCTTTGAACTCGTGCAAATCCAGGACGACGAGGAGCTCCTGATCCAGCGCGTGCTTCATCGCCCAGTCCAGGGTCTCGAACCAGGCGGTGGGCAGGCGATAGTCGGGCGCCGGTCCCATGTGGCCGAAGGGGTGGAGGTTGATGCGCACGTGGTCGAAGCCGGCCTCCCGGATGCGCTGGAAGTGGTGGGCCTGCATCCGGGCCTCGTTCATATTGAGCCAGATCGGATCGTAGCCCAGGACGTTGAGCCCCCGTCCCAGGCGACGGTTCTGCTCAAAGGCGGGCTGCACTTGTACGTGGTGCGTATCGGCTGTCGTCATACGTCCTCCTCTGAAAATAAGATCCGCTCGTAGTCGGCGATTCATCGCCGTTAGCGTACGGCACTGAAGTGCCTACTACGAACCATTTTCATGATCGTTGGTGTGGATACCAACATGGAAACTCCTTTGTCACCGGATGGTCACGGATCACACGCGTCTTGCGGGCGGTCCCGGCTTGGATCAGCCCGCTACCATTGTATGCGATTGCGGGAAAGGTCAAAGGGAAGCGGCTGCCACGAATGGATTCACAGGCCGATGCCCTCGGGGATGCCGGACTCGCAGGGGACGCCCACCTGGCAGAGCCCGCAGCCGTAGCCGTCGAAGCCGTAGTGCTCCTCGACGTAGCGCTTGGTCTGCGTGAGGTGGTCGCGGCAGATCACCTTGTCGTGACCCGCCTCCGAGAGCGCGCCGACCGGACAGTGGGGGATGCAATCCCCGCAGGTGCCGTTGGCGTAGAAGAGGCAGTAAGCGTGGTGGTCGGTGTACGGGCGCGGCGAGGCCGGGATCTCCAGCCGGGCCACGACCGAGCCGGTCCGCATGGCCTTGCCTTTGGGCGTGATCAGCCCGTCGCAGAGCCCGAAGGTGCCCAGACCGGCGGCGTACGCCGCGTGGCGCTCCGACCACGTGGAGGCGTAGACAAAGGCGTCCGAATCCCGCGTCTCCCACTGGGGCATCTCCATCGGGGCGACGGCGGGGGTGCCGGCCTCCGTGAGCTGGGCGGCGACGTGCCGGCGCAGGCGACGGTTGAACCGCTCTCCGAAGATGCGGGAGCGCGCCCAGCGCTCGGCGGGATAGACGGTCCGGGCTCGTTGATCGACCTTCGTCGCCTCCGTCTGGGGCAGGACCCACGAGATGATCGTCAACGCCTCGGGGGTGGAGGGCTCCATAGGAAATACCTGGTGGAAGGCCTCAATGATCTGCCTAACCCATGCCGCCGTCTTGTGTTAGGATCGCATACGATTCCTCCCCTGGTGAGGTCAACGATACGGTCGATCGGTGGTAGCTGTGGATATGTGCCCTCGTATGGCCTTGAGTATAGCACAGACCGGGAGATTCGCAGTCCCCGTGGCGCCCAAGTTGCATACTTTGATCACCTGCGCTATGGTTACAGTGATAGCGTCTTCAGTGAAGGAGGGGTAGATGGCACACAGGCTTTCGCGTTGGCTTCGACGAATCTCGACGGGTTGGGTGGCCCTGGCGATGACCGGGATCTTCCTGCTTTTCACGGCGTTGGTCCTGCCCACGCAGGCCGATCAGGCGGAGGTCGAGACGGGCGGGGGCGCCTCGCCCGATACGTCGTTCGTCTATACCCCGGCGGACCTCTACGCGATGGCCGAGGCGTATGGAGCGTCCGGGCGGCGGGCCTACGTGCGGGCGCGGTTCACCTTTGACCTGATCTGGCCCCTGGTCTATCTGGCCTTTCTGGTCACGATCATCAGTTGGCTGGTTGCGCGGGCGTTTCCCGGGACGGACTGGATGCAGCTTGCCAACCTGGCGCCGGTTTTGGGCGCGCTCTTTGACTATCTGGAGAACGTCTCCACGTCCCTGGTGATGATCCGTTATCCGGCCCGCACGCCGGTGGTGGCACTGTTGGCCCCGATCTTCACGATGGTGAAGTGGGTCTTCGTCGGGGGGAGCTTTGGGCTCCTTGCGGTCGGGGTGGTGGGGGCGGTG
>DAOTTS010000003.1:0-41120 GCA_034437735.1 Anaerolineae bacterium
AGTTCGATCAGGTGGGACGCACTTCTGCTGGAGATTGAGTGGCATCATCCCACAAAGCCAATGCTCTACAATCTCTGTCAAGTGCGTCCCACCTTCATCGCGTAACTCCTAAAACTAAAGGGTTACCTCGCGCTTTCGAGACTTCGTGCGGCAAAACCGGGGATTTCAAATCCCCTGAGAGCGAGAGTCATATCCCCTGAGAGCGAGAGTTATATCCCCTGAAAGCGAGAGTCATATCCCCGAAGAGCGAGAACCATAGGAACGATAAGTCCCTAACGGTTGGGGCGCCGAGGGATTGACGGTTCTCCCATGACGTGCGACCATGCCAATATCACTAGCATGCGTGCGAAACGTTACGAACCTATCCGGTTGACCAGGTGAGACCTAGACGTTAGATGGATTTGCAGGGCGATTGGTTGTCGTGAACGGAACTTACAGGAGGTGACGTACGTCTTTATTCCTGAAGGTCACACACAACGAGGAGGTTGTAATGAACAGACAACACATAGTTACGTTTCTTGAAGGACTTGGCGCGGCTTCCAAACGACGGGTGCTGATTTTGATCGCCGCCGTCCTCATCATAGCGACGGGCTGCGATCAGGCCCCGACGGCGCTGCCGGCGCTCCCAACCGAGACCTCGGGCGCCGAAGCGACGGCGACGGCGCCCAAGGCGGAGCCGACGATGACGGAACCGCCCAGCACGCATACGTCCACCCCGGAACCCACGCCCACGACGGCACCCAGCACACCAACGCCGGTCGCCGAAGACGAGGGGACCCCGATCGAGGGCTGGGTCGGCACGGTACGGGATCTGCCGGCCGGCAACCAGTTCGGCCAGGTCTTCATACGCGAGGACGGGGAGGACTACGACATCGGCGCGACCAACGATGCGGCCTGGGACGTGATCATGGAGGCCAAGGAGAGCGGCGCACAACTCAAGATCTGGGGCACGCTCTACACCGGCGTCCCGGCGTCGGAAGCCCGACACATCGACGTCGAGCGCGTCTCCGTGGTCGCGACGCCGCCGGATGAGGGCACAGCGGTCGAGGGCTGGACGGGCACCCTCGTCAAGCTCCCGCCGGGCAATCAATTCGGGCAGTTCTTCATCCGGGAGAACGGCGAACAGTACACCATCAGCGCGACCCAGGACGAGGTCAGGACGCAGATCGCCGACGCGGCGTGGACCGGGGCGCAGCTCAAGGTCTGGGGCACGCTCTACACCGGCGTCCCGGCGACCGAGGCGCGCCACCTGGAGATCGAGCAGGTGGAGGTCGGATCACCGGCATCGGAGGCCCCACGGTACCTCTCCCCGTTCGCCGAGGTGCGGGCCTCGTCGGAGCTCCACTCGGACCGGTACGGAAGCTATTTCCCCTACGCGGCGATCGACGGACAACTGGAGACCGCATGGGTCGAGGGGGTCGAAGGCCCGGGACTCGGCGAGTGGATCGAGCTGCGATTCCCGGAGGCCGTCGAGGTCCACGCGATCCACGTCGACGTGGGATTCGACGAGAGCGCGGAGCTCTTCACAAAGAACAACCGCGTCCGGGAGGCCACGCTCCGCTTCTCAGACGGACAATCGGCCACCGTGACGTTCGAGGACGTACGGGGGATGCAGCCGGTCTCGGTGGTGGATCTGTTTGACGGGCCGGTGGCGACGACGTCGGTTGAGCTGGTCATCGAGGCGGTAACGCCCGGATCGGCGTACGACGATACCTGCATCGCGGAGATTGAGGTGTATGGGTTGACGCAGTAGCACGAGCAAGGTAAGGTGAGGGTTGCTGCTGAAAACCCGGTGCAAGGCACGTAGGCCATAGAGCGTTCCAGAGGGTCTACCGTTGTTCTGAGGCGCTTGGTTCTTGATGCTATGCGCGTACGTGCCTCGCACCTGTCCATCGGGCCGGCGGCCCCGGCTTGACAACCCCCCACACTGCACTATGCTGCACACAGACCACAACGATTATGACAAATAGGGAGGGTACCTATGGCGAACTTGACGACCGTTGAAGGCATCGGCGACACCTACAGGACGAAATTATCCGAAGCAGGCATCGAGACCACCCAGGCGCTGCTCGAGCGCGGCAAGACGCCCAAAGGCCGGGATGAGCTGGCCAAGGCGACGGGCATCAGCAAGACCTTGATCCTGGAATGGGTCAATCACATCGACCTCTTCCGCGTCCAAGGAGTCGGCAGCGAGTACGCGGATCTGCTGGAGGAAGCCGGGGTCGACACGGTACCCGAGCTGGCGCAGCGCAACCCCCAAAATCTCCACCAGGCCTTGGTTCAAACGAACAAAGAGAAGCACGTGGTGCGCCAGGTGCCCGGCGCCTCGCAGGTCGAGGCGTGGGTGAAGCAGGCCAAGACGCTGCCCCGCGTGATCGTCTACTGAAGCGAAGATCCCGTCTTGTGAAGGACAGGGATCCGAGCGTTCTCTGAAGATTGAGCATACGCATAAAGGAGCGAACCATGGCTATGCAAGAAAACCCAGGGGCGACCTTCGAGGTCGAACCGGGCGTTGAGATCTATTACGAGACACGGGGCGAGGGTCCGCCCCTCCTCTTCATCCCCGGATGGACTTTCACCACCGAGGTGTTCGCGCACCAATTGGCGCACTTCTCAGATCGCTACCAGGTGATCACCTACGATCACCGCAGCGTGGGACGCTCGACGGTCACACCGCACGGTAACAACTACGTGACCCACGGTGCGGATCTGGCGAAACTCATCGAGACGCTGGCACTCGACGACATCGTCCTCGTCGGCTGGTCCTTCGGCTGCCTGGACGCCTGGAGCTACATCAAGCAGGAGGGCCTCGACAAGGTCAAGGCGATGGTCGCCATCGACCTCTCGCCGACCCCGCTGTCGACCGTCGACGGTGACTGGGTCGAGGGGCCTTTGGAGGAGATCCGGGTCTTCTACAACGAGTTCCTGCAATCCCCCCAGGGGTACCGCGACTTCGTCACGGCGTATATCACCGAGGTGATGGTCCAGCGCGAGCTGAGCGAACAGGAGCTCTTCTGGCTCGTCGATCAGGCGCAGAAGACGCCACACTGGATTGCGGCGGCGCTCTTCGCCTCCGGCGAGTTCACCGACCATATGGCGGAGGCCAAGCGGGTGGATGCATCGGTGCCCTCGGTGTACGTCATCGCCGAGCACTGGGCGAAGACAGCGGAGCCCTTCGTCAAAGCGCACCTGCCGAACACCGAGACCCACGTCCTGGGTGGGCATATGATGTTCTGGGAACACGCGGAGCGCTTCAACGCGATCCTGGACGCCTTCCTGGCGGACGTCTGATCGAACGGTTAGTACTCGCCCGCATCCCCGGCCCCGGGATCACCGGTCGGCCGGGGATGCCTATCTACGACAAGAAAGGAACACCTGTGCAGACCTTTTTTGAGAACGTATGGAGGAAATTGCAGGATATCTTTGACCCTGCCGTGCTGGGCGACAAATTCGCCGAGGGCCTGGTCGACGTCAGCGTCGCCCTGATCATCCTCATCGTCTTCTACCTCCTCTGGCGCCTCCTGCGGCTCATTCTACGGTCCAGTCTCAAACGTACGCCCCTCGATCAGACCGCCGAATCCCTGGTCCAGAAGGTCGTCCAGTACTTCATCCTGGGGGCCGGCGTCGTCGTCGCGCTGAGCGCCACGGGCACCTCGATCTCGACCCTGCTCGCCTCCATCGGGGTCGTGGGGCTAACCCTGGGCTTTGCGGCCAAGGACGCACTCTCCAATCTCATCGCTGGCTTCCTGATCTTCATCGACCGGCCGTTCGTGATCGGCGATCTCGTCGAGATCAGCGGGCACTACGGGCAGGTGGAGGAGATCAAGCTGCGGTCCACCCGCATCGTGACCAGCAACGGGCTGATGCTCACCATTCCGAACACAGAGATCATCAACGAGATCGTGGCCTCGTACACCAACTATCCGCACCTGCGGCTCGACATCCCCCTCACCATCGCCGTAGACGAGGACATCCGCAAGGTGCGCCGGATTCTGCTGGACCTGGTGAAGGACGACGACCGGTATATGACGTCCCCGGCCCCCCGGGTCCTCGTCACCGCGTTGAACGACTACAACGTGGCCATGGAGCTGCAAGTGTGGATCGAGAACGAGCGGAAGCACGTCCCGATGCGCAGCGATCTACGGGAAGAGGCCTACCTCACCCTGATCGACGCCGGCATCGACATGCCCTTTGAGACCCTCCAATTGGCTCCGATCCAGGTCGCCCCGCTGGACGCAGAGCGCCCGCCGGTCGGCATGATCGAGGAGCCCGAGGCATCGTGAGCACCCTTTCAGCCAACGTGCCCGGCCCGACCCTAGGCTACCCGTTCGTAGCCGGCGCTTCAGCGCCGTGCCTTTGCTAATCCTCAAAGGAGCCAATTCGTGGGACCCACCCTCCTCCTCGTGCTCGTCGTCGCCCTAGGGGTGACAGCCCTCGCGGCTACTGTCCTGATCCGCACGCGCTCACGGACCGCAAAGCCGGTCGAACCGCTGCCCCCGGAGACCGAGGCCCCGAACGTCGACGCCGCGGCCGCCGCCGAGCGGCTGGCGGGCGCGGTGCGCCTTCGGACCATCGCAGAAGACGACGGCTCCGCCTTTGAGGCGCTGCACGCCTACCTCCGCGCGGCCTTTCCCCAGGTCCATCGCGCCCTCCGGTGCACGACCGTCGCCGGGCACAGCCTGCTCTACACATGGCATGGTACGGATCCCACGAAGCCGCCGGTCCTTCTGCTGGGCCACCTGGACGTCGTCCCCGCCGATCCGGAGACACTGGACGCCTGGACCCACCCACCCTTCGACGGCTGCATCACCGACGGGTACATCTGGGGGCGCGGCACGCTGGACGACAAGCAGAGCGTGCTGGGCCTGCTGGAGGCGGTGGAGGCCCTGCTGACGGAAGGGTTTCATCCGCGCCGGACGATCGTCCTGGCGTTCGGCCACGATGAAGAGACAAGCAGCCGAGGGGCTCGGGCCCTCGCCGCCCACCTGCGCGAGGCCGGGATGCACTTTGCGTATTGTATAGATGAAGGGCTGGCGGTCACCGAAGGGATGATGGCCGGCATCGACGTGCCGGCGGCCCTGGTCGGCATCGCGGAGAAGTGCTCGTTCAGCGTCCGGCTGGTGGTTGAAGGCGAGGGCGGGCACACCTCCATGCCCCCGGTCCACACCGCCATCGGCTGCCTGAGCACGGCCATCCACCGGCTGGATCGCCATCCGCGCCCCCTGCGGCTCACGCGCCCGGTGCGCCAGATGTTCGACGCCCTGGCCCCGGCGATGGACGGGGGCACCCGCCTGACCGTCACCAACCTGTGGCTCTTCGGCGGGCTGGTCAAACGGCGGCTGGACGCAGCGCCCCGAACCCGCGCCCTGGTCCGCACCACCTCGGCGGCTTCCCTTTTCCACGCGGGGGTCAAGGCCAACGTGCTGCCGTCTCGGGCGGAGGCCGTGGTCAACTTCCGGATCCTGCCGGGCGAGACGCCCCAGGACGTGCTCCGGCACGTGCGGGCGGTGGTGGACGACCCCGCGATCCGCGTCGAGCCGGTGGGCGCCGTGCAGCGTCCGCCGAGCGCCGTGTCGGACGTCACGTCCCGGAGCTATGAGACGCTCGCACGGACGATCCGGCAGACGTTCCCCGACGCGATCGTGGCGCCGGCCCTGGTGGCCGGGGCGACCGACAGCCGGCACTATCAGGGGCTATGCGATGCGGTGTACCGGTTCAGCCCGATGCGGGTGACGCCGGCGGATCTGGCCCGGGTTCACGGGGTGGATGAGCGGATCGGGGTTGCGGGGTACGGGCGGTACGTGCGGTTCTACGTGCGGTTGATCCTGAACTCGGATCGATCGGACGCGCAGGAATAATGCATACCCGCCACCACACGTCTAATCCAATCAGACCTCAAGAAACCGCTCTATAAAGAAAACGACTAGGTAAATCTCTCTTGTACCCAGATTCACAACTGATCTATACCAGTTATTCGCAAATTATACTGATATAACTCCGGGGATCGGCAGAGAATTGCACATTTTCCGCAATAGAGTAGAATGACTCCCAGGTATATAGAATCGAATCACATGTCGCTTTCCCGCTATTCAAATCATCAGAAGTGAGGCAGCGCCAGTTGACCTCTTTTAACCTTATAAGCAGAGACCCATTTCTATACAGCAAGGCAACAGACAGCACAACGTCCTTGCGGTGCTCACAAAGAGGGAGGCCCTCCATATGAAACGCGTATCACTGGCAATCATGGTGTGTGTGTTAATCCTCGGAACGGTCGCAGACTTCATCCAAGCGGCGGAACCGGCGAAACCCACGCAGGACCTCCCGACCGACGCAGCATCTGTCGCGCGGGAGGTCAACGACGCGCCCTCGTCACCACGCCCCTCGAACCTCTCATCGAGCGCGGCACCGGACGACGGCACCTATCCCACGCAGCTTGCCGGATACGACGGCAGCGTGCAACCGACGCGGTACGGGCCGCAGCGTAACGACCCGGCGGTCGGCACCCCCGAGCACGCCTACTCCCCCTTCGCGGAACGCAACAACCGCGAGCATCCCTGCCCGCCGGGCGGGTGCGAGATGGCTGCCGACCACGTCGTGGCCAAACTCGCCCCGCAGATCAGCCCGATGGACGAGAGAAGCCGGGATGGCCTGACGTCCGTCGAGGGCGTCAAGGGCCTGAGCCGGGTCTTCCCAAACGCGGAAGCCCCCCAACCCGGCGAGAGAATCCTCTCCGCCGAGGGGGACCTGCTGCCCAAGCCGGACCTCACCCGCTGGTACCGCGTGCAGCTCGACGGCAAGGTCGCGCCGAACGCGGTCGTGGAGGCGCTGAAGCAGCGGACGGACGTGGCCTACGCCGAGCCGGACTATCTCCGAAAGCCCGTCGGATCCGCCAGCCTGCGTGAATTCGCGGCGCCTGCCCCCCAAGATCCCGCTGCCGTTCAGGCCTTGCCGGGCTCGGGCACCGATCCCCTCTACGACCAACAGTGGCACCTCGGGGCAACCCAGGTCCCCCAGGCGTGGCAGTGGTTGGAGGACAACGGCTACGCGCCGGGCGGGCACCGCGACATCGTGGTAGCGGTGATCGACACGGGGGTGGACTACACGCACCCCGATCTGGCGGCCAATATGTGGGTCAACCCGGCGGAGTTCAACGGCGATCCCGGCGTGGACGACGACGGCAACGGCTACGTCGACGACGTCTACGGCGCGGACACCGTCACGCCCGACGGCGACCCCGTTGACGACCACGGCCACGGCACCCACGTGGCGGGCATCATCGCCGCTCAGGCCAACAACAGCGAGGGCGGCGTCGGCATCGCCTACAACACCAAGATTATGGCCGTCAAGGCCGCGCAGTATTCCGGCATCCTGGCGTCCTCGGACATCGCGAAAGCGATCACTTACGCCGTGGAGCATGGGGCCGACGTGATCAATATGTCCTTCGGCGGCTACGCCCGCTCCCAGGTGGAGGAGGACGCGCTGGCGGTGGCCTTCGGCCAAGCGGTGCTGGTGGGGGCCGCAGGTAACGACGGCAAGGTGAACCTGCCCTGCCCCTTCGGACGCGATATGTATCCGGCGGCGTATAACTGGGTATTAGGCGTGATGGCTCACGCCGAGTACCCCAACGCCAAGGGCGACTTCATGGCCGGGTTCTCCAACTACGATTGTGACGCGCAGGACTCCCACGAGTACGAGCTGATGGCACCGGGCGTGGACGTGTGGAGCACCTTACCGGACGGGCAGTACGCCGCGTGGGACGGTACTTCGATGGCCACGCCGGTCGTCTCCGGCCTCGCCGCGCTGGCACGGACCCGTTGGTACACCAAGAGTGTCTACTCCTCGCGCTTCATCATGGGGCAGCTCGCGACGACGGGCCCCGTCAAGCAGGCCTATACGCCGGTGAAAGGTCCGGCCGTCTTCTACCACGTGCCGGACGCCTACGCGGCCCTGACCACCTACCCGGAGCCGAAACTCTCCTACCTGGAGCACTGGCTCTTCGACACCGAGGCGCAGAGCGCCACGAACGACGACGACGGCATTGTGGACGCCGGGGAGACGGTGGATCTGGGTATCGTGATCCGCAACCACTGGGGGAAGGCCGACCCGGTGACCGTGACGCTGGAAGCCTGGGCCGAGGGCGCCGTACAGCCCGATCCCTACGTGACGATGATCACCGACACGGTCTCCTACGGGGCCGTGGGCAGCTTCAACATCGACGACAACGGGCTGATCTATGCGAACGACGTCATCACCGGCGTCGATCATCCCTTCCGCTTCACCGTGCCCATCACCACGCCCAACGACCACGTGATTCCCTTCAAGCTGACGATGACGGCGGGGAACGGCTACGAGCCGGATGATCCCGGCGCACCTTACGTCTTCGAATCCCGGTTCTATCTGATCGTCCAGCGCGGGGTGGAGCTGCCCCGCATCATCGATCAGGATATGACGCTCACCAAGGACTACTACTACCTGGTACCCGACGCCACACTGATTGAGGAAGGTGCGACGGTCACGGTCACAGAAGGAACCCAGATCCAGTTTTTCAGCAGCACGCCCAGAGATCCCTATAGCCCGGAGCCCAAGCCTATGCTGCAAGTCGAGGGGGACCTCAAGGTTCAGGGCACGGCTGCTGAGCCGGTAGAGATGTTCACCGGCTTGTTCTACCAAGCGTACCCCATCATTATCCTGCAAGCTGCGAACGGCAACGCTGAACTGCGGTACGCCCGGATTATGAATCCACTCGTTGGCAGCCGAGAAAACCCGTATGATGGCTCTTGGGATATGAATCCTCTCAACTTGATTGATCACAGCTACTTCACCCAAGAAGTCTTCGATTGCATCTACCATTACGATTATTGGGACTCACCGCCTCACTGGAGTGGTTGTTATCAAGATCCGATTATTGAGGCCGAGACAATCAGTCATTCCATCTTTCGAAGACTAGGTCCCCCTCACGACAACCCATTGACAGTTGACAATCGGCCCAACACCAGTCTATATGATGCCAATCGATTAGTACTCCGTTCAACGGCAGGTACCGGTAACGTCTTCCTCAAGAACTATAAGCTCTACGAGACCCAGTGGGGCGATCGCGAATATTGGGTTTCAGAGGCAAACGGCCCCGGACACCGCATCTATCCACCGACTTTCCTACGGACCGCCTTCCCAGCCCAGTATGATGGGAAGACCTACGTCGCTCTACAGAGACCGTACCAATCGACTTGGGACAACTATCTCGATCTGGCCGAGTTCTTCGCTAACCAGTTCGGCGGGCACGTGGTCACCGTCAACGACGCGGCCGAGAACGAGTTCCTACAAACATATCAGCAGAATAACTTCACCGAGAGCAATTTTGAACAGACGTACCCCGATATGGACTGCGGCGACGTCAACTGCTGGTACCTGTTCGAACAAGGAAATTATCAACTCTACCTCGGTCTCAATGACACTGAGAGTGAGGGGCAGTTCTCGTGGATCAGCGGGGAGCCTGTTGCATATACCAACTGGTACGATGGCCAACCGGATAACGGCGGCGATCCGAGCAATGATCAGGACTATGTTTTACTGCGTACCAATGGACAGTGGTATGACGAATACAGCATACATGGCCCAGTTGTACTGGAGCTACCCGGCACAATCACGCAAACCAGCCTCAACAGCACCGCCGATCTCTTAACCAAGGAGCTTGCCGTTCCCTCGGCGTATGACGGAACCTCTCCCGTGCCTCAGAGCATCGAGAGCGTCACACCCTTCCTCGACCTGCCGATCACCTACGGCAGAGCTGGACTGACCCCGGCGCAGAGCTTTGCCGAGGCGCTCCAGGGGAACGTCTACGGACAGGGGGCCGGTCGGGTGAATGCCTGGTTCGACCACGCCTCCCCGGACTACACCGCCGATGAGGAACTCGTGCTCTGGACCGGCACCTACTACACCAACACCCTGGCCGACGTCCAACGGGATCACTGCACCGTGGGCGCGGGCTGTTACGACGGGCACAACGGCGTCGACTTCAGCGCCGAGGACGCGGACGAACCGGTCTTCCCCTCGGCGACCGGCACGGTAGTCAGCACCATGGTCGGCTGCCAGGTAGGCGAGGCGTGCGGGGGCCGGTACGGCAACCAGGTGTGGATCGACCACGGCAACGGCTATGCCACCCTGTACGGTCACCTGAACGTGGTCTCGGCGACCGTGGGTATGGCAGTGAACGACACGAGTACGCCCTTAGGAACCATGGGCGTGACCGGTGACGCCCGGGGTACCCACCTCCACTTCGGCGTCTATTACGATCAGAACGCCGATGGCGCCTGGACGGAGAACGAAGTCGTGGACCCCTTCGGCTGGATCGGCGACGTCGCCGATCCGTGGGGGATGCCCAACGACTACCTATGGATTCACCCACTCTATGCGGAGATCACCTACAATCCGGCAGTTGAAGCTACCCTGGTCAGCCCCTCGGGACAGATCAGCATCACCCTACCGACGGGTAGGTTCACATCCACAGTGAATCTGCAACTTTGGGAGATCCCTTTACCCATCGAGACTACCCGGCGTGATTGGGGAGGTGGCAACTATCATTCTCTGGGCCGCACCTTCTGGCTCACCAGAAGCAGCGGCGAAGGCCAGATGCAGAGCAATTTCGAAACTGAGATCTCGGTAACCCTAACGAGCACGCGCCACTTGAGAGATTACGGCTATCTCTTTAGATCGAGAGCAGATAACAACCGCTGGGACTATGCAGGCGGCAATGACCTCGCCGATTACACTTGGTTAGATTGGACAAATTACGGTCTCAACCAATACGATCTGCAAGCTGAGCTCGAGTGCGATAACCAAGAACACAACGACAGGTACGATAGTGCGGTCCCCATCACCACCGACAATGCTCCAATCCCGGAGAATCGGTTTGATATGCAACACGACCAGGACTGGTTCCGCTTCCAGGCGGTGGTCGGGGAGCGATATCTGATACGCACCAGCAACCTGGATGATGGCGTCGATACGTATCTGGAGGTCTACGATCAGGACGGTTTCACCGTGCTGGCTACCGATGATGACGGCGGCGACGGTGACGCCTCGAGCCTCCAGTGGGAGGCGCCCGCTGACGGGACTTACTTCATCCGGGTCACGCCGGCTACCGGCAGCAGCTATGGCTGCGATACCTCCAACTACTACAGCCTGAGCGTCAACTGGCTGGCAGAGGCGGTCGAGGCTGCGCTGGAGGCCGAGCGGCAGCAGATCATTGCCGAAGGCACCTTTAACAAGCTGCGCAACAACGCCTTCCTCAACGTCTGGTGGGACCCCAACGTCGAACACTGGATGCAGTTCGACGTGCAGGCCAACCGGGGCTACCGGCGCTACATCAACGGCAATTACTGGGGCACCACGGCGACCGACCTCATCTACGGCGGTGAGGACGGCAGGCCGCCCGGGGCCATCATCGACAGCGCGGACGACTTCAACAAGGGACTCTACGTCTACCAACCCATCCTCACCGAAGCGCCTGAGAGCGCCTATCCCTTCGTAGCCGACGTGCGGTTCTCCACCGACGCCCAGACGGACACCCTCGAGGTGGGCGCGGAGACGGTGACGTTCACGGTCTCATTCAACCGCGATATGGACACCACGGTTCAGCCCGCCGTCTCCTTCGGGCCCGACGTGCCGGAGACCGACTACACGGTCACCGGTATCGACGGCGGCTGGCGGGATCCCCGCACCTGGGTGGGCACGGTCAACATCACCCCGATCACCGGCGACGGCTACCAGTTTATGCGCATCGCGGGCGCCGTGGCCGCCGACGATCCCTGGCTGGTCACCGGCGACGACACGGAGCGCTTCCGCTTCGAGGTCATCACCTCCGGCAGTGAGGCGATGAACCTGCAGGCGACCGGCGGTGAGGGCTACGTCGATCTGATGTGGACGCAGGACGACTTCGACCTGCTCTCCGGCTTCAACCTCTACCGGTCGACGTCCATCTCCGGGACCTACACCCGCCTCAACGAGAGCATCATCCCCCCCGGCGAGCGCACCTACCAGGACACCAACGTCGATCCAGGGCAGCCTACACCTACAAGTTCACCGTCGTCAAGTCGGATATGAGCGAGTCGGATCCGTCCAACGTCGCGACGGGCACGCCGGTGGACACGATCGCGCCCGTGATCGACCACACGCCGACCACCGAGGCGCCCCCCGGCCTGTCCCTCACGCTCCACGCGGACGTCACAGATAACGTGGCGGTGCACAAAGTCACGCTCTATTACCGGGCCATTGGCGCGACAAGCTATCTCAGTAAAACGATGGTCAACACCAGCGGCGACCGCTATTCGGCCACCATCGAGGGCGCGCAGATAAACTCGCCCGGCATGGAGTACTACATCGAGGCCGGCGATGGGGTGAGCACCGCCCGCGACGGCCGAGCGGCCTACCCCTATCAGGTTTTGGTCCAGGATACCCCGGTCATCACGACGGTCAGCCCGAACCACGGGCCGGCGTCCGGTGGGACGGCGGTCGTTCTCTCCGGCAGCAACTTCAAGGCCGGTGCGACGGTCACCCTGGGCGGCGCGGTGGCCGAGGACGCCACGGTGGTCAGCAGCAGCCAGATCACCTGCACCACGCCCGCCCACTATCCGGCGGTCGTCGACGTGACGGTGACCAACCCCGACGATCAGAGCGACACCCTGCTGCAGAGCTTCACGTATGAAAGCGAGATCGTCACCCTGAGCATGCCCGACACCGGCGGCGGACAGCACGACGTCCTTCAGGTGCCGATCCACGCCGCCGACGTGGAGGGCCTGGGCGCCGCCAGCCTGACCGTCACCTTTGACAGCAGCGTGCTGAGCGCCCAGGACGCCAGCGCCGGCAGCCTGACGCCGGGCTGGAGCGTGGAGGCCAACACCAGCACGACCGGCGAGATCAGGATCACTATGGCCGGCGGCGGCAGCACGACCAGCGGTTCGGGCGTGTTGGCCTACGTCGAGTTCGAGGTGCTGGGCGCATCGGGCGACACCAGCGCGCTGGGACTCACCGATATCTCGTTGAACGATGGGGCCATCCAGGTCGCGTCGACCGACGGATCCTTCGCCGTCAGCCTGGTCTACGACGTCGCCGGCACCGTGCGGTTCTGGAAGGATAACACGGGCGTCTCTAACACCCAGCTCACGCTGGCGGGCGACCGGCTCTACGCCGGCACCACCGATACCAACGGTCAATACGTGGTACGCGGGGCCGAAGCGGACGACTACACCCTGACGCCGGAGAAATCGGACGGGGCCAACGGCATCAGCGCGTACGACGCCTCCCTGGCGCTCCAGCACGACGCGGGCCTCATCACCCTGAGCGGGCACGCGGTCACCGCTGCGGACGTCAATCAGAAAAACGGCGTCACGTCGATGGACGCCTTCTACATCCTGGAGCATGCCGCCGGGCTGAGCACCCTGCCCTTCCAGGGCGCCGGTCAGATGTGGGCGTTCAGCCCCACAGAGCGCACGTACACCGATCTGAGCAGCGACGTGAGCGGACAGGACTTCACGGCCGTGCTGATCGGCGATCCCAGCGGAAACTGGGCGCCGACCGGCGCGATGCGCGCGCGGCAGGCGAGCGGCAACGCGATCGTCCAGGTCAGGGACGCAAGTCCGGACCCCACCGGCGCCGTGACGACGACCGTCTGGCTCGATCCGCAGGGCGCAGCGGTCCACGGCATCGACCTGACGCTCACCTACGACGTGGAGGCAATCACGCCCGACGCGGTCACGTTAGGCACACTGGGAGCCACCTGGACGTCCGCCGCCAACTTGAACGATCCAGGTTCGATGCACCTCTCCATCGCCGGGGCGGAAGCCTTGACCGAGGCGGTCCCGCTGCTGACGCTGCGGGCGACGCTGCGCGAAGGCGTGTCGGAGACGACGATCGCGCTGAGCCGAGGGGATCTCGATGAGGGTACGATCGCGGCCACCCTGGTTGACGGATCCATCTTCAGTCACCGGACCATCTACCTGCCGTTGATCTTGAATAGATAGAGAAGGGAAACGCGGCATCCTATTTGCGGGGATGACTCGTTGGTGAGGACGCGAAGGCCGTCAGAGGTTACTCGGGCGGCCTTCGTGCATAGATTGACATCAGGCTCTGCAAAAGTACAAGCTTCCGCGCCGACGCCCCCTGGACGGGGGCTGGAAGCATGGGGGAGCCGTGCCCCACGGAAATTCTTCGCTTGACGATTGGGCGGAATCTGCTATACTCATCCCTGGAAAGTAGTACGTGAGACCTCGCGTGCGGAAGCAGCGGGGTCCTTTTTGTGCCAACGACCGTTCACCGCGCGCCGGCGACCGTAGCGGTGAGGGTTGGGGGGGAGAACCGTCGCCAAGGAAATGAGGGGGCAGTATGCCAAATAAGGAAGCACCACTTAACAGAGTACGCATTATCGGGATCTTTGCCCACGTGGATGCCGGCAAGACGACCACGTCCGAGGCGATTCTCTATCACACCGGGCGGATCCACCGCACCGGCAGTATCGATGAGGGCAGCACGCAGTTGGACTGGATGGACCAGGAGCGGGAGCGCGGCATCACGATTATGTCGGCCGCGACCGCCTGCCACTGGCACCAGAACCGGATCAATATCATCGACACGCCGGGGCACATCGACTTCACCGCCGAGGTGGTCCGGTCGCTGCGCGTGATCGACGGCTCGGTGATGATCCTGTGCGGCGTCGGCGGTGTGGAGCCGCAGACCGAGGCGGTCTGGAACCACGCCAACCGCGAGGATCTGACCCGCATCATCTACGTCAACAAGCTAGACCGCACCGGCGCGGATTTCAACCGGGTGCTGGGCGAGGTGCACGAGCGATTGACGCCCAACGCCATGCCGATTCAACTGCCCGTCGGAAGCGAGGAGTCGTTCCGGGGGATGGTCGATCTGCTGAGCGAGCGCGCGATCCTCTGGGAGGACGGTGAAATGGTCACCACCGACGGGGAGATCCCGGCGGAGATGGCGGACCAGGTTCACGACGCGCGGGAGGCACTGATCGACTCGATCTGTGAGCTGGACGACGAGCTGCTGATGCAGCGGCTCGAAGGTGAGGAGCCGGACCTGGAGACCCTGAAGGCCGGGCTGCGGAGCGCGGCCCTGGAAGGGGACATCGTCCCGGTGCTGTGCGGCGCCTCGAAGGTGCATATCGGCATTCAGCCGCTGCTCGACGCGATCGTCGACTACCTGCCTTCTCCGCTGGATCTGCCGCCGATGGAGGGGCACTATCCCGGCGACGAGAGCCAGGTGCTGAAGCGACCCGACGACCCGGAAGCGCCCTTCTGCGCCTCGGCGTTCAAGATCGTCGTCGATCCGTACGTCGGACATATGACCTGGGTGCGGGTCTTCTCCGGCACAATGCACTCCGGGGATACCATTTACAACCCCCGGACCGACGAGGTCGAGCGGATAGGACGCATTTACCGGATGCACGCCAACAGCCGCGAGCAGGTCGAAACCATGGCCGCCAGCGACGTCGTCGCCCTGGTCGGGATGAAATCGGCCATCACCGGCGACACGCTCTGCGATCCGGAACATCCGATCGTCTTCGAGTCGTTCGAGTTTCCGGAGCCGGTGATCTCGGTGGCGCTCAAGGCCACGTCGACCGAAGACCGGGAGAAACTCTACAACGCGGTCAAGCGGCTCTGCAACGAGGATCCCACGTTGATCCAGAAGTTCGATCCGGAGACCGGGGAGATGACGCTCTCCGGGATGGGCGAGCTGCACCTGGAGGTCGCCGTGGAGCGGCTGCGCCGCGAGTTCGGGCTCCACCCGGCGGTGAGCCTGCCGCAGGTCTCCTACCGCGAGACCGTCCGGCGCGGGGTCTCGACAACCATCACGTACCGCAAGCAGTCCGGCGGGCACGGGCACTACGCCCGCATCGAGCTGGGTATCGAGCCCCTGCCGGAGGACGCGGAGGAGGAGGGCGTCGTCTTTGCCGACGAGTCCCCGCCCGCCAACCTGCCGCGCGAGTTCGTGCGGCCCGTTGAGGTGGGCGTCCGCAGTGCGCTGGACGAGGGCGTCCTGGCCGAGTATCCGGTCACCGACGTGCTGGTCACACTGCTGGACGGGGACTACCACGACGTGGACTCCGCGGCCATCGACTTCGAGGCTGCGGGCGGTATCGGCGTCCGGGAGTTGATCCCCAAAGCGTCGCCGGCCCTGATGGAGCCGATCATGCAGCTGAACGTCAACGTGCCCGAGGCGTACGTGGGCAGCGTGGTCGCCGACATCGGCCGCCGCCGGGGGATGATCCGCGAGATGCTCGTGCGCGGTCACTACCGCCATATGGAAGGCGAGGTCCCCTTGGCCGAGGTGCGGGGGTACGCTACCGACCTGCGGAACCTCACGCAGGGTCGCGGCATCTTCACGCTCAAGTTCGACCGCTACGATGTGGTGCCGGACGATATTGCCGACCGGATCATTGAGGCAGCGAAGGAGCGGGATCGCGTCCCGGCCTAAGCACCAGATCGATTGACACAGAGCCCGGGATTGCGTCGCGTTGCGCAATCCCGGATTTTCACTATAGTGGCTATAGACATAGTAGCCACAGACGCACAAAAGCAAGAGGGAGATGAGATGAATACCCTGATCCCACCGGACGTCGATCGCGCCCTCGTCGCGCACCTGCGCGCGATCTACGCCCTTAACTGGAACGGTATCCACGGCTTCAGCCACTGGATGCGCGTCCGGGCCAACGGCCTGCGGCTGGCGCGGGAGACCGGCGCCGACGTGGAAGTGGTCGCCCTCTTCGGGCTGTTCCACGACGTGATGCGGCAGAACGACGGGCACGATCCCGGTCACGGCGCGCGCGCCGCCGAGATGGTCCAAACCCTGCGCGACCGCTACCTCTCGCTCGACGACGAGGCGTTCGCGCATCTCACCTACGCCTGCAAGCATCACACCGACGGTCTGACCGAGGCACACGTCACGGTGCAGACCTGCTGGGACGCCGACCGCCTGGATCTAGGGCGGGTCGATATCATCCCGGATCCCAAGCTGCTCTGCACCGAGGTGGCCAAACGGTCCGACATCCGCGCCTGGGCGCTGAAACGCAGCCAGACGTGAGAAACAGTGCCGGGGACTTGCGCACTTCAGCAAGTCCCCGGCACTGTTTCTCACCCCGGCACTGTTCCTCACGTGACCCAATGCCGCGCGGAGCGCCAGGCCAGCGGATGCTCGCCGCAGGCCCGGTCGACGGCCAGGATCCCATCCAGGTGGTCGGTCTCGTGCTGGAGCAGCTCCGAGAGGTCGTCAGTCAGATCCATCGTACGGGACTGCCAGTCCCGATCGCGGTAGACGATGCGGCAGCGGCGATGGCGCTGCACCCGCACCAACAGCTCGGGGAAGGACATACAGTCGTCCCACAGCGTGATCATCTCCGCGCTGAGGGCCTCCAATCGGGGATTGATGAACGCCACCGGTTCGGTGACGTGCATATAGACCAGCCGCTTCGGCACCCCAATCTGCGGCGCTGCGATGGCGCGCCCGGCCCCCATCCGATCGCGGAAGTCCATCAGCGTGTCGTGCAGGTCCTCGATCACCGGGACCATCGCAGGCAGCTCGGACGGCTGCACCGGCTCGGCAATCTCGTAGAGCTGGGGATTGCCCAGTTTGAGTATCGGTCGGACGGTCATAGGTAGGGTCCTTTCTGGTGAGGATCAAGCGTTGCAAATTGTGAATTCTGAATTTTGAATGACCTACGCTGCGGCGCGGAACTGGATGGCGTAGAGGTCGGCGTCACGGAGGGCCACCCGGAGGCGGATAGGTTGGCCTGACAGAGGCGGGAGGTCGGGTGCGCCGTTCCAGCGGACGGTGCGATCGAGGGCGTCGCCGTAGAAGGGCTCGCAGTCGTCCAGCGTGAAACCGGGCAGCGGGCGCCCGTCGATGCGTTGGAGCTCGACGCTGACGCTGCCTGCCGCCGAGGTGGCCACGTTGAGCGCGAGCCGCCGCCCCACGGCGACCAGGGGGCGGGTGACCAGCGTTCCGCCGTCGTAACCGGCGCGCACGGAGACGAAGCCGTCCATGCGCAGCGTGTACCGGCGGACGCGCCCCCCACCCGCCTCATAATAGTGCTCGTTGCTGTAGAACGAGAGTTCGTCCGGCGATCCCGGCACCGCCGATGGGGTCCGGATCATGCCGTACCAGACGTAGTTGCTGCGGTTGTGCCAGCGGGCCGGGTTAAGCCCCGGACGGATCCAAGCCTCGTCCCAGCGGTGAAAGTGCCGCCCGTCCCGGCTGGTCATCAACAGGCTCTCGGTCAGCGATTCGCGGTCGGGCAGAAAGCGCGTGGGAAACCCGATGAAGAGGTGCGGCGCCCTCGGATAGGGCCGCACCTGGTTGGTGTAGAGATGGGTATCCGGTGCATCCCCGTAGTCGAGCCAGACCGGATCGGTCCAGTGGACGAAGTCCGGTGAGGTACAGGTCTTGATATCCCGCACGCCCTCGAAGGGTCCCTCCCCGCCACGGAAATCGCGCACGTACGCCCGGTACGCTCCGCGTTCCGCATCCCAGAAAGCCACGTTCTGCGAGTCGAAGGTGCCGCCGGTGATCATCGGCACGTCGCCCAGCCGGTGCCAGCGGATCCCGTCGGGCGAGCCGAAGGCGAAGAGACCGCCCTCGCGGCGCAGCCCGCCCACGGCCTTGTACCGGGCCTGCGGATCGGCCTCGGGGTTCGGATCCTTGAACGGTGTGAAGTTATGGGCGCCCACCCCGTCCCAGAGGATGTTGTTCGCGGTAGAGCCGTTGAAATCCACCAGGCCCAGCTCGGGCTTCGTCCAACGGATGCCGTCCTCGCTCTCCGCGTAACAGGTCACGGGCCGGTGGCCCTGCTCGGACGATTCGGGGTCGCCCTGCGAGCCACGGTAAAACATCCGCACCCGGTCCCCATCGCGGAAGATGGTGTGATACGCGCTGGTGTTCCCCTCCCAGGGCGCGTCGTGAACCATCACGATCTCCCGGGGGGTGGGATGGTGGAGGGTCAGCCGCGCCGAACCGCGAAGCCGGTCGATCAGGGTGCGGTCGACGAACAGCTCGCGGCGGGTCCCGACCCGCACCGGATAAACCTCTGTGACCGTTAGCTCCTCCACCGGGATAGGCATGACGATCCTCCTCTGCACTCGAAGCGCAGCTCCCCTTAATACGCAGGGCTACACACCATAACACCATCATCCATAGTAGGCGACCGCACTCAACGGCGCTGAAGACGCCTACTACAAACGAATACCTACAAGCAAACGCCTACAAGCAAACGCCTTACGGACCCCAGTATAGCAGAGACCGGAGGGTTGGAGAAATGCGGGGATGTGCGCAAGCAAGATTACAACGACATCCAGCCGGCGAAAGCAGGATACAGCGGCCAAGGTTCCAGGTCAGGCCAGTGGCCGCGCAGGGCGTCCCTCACCCTCTCCATCACGGAACGCAGCGTGGGCAAGCACGCCCACCGGCGGGTGGTCTCGACAAAGGTGAAGAGATAGATGAAGATCATCTGCCGGAAGTAGGCAGCCCGCTCCGGGTCCCAGCCGTCCTGCGCGTCGTAGTCGGGTCCCTGGACAAGGCGGTCGCGCAGATAATTTTCCCAGAAACCCCAGAGCTTGGTCAGGGCCCAATGGGCGCACGCGTGGGCCAGGGCGGAACTGAAGAAGTCCGGCTCGGCCGCCTGCGGGATCGTCGTCAGGCGCTCGACCCGGTAGCTGCTCTCCAATGCCTCGACGACGGGGGCCGGCAGGCGCCGTCCGTGATAGGCAACCGGAAACGCCATCCGGGCCCCCACCACGTCGATCAAGCCGTTACCCAGGCCGGCAAACTCGAAGTCGAAGAGCTTCAGGGTGCCGTCGGTCTGGATGCAGTTGTAGGGATGGCCCCTCGCCCAGGTCCTCAATCACCATCAACCGTTCGGCAGCATCGCTGGCGTAGAGACAAGGCCCATACGCGCCGGGCAAGTCACGGAGAAAATGAAGGCTGGCCAGCTCATTGAGAAACTGCCGGCGCGGTGGGAAGAGCAGTGCGTCGTCCGCGCGCTTGAGATGCTTGATCACGACACTTGCGGGCAGCCCGGGGCCGGGATTCACCCTCGCCATCGTCCCGCAGGGTGTCCGGGCCGGGCACAGTGATCGTCACGCTACGAGCTACGCCGTCCCGAGAAGAGGCCACCCCGCCGGTGCGGCCGTTCCGAGCTGTCATCGCCCTCGGTCGAATCGGCCTCCGGCTCCACCGCGTCCCCAGGCTCGGGCACCTCCGGGCTCACAGATTCCGACGCCATCGGGGACGCGTCAAGCTCGGGCTCTTCAGCAGCGGAGGCCTCCGCCTCAGCATGCGCGTCCGCATCGGCAGGCACCGGCGCGTCAGCCGACGCTCCCTCGTACGCCTCAACCGCATCGGAAAGATCCATATCCGGCCGGTACTTCAGTCCCGGCATCGCAACCCCGCTCAGGGAGAGGCCCGGGTGGACCACCCCTCGGAAATCGACCTCGGACAGATCGCTGCCGCTGAGATCGGACCCGTACAGGATCGCCCCCCGGAAGTCAGCGTTCGTCAGATCCGCCCGATTCAGATCGATGCCCTGCAGATTGGCACTTCGGACGTCGACGCAACAGAAGGTCCCCCGGCTCAAATCCGCGCCCTGAAAATTGACCTCCCGCAGGTCAGCCCCTGACAAGTCCGCGCGGCTCAGATCCGCACCCTGGAGGTTAGCGCCCCGGAGATCGGCGCCCGAGAGATCCGCGCGGCTCAGGTCCGCGCCCTGAAGCTGGGCCCCTTCCAACTTGGCATCGGTGAAGTCGGTGTGCTTGAGCACCGCGCCGTGCATATCCGCCCCGCCGTAGTGCATCGTCCCCACGTGTTGTGAGGCTCCCTGATGATGAAACGGGAATCCCTCGGGAAACATCGCCCCGACGTCCGGGATATGGATCTCGGGGATGTTGATCTCCGGGATCCGGAACTCGGCATGGGGCGGGCGCGACGGCCGGCTTGGGGGTTCAGGAGGGAATAGGGCCGACGGCTCCTCATCCACGTCCTCCACCGCCGACAGCAGGGTCAGCGCCTCATCCACGGTGATCTTGCCCTCTTCCAACATGCTCAGGATCTTGATTCTTTGCTCGCTCATGATCGTCTCCTTTGTCTGATGAATGTCAATCGGCGACGGGCTCGACGGCCCGTCTTACTCCAGTGCCTGCAGCTGCCGGGCGGCCTCCGACGCGGTCAGATCGCCGCGATCCAACGCATCGAGGATTTCCAACTGCCGCTCGTCGGGATCCTCCGGCGGTGCCGGCTCGGGCTCGTAGCCCAGGGCGGCAATCAGCTCGTCGAGCTGTTTGCGGATCGTCCAATAGGACGCATCCAGATCGCGTGCCATCTCCTTCACGTTCCCACGGGCGCGCACAAAGGCCTCCAGCAGCCGGGTATGGGCCGGCGAAAGCTGGCAGAACTTGCACGTAGCCCACTGTCCCTGAATCACCGTCCCACACGCCGGACAGCTCATCCGGGTCACCACCAGGTCCCCTCCACACGAGGGGCAATGCTCCAACGTCTTACGCATAGGTATCACCTCCCAAATTCATGATCATGATAGCGAATATTTTCGTTTTTGTCAAGTGATTTACCAATATATTTGGGAATATATCAAATATTTGGATATCCAGCCCAAAAATTAAGAGGGCCCTGTCTGCACGAAGAATCTACCCCTTGAACATTGGGGGCGGATGTCACTTCCCTTTGCATCGGGCTGGGTTATACTGAACGATGTCACGATCGTACAATCCGATGGCGTACCACCGAACAAACGGACGGACACTGTGAACCGATCGACCCGACGCTTCCTGCCCGCCCGGCGCGGGCTGCAGATCAAGATGATCACCTGGTTCCTGATTCCCACGACGATTATCCTGAGCGCCGTGACGGTGTTGGTGTTCACTGCCTCGCGGCAGGCGAGCCAGGATCTGATCTTCGCGCAGAGCCAGGACCGCACCCATCTGCTCGCCAGCCAGCTCGCGACCGACCTGGCATCGTACCGGGTCCCGTTGGGAACGCTGGGTCCAACGGCGCCCTTCACGAACGCACTACCCCAGGCGAGCGATCTCGAAGCACGGTGGCCCGTGGGGGATCTGGGGGTCTTCGACCTGGGCGTCCTGATCCTGGACGACGAGGCGACGGTCGTCGGCACGGTGCCAACCCTCTCCGAGATGCAAGGTCAGGTCCTACCCACCCTGACCGAACCGGCAGCCCGCCCGACCCCCTTAGAAGGGGATCCTTTGGGCTTCACGGACATCCGGTCCGATCTTCTTGACGACACAGACGTCATCGCACTCTCCCGTCCGGTCGAGGACGGCGTGAATGACGTCCAGAGCGCCGTGGTAGGTCTCTTCCGCATCGAGCGGCAGGCCACCCGGACCAGTGCGTTCTACCGTCACATCTGGGAGCTCTACATCGGGCGGCGCGTCTCTCTGGACCCGGAAGCGGGCAGTCAGCTTGCCGGACAGGAGGCCGCGTGCCTGGTCGACGGCAAGGGACGCATCATCTTCCACACGGATACCTTCCTCATCGGCGAGGACGCGTCGGAGTATGTGTCGGTACGCCGCGCGCTCCAGGGGAGGGTCGGAGCACTGCGCACCGCACCGATCTGGCGCCCCGACGATCCGGACGTCGTCGCCGGCTACGCGCCCGTCCCCAACACCTCGTGGGCGCTGATCACCGAGGAGCCCTGGTCTCAGGCCATCGCCATCAGCCGTCCCTACACTTACGGCACGTTGGCACTGCTGATCCTGGGCACGCTGGTGCCCGTCGCCACCATCGCCCTGGGCGCGCAGCGGATCACCCAGCCCTTGAGGCGGCTGACCGAGGCCGCGAAGGCCGTGGCGGACGGGCACTTCGAGCAGACGATCGAGGTCCATACCGGGGACGAGGTGGAGACCCTCGCCGCGCAGTTCAACACGATGGCGCAGGAGCTGCAGGCCTCCTACGCCCACCTGGAACAGCGGGTGGCCGACCGCACCCGGGAGCTCGCCACCGTCAACGCCGTGGCAACGGTCGTGAGCCAGTCCCTGGAACTGGAGGAGATCCTGGCCTCGGCCCTGCGCCAAACGATGGCGGCGATGGACGTGGATGCGGGCGCGGCGCTCCGGCTGGAGGGGGAGAGGCTGCACCTGATGGCCTATGAGGGGTTCTCGGAGGCATTTATCGCGCAGGTTCGCACCGTGCCGCTCCGCGCCAGTCTGGCCTCGGTCGCCCGCGACGCCGGGCAGCCGGCGACACGGCAGGTCGCCGACTACCCGCTCGGCCCCCTGAAGCGCGCGCTTCAGGACGACGCGATCGCGTCGGTGATCTCCATCCCGCTCATCGCCAAGGACGAGCTCCTCGGTGTGATCAATCTGGTGACCGCTACGCCCCGGGCGTTGACGCCCGAGGAACGGTCGACGCTGGCCTCTATAGGCCGCCAGACCGGCCTGGCGGTCGAGAACGCGCGCCTTTACGAGCAGGCCGAGGAGGCGGCCGCCGCCGCCGAGCGCAACCGGCTGGCGCGGGAGCTCCACGACGCCGTCAGCCAGACGCTCTTCACCGCCAGTCTGATCGCCGACGTACTCCCCACGCTGTGGGCGCGCAACCCCGAGGAGGCCGAGCGCCAGCTTGTAACCCTGCGGCGGCTGACGCGAGGCGCACAGGCGGAGATGCGCACCCTCTTGATGGAGCTGCGCCCCACGGCGCTGATGAAGGCCGACCTGGAGACGTTATTGGGCCATCTGACCAAGGCCGTAGCCGCCCGCGCCGATATGGAGATCGATCTGGATCTGGAGGCGATCCCGCCCCTCCCCCCGGACGTCAAGATCGCGCTCTACCGCATCGCCCAGGAGGCGGTCAATAACGTCGCCAAGCACGCCCGGGCCGACCGCATTTCGGTGCAGCTGGGCTCCGTCGGCGACACAAGCGAGGCGGTGTGCGTTCGCGTCCGGGATGACGGGCAGGGCTTCCGCATCGGCGAGGTCGCGGGCGATCACTTCGGGCTGCAGACCATGCGCGAGCGGGCCGAGGCCATCGGCGCGACGATCGCGATCGAGAGCGAGCCGGGCGCGGGGACGACGCTCACGGTCCGGTGGGAGCCCGAGAAGAATGCAGAGGTATGAGGGTATCGTGTCATACCTTACCACCCATTATCACCCCTTGCTACACATTGCTCAGAGGGGGATACGGTCAGACAAATGACAAACCTTACGAGGATCGCATAGGCGACAGCCGCTTCGATCAATTGGAGGTATGATGAACCGAAAAACGTCACCATCTGATAGCATCCGCATCATGCTGGTCGACGACCACGCGATGGTGCGCAACGGCCTGCGCACCTTCCTGCTGATCTACGACGACCTGGAATTGGTCGGGGAGGCCGCCGACGGCCGGGAGGCCCAGGCCGTCTACGCCCAGGTCGATCCTGACGTGGTGCTGATGGACCTGAAGATGCCGCGAATGGACGGTGTGGAGGCCACCCGGGCCTTGCTCGACCGCGATCCCGACGCGTGCGTCATCGCGCTGACGAGCTTCAAGGAGGAGGATCTGGTCACCGAAGCCCTCGACGCCGGCGCACGGGGCTATCTGCTCAAGGACATCGGCGCGGAGGAACTGGCGGAGGCTATCCGCACGGCCCACGCCGGCAACCCGGCTCTGGCCTCCGAAGCCGCGTGGGCGCTCTTCACGGCCAGCCGCCGGGGGCCCAAGCTGGGCGACGATCTGACCGAGCGAGAGCGGGAGGTGCTGGCCCTGATGGCGGAAGGGATGACCAATCCCGAGATCGCCGCCGAGCTCTTCCTCGGGCTGTCGACGATCAAGACCCACGTCAGCAACATCCTGTCCAAGCTGGAGGTGACCAGCCGAACCGAGGCTGTGTCCGTGGCGCTCCAAGAACATCTGCTGGACACCTGAGCAGACCGAACCCTCGAACCTCATAGCCACACTGACCTGGAGAGAACGATGAAAAAAGACCCTGACGGCGACGTGCCCACGATACTATCTCTGCGCCTTCGATTGGCGCTGCTGGTCGGCCTCTTCCTGGTGGCCGGATGCGGGCTGCTCGGTCCCCAAGAGCCGCCCCTCAGCCCCACAGAGGTCACCAACCAGTTCTACCGCTGGTACATCGGGTATCCCGGCAACCCTCTGGTCGACAAGGCCTACCGGGCGAGCCCCTATCTCGCCGAGTCCATGATCGAGGAGGTCGACGAGACGCTGGCCTCCTTTGAGATCGGCGGCGCCGACCCGTTCCTGCTGGCCCAGGATATCCCCGAGCGGTTCACCGTGGAGGCGGCGACGGTCGAGGACGACCGGGCCACCGTGCGCGTTTACTTCTACTGGTGGAGCGGCGACGAGACCCCCTCGGTGCGCGAGATCACGCTGGCAAAACGCGACGGCGAGTGGAAGATCATCGACGTCTCAATGACACCGTAAACAGGCCGCAATCGCAACGAGCCGGGGATGGCACATCTCCTCTGAACGTTTGAGATAGGTCTCGATCGACGCGACCTGGTCGGGTGACCAGGTCGCCAATCCTACGATCGCAGGAGATCCATTTCCCCCGGGCGCTCGACGCTCAACCCTGCGTCCTCCGTTACACTAGGATCACAGTCAAGCAAGCACAGACCCACAGTTTAGACGACACGGAGGTTACGCAATGATGGCTCACAGCCACAATCAAACGTTTGGACGGCGCCTGCGGGCGCTGATGATATTGGCCCTGATGCTGATGGCGGTGGCTGCCTGCTCCCCAGGGCAGCAGGCGTCAGCCGACCCGCAGCCGATACTGCGCTTTGAGACCCAGATCAGCGTCAAGGAGACAACCGGCGACGGATATGAGGTCGACATCGAGCTGGGCGTGAAAAACGAGGGCCGCCGCGCCTTTGAGGGCGATAAACAGTTCAACGCCCAGATGAAGCTGATCAATCTGAAAACGGACAAGCTACGGGCGACCGCCAACGTGGTCTCCTTGGATCGGGTAGAGGCCGGCGAGACGGAGTGGATCATGGATTGGACCGGCATACTCGACGCCGGACGCTACCGGCTGACCTGGGGCGCCGAGGACTACGAAAAGACCGCTTATGCCGAATTCTCGGTCGGTCCAGAGAACGTGGAAGAGTCCGAGTCCTCAACCGCCCCCTCCCTTTGTCCGGCGGACGGGGAGGGTTCCGACGACTGCGTGGAACCCGACACGGATGCACGCGTGGCGCAGGCCCGTGCCGACCTGGCAGCGCGGCTGGACGTCAGCGAGTCGGCCATCACCCTCCGCGACGTGACAGAGGCGACGTTCCCCGACGCCAGCCTGGGCGTGCCGGAACCGGGCAAAATGTACGCGCAGGTCATCACGCCGGGGTACGTCATCGAGCTGGCGGTCGATGACCAGGTCTACACCTATCACGCGTCCGGCGAGCGGGTGGTCTTCGTGCGAAGGGCGGATGAAGAGAACGAACCGCCGACCGCCCCCAACCCGCGGGATCCCGAGAGCACGAATCCGGGCCCGGTGATCCGCGAGGGCTGGCAGCGCTTCGTCAACGACACGTACGGATTTGCGCTCGCCTATCCCAGCGATTGGATGACCCAATCGTTAGCGATCCAAGGCCCAGGCACGCCGGACGATTGGCCGATGGTGGAGAACGTGATGCTCTTCCCGGCTGCGTGGGCCGACCGCTTCGCGCAGAGCGGGCCGCCCTCACCGGGCGCCCCACCCACGTATCCGGCAGCGACGGTGGAGGTCATCGTCGGGCCGGAGGCCCAGCTCCGCCGGGTCTATCCCGAGCCGACGACGTCGGAAAGCTTAGAGCGCAACGGCACCACCCTGACGACCGAGATCGACCAGGTGAGCGAGGAGATCCAGCTCGTCCGGTACGTGATCCAGCATCCCGAGAATCCCGAGCTGTGGATTATCGTCAACGATATGATCAGCGGATTCCCAGACCGGTTCAAGGGCAACGCAGCGGTCGCCGCGACCGTGATGCCCATTGTGGAGAGCATGATCTTTACCGAGTAGAGATAGCGGCATCAAAATCAGTGCCGGGGACTTGCGAAGTTCAGCAAGTCCCCGGCACTGATTTTCAGCACGTCCCCGGCACTGTTTTTCCTGGTCAGGTGACCAGGGGAACAATCCCACCGTGGAAGGACTGTCATTTCCCCCCGCTGCCTGAGACGGCCACAGCCCATCTTCGATACACTATAGGCAGGATTGAGGAGCACCCAGATCAAGAACCCAACGCTTCTCAACACAGACCCTTCAACCCTAGTCAGAACGCAAAGGAGACTGTGATGAAACAGAAAGTACTGCTCAGTATCGGTGTATTGGTGTTGGGAATCGTAATTCTCAGCTCGGGGGCTTCACAACAAGGTTGAGCGCGGCCAGCACCAGCGGGATCGCCATCTCGACCTTGAGCGCCAGGCCGTAGCCGCCCAGCAGGTCGAACGCCAGCGCCAGGGGCAGCGGGCCCAAAGCGGAACTGATCCGGCTGATGCTGGTCGCCAGCCCCGAGATACTGCCCAGATGGCGGCGTCCGAAGTAATCGGCCCAGATCACGCTCCCCACGACGCCTGTGATCCCCCCACTGAGACCCATCAGCACCCCGTAGACCACCGCCAGGGACGTGCCGTCGATAATCTGCGCGAGTCCTAGGACGCCGGACATCGCGACGAGCCCCACCGCCAGCAGGATGCGGATGGGGATGCGATCGGCGAGGTAGCCGCTGCCCAGCCGGACCACGGCCGAGGTCACCGAGATGGGCAGATAGACCGCCGCCGCAACCTCGGAGGTCAGGCCCTGGGCCTCGAAGATACTGACCATGTGGAAGTAGAGGCCGGTCCCCACCAGCGAATTCGTGGCAAACGACCCCACCGTCACCCAGAACGCCGGGGACCTCAACGCCTGCGCCCGGGTCCAGCTGACCGGCGCCTCGGCTCTCTCATCCGCATCGCCCAGTCCATCGCGCTGCCCATCCGGCCTCAGGCCGTGATCCTCCGGGCAATCCCGGAAGAGCAATAAGCCCAGGGGCAGCATCACCAGCAGCTCCATCGCCCCAAGGATCACGTAGGTCATCCGCCAGTCAAAGCGCTGGAGCAGACCATGCACCATGTTGGTGAAGAGCCCCATCCCAACCAGGGCGACAACCACCCCCGAAATGCCCGTCACGGTCCCCCGGCGCTCAACCCACCATTGATTGATGACGTTACTGGCGACGAGCATCAGCGCGCTGGCACCCAGCATCCGGAGCAGCACATAGCCCACGCCCAGCATCCACGCGTTCCGGACGATGCCCATATACAAGCACGAGATCCCGAACAGCCCGGTGATCACCCCGACCATGGTCCGGGGGCCGTGGCGGTCGATCTGCTCGCCCCAGAAGGAGAGGCTGAGCCCCGCCACCACCGTCCCGATAGTAAAGAGGGTGCTGGTCAGGGACCGGCTGAGGTTCAGGTGCTCGATAAAGGCGTCGGTGAAGATCGAGAGGACCGGACTCTGGCCCGGCTGGGTCATGATCAGGCCGAGGGTACCGGCGGCCGCGACGATCCACCCGTAGAAAAACGGCATCCGGTGGATCCAGGACCGCTTTGAGGTCGCTTGCATGATGATTATCCTTTGCTGGTTAGTCGGTGGGATGGATCCTAACAGAAGGCTGAGGTCCCGGCAATGGGAAAAGCCCCCAGGGTCACGCTAATCCGGAGATTACAAATCTCCTCGGAGCAAGGGGGAGTGCCGGCGCGCTCCAGATGTTCAACGCGTTCCCAATGCTCGGCACTTTCCCAATGCTCGAAGGGGATTTGCAATCCCCGGCCTAGCGCATGATCCGGAGATTACAAATCTCCTCGGAGCGAGGGGGAGTGCCGGCGCGTTCCAGATGTTCGGTGCGTTCCCAGTGCTCGGTACTTTCCCAATGTTCAAAGGGGATTTACAATCCCCGGCTTAACGCGTGACCCGGAGATTACAAATCTCCTCGGAGCGATGGGCAGTGCCGGCGCGCTCCAGATGTTCGACGCGTTCCCAATGCTCGGTACTTTCCCAATGTTCGAAGGGGATTTACAATCCCCGGCTTAACGCGTGAGCCGGAGATTACAAATCTCCTCGGAGCGATGGACAGTGCCGGCGCGCTCCAGATGTTCGACGCGTTCCCAATGTTCGGCACTTTCCCAATGTTCGAAGGGGATTTGAAATCCCCGGCCTAGCGCATGATCCGGAGATTACAAATCTCCTCGGAGCGATGGGGAGTGCCGGCGCGTTCCAGATGTTCGACGCGTTCCCAGTGCTCGGAGGGAATCTGCTCAATCGAGCCCCATCGCCTCCCGGAACGCGTCCTGAAGCGCGCGGGTGACGGCGCCCGGCGCGCCGTCGCCTACCGGCACCCCATCCACCTCGACGACGGGCATCACGCCGCTGGTCGTCCCCAGGAGCATAATCTCACCCGCATCCGGCAGCGCGGCGGCGGAGACCTCCGCCTCACGCATCGGGATATCCAGCGCACGGCACGCCTCCATGGCCCACGCGCGGGTCACCCCCGGCAGGATGTGAGGATCGCCGGGATGCGTGAGTACCTCACCGCCAACGACGACCAGCGCACTGGTGTGCGAGCCCTCGGTCACGATCCCGTCGCGGGCGAAGAGCGCCTCGTAGGCACCAGCCTCCGCCGCGGCCTGACTCGCCAGCACGTTAGGCAGCAGCGCGATCGACTTGATGTCGCAGCGGGACCAGCGGGTATCCGGCACGGTGACCGCCGAGACGCCCTCCGCCCACCGATCCTCGGGCGGCACGAAGGGCGTGACGGTGGCATAGACCGTCGGTTCGACGGCCCCGTGGGGAAACGCGTGATGGCGGGGCGCGGCCCCACGGGTGATCTGGATATAGAGCTTCGCGTACGTCCCGGTGAGGTCGTTACGTCGCAGCAAGTCCGACGCGACCGGCCCCAGCGTGTGAGCCTCGACGCCGCGCAGCTTGATCTCACGCAGGCTCCGTTTCAATCGCGCCAAATGAGCGTCGAGCCGAAACCAACGCCCCCGCACAGCCGCCACAACCTCATAGACGCCATCGGCCATCAGAAAGCCCCGGTCGTCGGGCGAGATCCGCACCTCCGACTTGGGCATGGTCGCACCGTTGAAGTAGACAATCATCGTACCCCCTCTTTCTTGGCATAGGCTTTCCCTAATTGAATCACCTGTACGGAGGAGGTCAAGAGGGAATCGCAGTACGTTGAAAATACTCGGCGTTCTTCCGTTTTATGGTCAAGCCGGACGGAGGGGAAAGAACAAGGTTATGCCACGAGCCTCGCAGTGCTCCAACACGAAGGGGGCTGCGAGGTCGCGCCCAGCGTTGGGCAACCACGTGTGATAGACGTAGTCGAGCAGCAGGCCCAGCGTCTCCGGCGGCCCGGCGTGGGAGAAACGGACGTAGGGACCACCGGGAAGTGTCTTGCGCGCCAGCGGGGTGCCGGTGAGATCGACCGAAGCATCCGGTAGGCGGACCGCTGCGAGGTAGGCGAAGCCATCGCGGGCCCAGCCCCGGGGATACCAGCGGAGCCCATACCGGTCGGTCGGCGTCTCAAGCACATCGTGCCGCGCCACGACCGCCTCGAGCCGGGACCACAGATCGGCGCAGGGCGCGGTCTCGTCGCCGGTCCACGTCATCAGCCCGACCAGGGACAGCGGCTGGCGCTGAACGAAGACGGGCCGCAGGGCCACACGGTTGTCCGCCAGATAGTCGAGATGCTGCACTGTAAGCGCGGGCATCAAGTGGTGCGGGTCGAGATAGCCGGAGGCACGGAGCCGGCTCGGCGTGGCGCCAAAGACGCGCAGGCAGGCCCGGGTGAAGGTCTCCGGATTGTTGAACTGGTAGTCGAGGGCGACGTCGATCACGAGCGCGTCGGTGGACACCAGCGCACGCGCCGCCTCGGCCAACCGGCGCCGGATCAGGTAGCTGTACGGCGTGTGATGGGTGGCCGTATTGAAGACCCGGCTGAAATGGTAGAGCGAATAGCCGGCCGCAGCGGCCATATCGGCCACCGCGATGGGCGCCCGCAGATGGCCCTCGACGAACGCCAGGGCTTCGAGGAGAGGCGAAAAATCGGCCATCGCCCCGCTCACTCCCGGCGCGCAACCGGCACATAGATATCGAGAACGGATTCCTCGACGCGGTCCAACCCCTTGAAGCGCGCGTCGTAGTACTGGAAGCTGTAGGGATAGGCCTCCCGGTAATCTGACTGGGGCAGCCATTCCTGATAGATATCCTTCCCCCAATCGCTGGTGATCGTCTCGCCACGCAGGGTAAAGATGGCGTAGCGCACCGGCGGCAGGACCTTGACGACCAGCTCGACCGGCAGCCTGTCAAGGTCGTCCACGGGGACGCCCACAAAGACCTCGAACAGACCCTTGCTCCGGGTCTCCGGATGCTCGATATGCACCTCGAACGTCGCCTGCTCCTCGGTCATGCCGGGGATGTATTCGTCGTGCGCTGCGAAGAACGCCATAAAGCGCTGCCAGAGTCGGCCGATCTCGTTGTCCATCGACCAGCCGTCGCTGAAGGCGAAGGGGTCGCCGTAAAAACTGAAGCCCGCCAGCCACAGACGCGGGCGCTCTATGATGCGCGTAGGCTCCATCATCCTGCTCCTCCCTGCGTAAACTACGGTCTCACCTATTGTACACGCAAAAGCCCCACGCCGAAGCCTGGGGCTTTTGCTGACGCGTCATGCTGAACTACCCATCCTGAGCGTAGCCGAAGGATCGTGAAGCCTCTCGACGTTGAAGGATAGGACGCGGGAGCACCCGCGTCGCGTGAGCCCCGCCATCGTCCGTCGTTGGTCTGTCGTAGCTGGGCCCGTGCATCCACAGGCTTCACGTCGAGATCCTTCGTTTCACTCAGGATGACGGGTAAGTAGGTGCAAGCAGCACCATTGCCATCCATATGAAGCCCGGAGATTGCAAATCTCCTCTGAACAACAGGGAGCGATGGGTCGCCACGCACTACTTCTCGTAATCCTCCAGGTCGATCCCCTCCTCCGGCATCCACGCGGGCCACCCTTCGAGCCAATCCGGGATGTGCGCCTCCTGCACGCGGTCGCAGACGGGGAAGTACGCCTTCAGATCCACGATCCGGGTGCCGTCGAAGGCATCGAGGTTGGTGACCGTGACCCGACCCGCCTCCTCGTCGACGGCCACAATGGGACAGGTCGTCATCGCGACGGGATTGGGACGGTAGGGCGCGCGGGTGGCAAAGACCCCGGTCACGTGACCCTGGGCGTAAGGCGGCTCCGTCTGGAGCAGATGGCGGTGCTCCTCGTTGTCGTGCCGGTCGGCCCACCAGAAAACCATCACGTGGCTGAAGTGCACCAGTTGCTTGAGCGCGGGGCGGAACGGCGCGTCGATCTCCAACACCACCGCATCGTCGTCGCGGCGCACGCGGCCGATGGGCATCATCTCAAAAACCTCTCGTGGTTGTGTCTTCATCTCGTATCCTCCTGTTCAATTGAACACCTATAGGATACACGATGCAGGGCCCGGTGTCTTGATCCTGATTGCGGGCCTGTGGGATAAATTCGGCGCCACGGGGTGCGGCCTTGACGATTCTTGCGCTCAACCTCCCTCAACCTCGAGAGATTGACAAAAACCGGACATCCCGTAGCATTCGACCCGTTGGTGCGCGACCCGTCACCTTGAATCCACACGGAGACCCTCACGATGACCACCTGGCACCACCGTCTAACAAGAATCCGCCGCCGATGGGGCCGGCAGCTCTTTCCCTTCGGCCGGGGCAACATGACCGCCCTTGCCATCAGTGCCTTCTTCACCTCGCTCTATATCTACGTGCCGGTGAGCACCCCCTACCTCCAGAGTAAGGGGCTGAACTACGTCCAGATTAACTCACTCTGGGGAATCCTCGTCGCGACCCAATTCGCGATCGAAGTGCCCGCCGGCCTCATCGGCGACCGGGTCGGGCGGAAGCTCTCGATCAACCTGGCCCTGGCGCTCCAGGTGCTGGGTGAGGTCGTCTACATCTTCGCCCGAGGATATCCGGGCTTCGTGCTGGCTGCGGCCATCGGCGGCGCCGGTTTCGCCTTCGCGTCCGGCTGCATCGAGGCCCTGATCTACGATTCGCTGCGGGCCCGGGGTCGCGACGAGGAGATGGCCCGGGCGATGGGCGTGATCCACGCGACCAAGCGGCTCGCCAACCTGCTGGCCTTCACCGCCGGCGGGCTGCTGCTGACCCGGCTGACCCAGGCGCGCTTCGTCCTCGCGATCGCCCTCACCGCCGGCTCCGTGGCGGTGGGGTTCCTGATCAGTATGGTCTCGGGGCTCTACGTCGCGCTGATGGGGCTAGTGGTGGGCCGCGTCGGGGACCTCTGGCTCCCTGGTGCATTCCTGCTGATGGGCGGGGTGATGCTGGGGGGTGGGCGGTGGCGTTCAGGGATCGATAAAAGATCGTTGATGATTTGAGGCTTGTTTTTGAAACCTGGTGCAACGCACTAGAACCTTGAAGGGCTTCGTAAGCTTTTTCGTTCTTCGAAGTTGCTAATCCTTGATGCTTGTGTACGGGAGTGCATTCCCCTCAGTGCGGGGATCTATGGACGCACCTCGTCATCCTCTGGAATTTCCTGAGAATACGATACAGTATCAGTATGACGGCATCGTGGACGTGAAATCGCCGCAGCGGACGGAACCGATATCTCCATCCGCTGCGGCGTGCTTTTCGCCCCGAGAGATAACGTGAAAGTTCCCCTTACGCCGCTGCCAGGAACTGATCGTACTCCTCCAGCATCCGCCGGAGCAGGGCCGGGGTGTCCAGATCGTACGGGCAGTTATCCCGGCAGTGGCCGCACTCCTGGCAGTCCTCGATGCGATGCATCTTCTCCTGCCACTCGGGCGTCAGGAAGCGGGCGCTCGGCGACCGGCGGAGGAGGTAGGACATCCGCGCTGCCATCGGGATCGGGATGTCGGCCGGGCACGGCAGGCAGTAGCCGCAGCCCCGGCAGAAATCGCCGGCGAGCGCCTGCTTCTCCTCTTCGATCTCGGCCCGCATCGCGTCGTCGAGCACCGGCGGATTCGCCTCCAGGGCCAGGAACTCGTCCAGCTCGCGCTCGCGCTGGATGCCCCAGATGGGGACGACGTTCTCGTACTGGCGCAGCGCGGTAAACGCCAACGCGGCGTTGGTCAGCAGCCCGCCGCTCATCGCTTTCATCGCAATCAGGCCCAAATTCTCCTCACGGCAGACGTCGACGAGCGCCAGATCCTCCTCGGAGGAGATGGCACTCAGCGGGAACTGGATCGTGTCGTAGAGGCCCGACCGAGCCGCCGTCAGCGCGTTTTCCAGCTTGTGGTTGGTCATGCCGATGAAGCGCGTCATCCCCTTGTCGCGGGCCTCGAGCAGCCCGGCGTAGAGCGACTCCGGATCGTCGGGATCCGGCAGCACCGCCGGATTGTGCAGTTGGAGGACGTCGACGTGGTCGGTCTGGAGTTTGTCCAGGCTGATCGCCAGCCGCTCCATCAAGGACGCCCGGTCGCGCGCGCCGCTGCTCTTGGTGGCCAGGATGATCTCATCGCGCACGTCGGACAGCGCGTAGCCGAGTTTTGCCTCGCTGTCGGAGTATCCACGGGCGGTGTCGAAGAAGGTGATGCCGCCGGCGTACGCCTTGCGGAGGATCGCCCGCGCGGTGTCAAAGTCCACGCGCTGGATGGGCAGCGCCCCAAAGCCGGTCCGGCTCACGTCCAGGCCGGTACGTCCCAATATCATCGTTTCCACGGTGGTTCCTTTCCTAGATCTAAGGGTCGTCAACGTTGATACGCACAGTAATGAACTTGAATGTAAAGGAGTTCACCAGGGTGTCAAGTCGGGGGAAGCCCAACTGAATGAGCTTCCCCCTCATCGCCGCTAGGGCATCCCGTCTTTGAAGACGACCGGTAACCAGTAGTAGTGCTCCATCGTGCCAAAGCTCCAGACGTAGTCCGAACGCATCGCTGTATCATCGTAGAAACCTGCGGCAAGCAGGGTCACGGTGTGTTTTTGGATTGGATCGAGGGTGAGGGTCGGCGTATAGAGAATCTGGGTACCGGTGATCGTGACGGTGCCATAGACCGGATCCTGGTGCGTTGCCATCGTCAGCGCAAACCCGAACTCGCCGCCAACCTGCCCATACCGGCTTCCTTCCAGCACGAAGGTCGTGGTATTGACCCGGGTTGTGTCGATCTGGCGGTTGACGGTGACCGAGATAGGCCGTGTGATCGTCCAGGTTGCAGCCTCCGAGGGAGGATAGTGGTCCACAACGATAGGATCGCGCCAGTTATGGACGGTGTCGGTGATGGTGACGACGCCGGTGGCACCGTAGTTGGCCGTCATCTCCCGGTTGGCCAGTCCGACGAGCGACCCCCAGTTCTCCACGGTCTCCCAGGATCCTCGGGTGTACTTGTACTGGAGCTCCGTCCCATCGGCCACAGTGCTGGTATACATCCATTCCGTCGCACTCAGCGGCGTCAGGGCCTGACCGCTGGCATTCCAGACGGCGCCAAAAGCGTCCTCATCGTTACCCGCGATGTAGAGAGTATCGCCGGTGGGCGTGAAGCCCGGGACGGTGACGTAGAAGCGCAGTTCGACGACGCGCGCTTCAGCGGTCGCCGAGGCCGCGTTGGAGGACGGGGAGGCGTTAAAGTTGCGGTCCAGCGCCCTGACGGTGTAGGTATAGGCCCGTCCGGTAGTAACGGTGGCGTCGGTATGCGCCGTCGTCGGTGAGAGAATCCGGGCCACCTTGACGGCGTCGCCGGCGGTCTCACCTTCCCCATAGCGGAAGAGGTCGTAGGCATAGAGATTCGGGGCCACTACGGCGTCCCAGGCCAGGCTGATGCTGCCCACGCTCCAGTTGGTGACACGGAGGTTCTGCGGCGTGGCCGGAGCCGTGGTATCGGCGGCGGCCTGGACGTGGAGCACCCCGGGGTCGTTGACGTTGGTGGCAGCGATGGGACCGCTTAGGTCTGCGTAGGTCCAGGTTTCGCCATTGGTGGTGGAGTAGCGGTAGACGTAATAGAACTCGCCCGTCTGCTCGGGCACCAGTTGCCCTTTGAACTCGTCGTTGTTGCCGCTGTCGGTGTTGAATGCCGCATCGACCCAGTGCGTCCAGGAGATGGGCTGGGTGGTCGTCGGTCCGAAGCCTACCTGGGCCATCAGGCCCAGCGTCGCGCCGCTCTGGGAGGTCACACCGTCGATCCAGACCTGCCCGTAGATGTTCTCGGTGGGGGTGATGCCGATGGTGTGGGTAATCTCCAGAGGCCACTGCAAGTTCGCCCAGCCGATGGTATCGCGGGGCATACCGCTAGCCTCATTGGAATCACCGCTCTCCAGCAGCGTGGTGTCGTCTCGGCTGACGACGACGTAGTAGTACGTCGTGGCGTTGGTCAGACCGGTGTCGGTGTAGACCGTGGTGGTCGTGGTAGCGACGGCGGTATATCCGCCGCCGCTGACCTGGCTGCGGTAGAGGACGTAGCTATCAGCACCGGCGGCTGCGCTCCAGTCCAAGGTGACCGCTTGACGGCCCTCGTGAATGACGATGAGGTCGTCGACGGCGTCCGGCGGGGCGTCCATGGTGCCGTCGAGCACCAGCACCGCACCGCTCATCGGGGGCACATCCGCCACGACGAGTTCACCCGCAGCGGTGACGGCATAGGCGGCGCCGCCATCCAGCACATCGGTGAAGACGGTACCGACGCCCAGGTACCCGGCGACGTCCACGGTGACGGTCTGTGACGTGCTGCCTCGGTTGGCGATGACGACGGCGGCGTCGGAGCTGTCGGACGTCCTGCGACCGTAAGCGTAGATGGCATGGTCGTCGTCGACCCGCAGCGTGTCGAAGCTGCCGGTGCGCAGCGCCGGATGGTCGCTGCGAGCGTGGGCCAGCCGCTCGTAGTAGGCCCGCAGGTTATCCTGGGACGCCTGTGATTGCAGGTGCGTGTAGAAGGGCGTGCCGGTCTCGTCGAGCCAGGGATAGGGCAGGCGGTTGTAGGGATCGTCCTCCCACTTGCCGCCGGCGTAGGTGGTCGGACCGACCAGACCGACCTCGTCGCCGTAATACGTCGTCGGCGCGCCGGGCAGCGTCATCTGCAGCAGCCAGACGCCCTTGAGCCGGGTGACGGCATCGCTCCAATCGTAACTGGCATTATCAAGCAGGCTGTCATCGGTGCCCGTGGCCGCGTTGTGATCCATCATAAAGAGAGCCCTGTTGGTATCGTGACTGCCCAGCAGATTCATCATGGCGTAGAAGGCCTCAGACGGGTAGCGCTCCTCAAGGTAGTGGAGGCGCTCGTCGAGTTCGGAGGGCGCGAGCGGGGCGATGACCCCGGCGGAGCTGCTGGTGTTGTGATCGTTGTCCGTGAAGGTGGTATCGCGCCAGAAGCCCATGATGGCCGTGCCGAACTGGTAGTTCATGGAGGCGTCCCACTCCGGCGCGATGAGCCACGGCGTGGCATTGCCCCATTCCTCACCGACGATATACGTGCCGGTGTAAACGTCGCGCACGGCGCTGCGGAAGCCCTCCCAGTAGTCATTGTCCGGATCGTTGGTCACGCCGGCGTCGACATCGCCGGCGACGTCCAGGCGCCAGCCGTCACCACCCTGAGCGATCCAGGTGGGCGCAATAGAGGTCGTGCCGCTGGACCAGACCATCGCGCGAACGTCAGCGTTGTCGGCCTTGAGTTTGGGCAGGCTGTCGTAGCCGAACCAACTCTCGTAGGTGGCCGCGTCCGGCGTGCCGTCAGAGCCGACACAGTCGCCGGTGCCCGGCGTCACATCCTCGAAGTAGTACCAATCGCGGTACGGTGAGGCCTCGCTCTCACAGGCGCCGACTTCTGGGTAACGTCCGTACCGGTCGAAATAGATGCTATCGGACGAGGTGTGGTTGAAGACGCCGTCGAGGATCACGTGGATGCCCCGGTTCTCCGCTTCGGTGGTCAGCGTGATGTAGGTGCTCAGATCGCCGAAGTTATCGTCGATCACGCCGAAGTCGGTGGTATCGTACTTGTGGTTGGAGGGCGACTCGAAGATCGGGTTGAGATAGAGCGCGGTCACGCCCAGGTCTTCGAGATAGTCCAGCTTGTCGATGATGCCCTGTAGGTCGCCGCCGTAGAAGTTCTCGCCGTACTTGCCGGGACAGTCACCGCCGGTGTCGCGCGGATCGCAGATGGGTGTGTGCCAGTCGGTCCCGGTGGAGCGGTAGATAGAGCCGTCAGGCAGATCGTAATGAAACGAACCCGGCGGCGGGTGGTTGTTGGGATCGCCGTCGCGGAAGCGCTCGGGGAAGATCTGGTAGATGACGGCGTTCTTGACCCAGTCAGGCGACTGGAAGGCCGGGTTGTAGACGGTGATCTGCCAACTGTTGTCCTGGCTCTCGTCGAAGGCCTGCCCGACGCCCATAGTGCGCTCGGCGTCGTCCTCGTAGTAATCGGTGTCGGTGCCGTCAATGGCGATAAAACGGTACCAGTGAATGGTAGGATCGCTGCCGACGGGCACGTCGACCTCCCACCAATCGTACTCACCGTCGCTGGTCGCGATGTCCATATCCAGGAGGCTCTGCGTATTCAGGCGGTCGTCCCAGATGCGCACCTGCGCGGCGGTCAGGTCGTCGGCATAGGCGCGGAGCCGCAGGGTGACCGTGGTACCGGTGATGACGGCGCCCCCGGGCGTGCGATAGCGCGGATCGCGGGAGTCGTGGTAGAGACCCTCCCACCAGACCTCATCGTCCTGGGAGGCCTCCGTGGAAGGAATGCTGGGGATGGTATAGGAGACGTAGACCTTCTGTGTCGTCGCGTCGTCCCAGCCCGTGGATTGATCGTCGCTGGGCACGGTGTCGTAGGCCCCTTTTCCACCGCCTCCTTGGGTGCCAAAAAACTCAAGATCGACCGTGTCACCCGCGCTTACGTCGATGTCAGCAAACGGGACGGTCAGGCGCAGTCCCTCTCCGTCGCTCCATGCGACCTTGGCGTTGGGCTGCGAGGGCGAGCCGGTGTTGCCGATACCGCCCCAATCCGTGCCGCCGCCGGTGTCCCAATCGCTGCCGTCCCAGGTGCGCAACTCTGTCCAGCCGTTGTCACTGCTGCTGTAGATATTGCCCCGGATGAAGTAATCCGGCAGGAGCGTGTTGGTGGTCACGACGGGTGTGTAGCCGAGGTTCTGCCAGGTGGTGGTGTACGCCGAGGTGATGGCATTGCCCCAGGGATCGCCCGCCCCGCCGCCGCTCTTGGTGTTGAACATCATCCCTATCTGACCGGTGGCGTTCGCGGTGTCATAATCCGGCATAGGAATGAACAGGTGGAGATTCGCGTGGTCGGCCCAGACGTGCAGGCGGCTCACGTCGGTCCAGGTCGTGCCGTTCGAATCAGCCGGACCGGGACTGGCAAGGTCGTTGGCAGGATCGGTCGCCAAGGGCACGGAGACGAGCTGGTACTGGGTGGTCGGGTCATCCCAGCCGGTGGATTGGCTGTCGCTGGGTACGGTATCGTAGGCACCCTTGCTATCCACCCCGCTTTGCGTGGCAAAGAACTGTAAGTGCACGTCAGCCGGCGCGGGGCTGCCGAGGTCGCTCAGCGGAATGGAGAACTCGACACCTTGCGTGTCGCTGTAGGCGACGTGGGTGCCGATCTGCCCGCCACTGATCCCGCCCCAGTTGGTGCCGCCGCCGGTCCACGTGCTGCCGTCCCAGTGACGGAGCTCCGTCCAGCCGCCATCCTTCGGCACATCGCCTCGGATGACGTAGTCCGGCAGCATGGTGGCCGCGGTTTCCGTGCCGTCCACGTGATCGTAGCTGAAGGTGATGGCGTTGCCCCAGGGATCTGCGCTGCCCCCGCTATTGGGGGCGCTGTCAGTATCCATCACCAACCCGACCTGCCCGGAGGACACGGTGCTGGTATACGAAGGCAGACTGACATAGACGTAGAGCGTGGTCGCGTCAGCCGCTGCGTATAGGTCGGTCACATCCGTCCAGTGGGTTCCATCCCAGCCGCTGGGATCTCCCAGGTCACCAGAGGGATCGCTGGCGATTTTGACGTAATCGGCATCGAGAAGACCGTCCAGGGTGATGGTGGCCTCGTCGGCGAGCGCGGGTTCGGGTTTCAGTCGGGAGATCGCGTGCGGGGGGAGCAAGAGTCCTGAGAGAAGGGCCAGTAGCACAACACATATCAGGGTTTCCTTTCGCATGGTCATCTCCTTTTCGCATTTGAGGGGAAACATGCATCGTCTATCTCACCATCCATGACGTTTGTGTCTCGGATCACCTCCTCGGGTATATGCCTTCCTGGATCCTTGGTCGTCTTGCAACCCAAGCATACTTCAGGAGCGTGGGGCTTTTCAACTTGCCAACTTATGCGCAAGCATCAGGGGGATCGGACAAGGTGGGCCCCAATCTCTTTTTCAGTGGATAGCCCTCCCAAAATCGAGTTGTCCAGAACGAGGCGGCAGTGAACGTTATTCCTGAGCACTTTAGCATCACCCAATGATGTATCTTAACTATAACCGACCCCCTGATTTCACGCAAGTCGAATCCGGAAGCAATGGATTCCGGCACCGGCCCACTTGCACTTACCCGATCCGGCATTAGAATAGCGCTACCTACCGTTGGATCGGTGCGAAAGGAGCCTTAAAATGCGCTATGGTGTCGTTTTCCCTCAAACAGAGATCGGATCGGATGCCGGCGCGGTGCGAAGTTATGCGTTGGCAGCCGAGAATCTCGGCTACGATTATCTTCTGGCTTACGACCACGTGGTGGGCGCCAACCCCGCCAATCCGGGACCGTGGCAGCACGGCCCGTACGATTATACGACGATGTTCCACGAGCCGCTGGTGCTCTTCGGGCACCTGGCGGCACTCACGGAGCGGATCGCGTTCGCCACCGGGATCTTGATCCTGCCGCAGCGGCAGACGGCGCTGGTGGCCAAGCAGGCCGCCGAGGTCGACGTGCGCATCGACGCGCGGCGCTGGGGGGAGGACGTCTGGCCCGAGACGCTCGAACGGCTGGAGGCACTGAACGTCACGCACGTCTGTATCAACACGATGGGGCTGGAGTATACGCCGGATCAGCACATCGAGGCCATCGGCCGGTTCAAGGCGGTCGTGGATTCGGTCGCGTAGCGCGCCG
>DAOTTS010000004.1:0-6234 GCA_034437735.1 Anaerolineae bacterium
ATCATAAACGCCATCTCGCGGTCGACCTGCGAGACGGTGAAGTACGGGTGGTTGGTATCGCCCTGATCGTCGCTCAGGCGCGTGACCTCGACGCCGGTGTCGGGGTCTTCGGCCGTACGGAACTCAGTTTGAATGATGTCGCCTTGCATGATTTCCTCCTTGGGTAGGGAGCGCTGCACTTATTCATCATCGGATGATTGACAAGATGCTACGACGTGCGGTCGATCAGGTCGGCGGTCTTGACCACCGCCAGATCCACCTCACCGCGGACCGTGGTCGTGAAGACGACGTACCGATCCGAGCCACAGAAGCGCGGATGGGGGTCGATATGGTAGTTTGCCCCGACGTATCCCTTCATCTCGGGATGATTCACGATCCGCAAGACCTTCCCCGTGCCTCGGTTCATGAAATGGACGGACGAGGGGCAGCCGCGATAGAAATGTTCGTTGGAATCGCAGATCAGGTACGCGGCGTCGCGCGTGGCGTGCGCGTGCCAGCAGTGCACCGGCCATTCAATTTTTTCCACGGTCCGGGTCGCCAGGTCCGTGCGCCACGTCTCGTTCCCCCAGACACACCATACGGATTCGCCGCCGGGATCCCACCATTCGTGGGTCACGCGGGTTGGAGCGTCGAAGACAGGTTGAGGATCTCCACCCCGCTTGATCAACCACATCCTGTCCTCGATCCCGAAGCGGAGCCCGGTGATCGGATCGGAGTGGTTCTCCTGCGCGAAGAGTGCCATATCCGGGTCGGTCGGGCTGAACTGCGCATGATTGTAGTTGCGGTCAAACCGGTGCCAGAGCTCGAAGTCGCCGCCGTCGACCGGGAGGGCGCCCATCACCCACTGCAGGCCAAAAGCCGCATCGATGAAGAACGCGTCCCCATCCGCACTGCGCGTCAGATGGGTCGCCGTGCGGGTCACCCGGCGGTTCTTCACCAACGCATCGGGCAGGGCGTTGATGTGACGCGTCTCGGCGTCGGGGTCAGGCCCCCTGGTCCACAGCGAGGAACCCGAGGTCCAGTAAACCTCGCCGGTCTCTGGATCGACAAAGGGCGATGCGGACTGGAACTGCGTGGTCGGAAAGTGCCGGACCTCCCCCTGCTGGACGTCCACAACGCCCAGGGTGCGTCCATAGGCCCCCGAACCGGAAGGTGGAAATCCGCAGTAGAACCAGAGATATCGCGCGTCCTCGGTCATACCCGAGTTGACAAAGTAAAAGGCCTCCTGAAGCGGCGCGACCTTGCGGGACAGAATATAGATCGGCACCCCGGTATCGGAGGGCTCGTAACGGGTAAAGAGCTGGGAATCGATCAGGTTCATCATCATTATCTCCTTAGTCTGTGTATTTTGCCTCTTCACTGAGCGATCGAAGGACAATCGCTCAGTGGTAAAGGGAACAACGGACGCGATGGCCGATCTCCGGTTCGAGCCACGGCGGCTCGAGTTGATCGCAAACCCCGGGCTGCATGGCCTCACAGCGAGGATGAAAGGGACAACCTTTGGGGAGCGAATAGGCATTGGGGACCATCCCTCGGATCGGCCGCAATCGGCCCCCTTTCACCGACTGCCCAAGGCGTGGGATGGAGCGCAGCAACGCCTGGGTATACGGATGGAGGGGTTGGTGAAAGAGGGCGTCCACCTCAGCCTCCTCGACCTCGACGCCCAGATACATCACGATAACCCGTTTGGCCATCTGAGCGATGACACCCAGGTCATGGGTAATAAACATAATCGCCATGCCGAACTTCTCTTGTAGATTGCGCATCAGAGCCAGAATCCGCGCCTCGGTGGTCACATCAAGGGCGGTCGTCGGCTCGTCGGCGATCAGCAGCTCCGGATAACTGGAGAGCGCCATCGCGATCATGACGCGCTGGCACATGCCGCCGCTCAACTCGTGGGGATACTGCCGCATCACGCGGGAGGGCTTCGGCAGCTCGACGTTGGTCAGCATCTCCACGGCCCGCTCGTAAGCGTCCTCGTCGGAGAGGTCCCGATGAAGGCGAATGGATTCCATTATTTGACTGCCGACCGTATGCACCGGGCTCAGGGAGGAGATAGGCTCCTGGAAAACCATCGTCATGTCTAGCCCTCGGATCGACCGCATTCGCGAACCTCTGGGATCCAGGGTCGTCAGGTCGATGGATTCCCCCAACGAACGGTGCAGGAGAATCCGCCCGTCCACGATACGTCCGGGTGGGCGCACCATGCGCATCATCGAACGGGCCATCACGGACTTACCACAACCGCTCTCCCCGACCACCCCCAGCGTCTCGCCGCGATAAATGTCAAAACTGACACCGTTAACGGCGTGGACGGTCCACTCATCGAGGAAAAAGTACGTCCGCAGATCCTCGACCTCAAGGAGCAGGGAGCGGTCTTTCACCATAATCAAGCCCCGGTTACGGGTCGACGAGCTCGCCACCGGTGATGCGCACGTCTCCCTGAACGCCGATGGCATCCACGATGATCTGACCGTTATCCCAAACGACGGTTCCCATCCCCATCGCCGGTATCTCAACCCGGCCCTCAGGAACTCGAAGCGTGAGGGGAGCCGCGTCCCGCCCGTGGTACGCCGCGACGTAGCGCCCGGTCTCGGCGAGGGCCAAGAGCCAGGCCGGCGCTTCCCCGCAAGTGAGTGTCGCATCCCCGACCGCAACACGACCCGTGCGCGTCTGCCGCACGATGGGAGCCTCCAGCATCGGCCATCCCAACGGTCCCGCTTCGGTCCATCGGCGTTTCAAAGCCCACGCCATCAGGTCGACCTCAAGACCCAGGGCCGCGCCCTCGCGGGCGTACGCAATAGTTCTCAGACGCTCCCGCTCGCCGGCATAGGTGAAGGGGACCTGAACCTCATCCCGCAGCGAGCCCTCGCTCACCACCCAGGCGAAATCGCCGCCATCATCATAGTCCGAGCGGTCGGCCATCTCCAGGTACACCCCACAGTGCGGTTTGCCCTGATAGAACGCGCCGGGCCAACCGAGCTCCCAGAACGTCTTGTCCGTGCCCAGATAGTTGTAGATCTCCAGAACGAGATCGCCCTGAATCTCCACCAGGCGGACGGGCGCATCGCGTCCCAGATCGGTGCGAGCCAGGGGCATGACGGCAAACCAGGCCTCGCCGCTGCCGACCACGACAACCTCCCCCTCCGGAACCTCCAGGGGGAGCGACGACACACGGTTCCGGCCCACCCAGATCTCATCGATCCGCGCCCGCTCGGTCCAAATCAACGCTACTTTAGCGCTGTGGATCACGCCCATTCTTCCGGGCGCATAGAGACCAATGGCCCGAGGGCCGCGCTGCACGCCGTAGAAGTGCCCCTCCTCGATCAGATTACGCGACCGCGTGCGGTCCGTGGCATGATAGAAGTCGCCCAACCACTTGTCGTTGGTCAGATAGCGGGTGTAGAAGACCCCGGGTCGCTCGGCATCGGAACGGACGTAGTGGCTCATCATCACGTCGGATTGCCCACTGGCCTCCTTGACAGAGACGCCCAGGGCAAAGGCCGGGGTCTGGTAGGTCGAGAGACCCAGATGGCGCTGGGCGAAGGCGGTCTCCACCACCGAAAACGTCTCAGGACACGCGCCCAATATATCGGCCATCCAGGCCGGCAGGACACCCACCTCAATCCAACGGCGCATCCGGACGATCTCCGCCTCCGTCTCACAGACGATGCTGGGATGATAGGCACGGCTGTGCGGCCCGGCCCAGCGCCCAGTGAGGCGGTGGATATGCAGTGCCGCGCTCACGCCCAGGCGCGCCAGGGCAAGGCGGGCACGGACAGCAGTCGCCTTGTCGCGCACGGTCCCTACAAGCCACGCGAGGGCACGAATGGCGACGGCCGTATACGTCGGGCTGTTGTACTCGAACGGATGACCATTCTCATCGGTGACCGCCATCCACTCAACCAGCTTTCGATAGCCACGCCTGGCAATCTCCGGCTCTCCCAGTAGCTCCCCGCCAACCGAGGTGTTAAAGATATCGAGGAGCGCGATGTTGGTGTAGACAACCAGCACGTCCAGGCGATGGATCTCATCAAGGCCCAACCGGATCGCATCCAGCACGCGTGCCTGCATCTCGGGCGGAAGCCGATCGCCGTGGTGGAGCATCATTGGGATGAGGTGCTCCAGGTTGAACTCCACGGCGTTGAGGTCCTGCACGACGTCGTCCTCGAGCATCCACGTAAAGTTGCCGTAGTGACGCGCCTCCTCATGCGTCTCCTGACAGCTCAGGACGACGTCGAGCACCTTTTCGGCGAGCGCCAGATCCTGCGGGGTGCCGTTGGCAACCAGATCTTCCGCCAGCGCGGCGCCCTTTCGCGATTCGTGGAAGACGCCATTCTCGGTCGACTTGGCGATCAGGTACACATCCGGGTCGAAGTTCGGCGGCAGCGGCAGGGGGTCAGTCACGGTCAAACACCTCCAGGGCTTCCGGCGGGAAGTTGTAGTGATCGGCCAGTTCCTCGTGCCCCGGCATCGACAGCACGTCCTCCAACATCTCGACCGCCTGATCATAGGAGCGGGTCTGATGGCGGTTGAGCGCGCTCCAGAGGAGCATCGTGGGATCACCGGTCAGGAAGGCTTCCAGGTTCTGCTCCATGCGGAGCCAGTCCGGCATAATACACTCGTAGAGCACCTTGTTCGGAAGCGGATCGACCCGGATCGGCAGGATTCCCTTACGGTTCACGACGGCCGGGACCTCGACCGCCACGTCGTCCGGCACGCCGGGGAGCGCGCCGCGATTGGGCACGTTCACCTGCGCGCGATATTCGTTGTCGTTGACCAAGCCGTCGATGATGGAGATATGCTGCTCGCGCGTCGGTTTGCCGCCGAAAAACTCCACAAGGCTGGCATCGGGATCGGACGCCATCTCCGCCATCCGCGCGATGCGCTCGTCCTTGGATTTGCGGGTGACCGCCCGCGCCTCGTGGGTGTCGGGTCCGCCCCACGGCTCGAAGAACCAGCGGAGTTTCGTCTCCTTGTCGGTGTGGTACCACCATCCGCCCCGGCGGGGGGTGTCCCCGATGGGAAAGAGGCCGTACATCCGGTACTGGTGGCACGCGGCCCTGGACATCTGAGCGTCATGGGTGCCGGTGGCCTCATGCTCCCGCCAGTAATCCGGCCCCTCATTCTCAATCCATGCATCGATGAGGGGATAAGCGTCCTCACCCCCATAGATGAAGTGGGTGAGCCAGATATTGTGGTTGAGCCCAGGCGCTTGCCACGTCACTTCGTCGGGGTCGATTCCGATGGTCTCGGCGATTCTGCGATAGCCGTAGTGTCCGTGACAGAGCCCTACCGTCTTGACCCCCGTCTCCCGGGTGACCAGCGTCGTGCCGGCGAAGACCGGGTTGGCAGCAAAGATCAGCCAGGCGTCGGGACAGGTGGTCTCCATATCCCGGGCGATGTCCAACATCAGGTCGAGCTGATAGAACGGGAGAGGCACCCGACCGCCGTAGTAATATCCGTGCGAGTCGATCATGGTGCGCAGGTCGTGGTGATGGTACTCATCCTTGACCGCCGCGGTGTTGATGACGAAATCGGCGTCCGTCAGCGCCACTCCTCGATCGAGGGTCTTCTCGAAGGTGAGATCGGATCCCAGCTCCTCGGCGTAACGCACCGCGAGCTTGTAGACCACGTCGAGACGCTCCGCATCAATATCCATAAAACAGACGTGACTGCCCGCCAACTCCTCGGTCAGACAGAGGTCGTTGACGAGAGCCATGGAGAAGACGGCGCTCCCGGCGCCGATGATACTGATTTTCACAGATGACATGGTGATTTCCTTCCCCGACTGAGGGCGAAACGCATCCTCAGCCGATGCTTACGTACAGTTATCAGTCTTCGCGCAGGACGCGGGCCTCCAGGGCATCGACCAGCGTATGATTGACCGCGTGGATGGGCTCGGCGAGCGCGGCCAACGCAGCCAGGCTCTCGGCCGACGCGATCTCATCCAAGAGATCGCGCAGCATCTCGAGGCCATCCAAATCGTCCAACCCGTTGGCCTCAGTCACCCGGAAGACGCGTTGGGCTCGGGCGGAGAGGCGCGCCTGAAAGTGCGCCAGCGCATCGGGTGCCAGGACACCCGCTTCCCAGGCCGGCTCGAACTCGTGAAAGGCCGTGCAGAGCTTCTGGATGACGATCAAGGTCATCCCCGCCGCGGCGTCACCGGACGCCGCGATCCTGGCCCACTGCATCTCCTCCTTGCGGCTGTGCTCGGTCTGACCGGTGGTTACG
>DAOTTS010000005.1:0-1641 GCA_034437735.1 Anaerolineae bacterium
CTGGGCCGTCAGTTGCCCGCCGATCCAGTCTGTCTCCTCGGTCATGATCACCCGTCTGCCCAGCCGGAGCGCTGCCAACGCGGCCGCCACGCCCCCGGTCCCGCCGCCGATAATCAATACGTCGGTCTCTCGTTCTCTCATCATCTGGACCCTCCTCGCAGATTCTGCCCTCACTGACGCTATGATACGTTCGAAAACGTGCCGGGTCAAGCTTGACAACCTTCCTCCTATTATTATACTGTATACAGGATTCAGCATTCAGCATGCAAAGTATCGCTGGGTCAACCCGATGGCTGGATGTCATACGTTTCACTTACGCTACCTGTTAGTTGTGAGCGCGCAAAGGAGTCTCAACGTGACCGAACCTGAGCACGAACCTCGATGTATCCCCTTGGATGTAGGATCCGAATCGACGTTATTGAGTTGGAATGGAACGACCCCCGAATCTCCGGACAGTACCCGCCTCGTGTATCTCAAATTGAAGGGTCCGGTGGGCGAGCAGACCTGCACGGTGCCCGGTGAGTTGTGGGTCTGCGATTTGGATCTGGCGGGTCACAGAAAAGTCTTCGACGTACCGATGACGTGCGCGGGCTTTCCTCATAATGGTGCGATGGCCTCCTGGATCGACAATCGTCGTGTTGTCTTTCGGCAGTTGGCACCCTCAGGAGCGAAGATCTACGTACTGGATGTTGATAGTGAGGAGGTCCTCTTCCCGCCCATCCTTGGGAATCTTGGGCACTATGCGGCTCAAGGCAAGGTGCCGTTTGGTATTTATCCGGCGGAGGTGGGCCGGAACCCCGCGTACCCCGGCATTGACGGGGAGGGTCTGTATCAACTCGATACGGATGCCGGCACGGTGGAACGCGTCATCGCCACGGAGGCGATGATCGCCTTTGCGCAAGCGGCGGGATTCACGCCGACCGAGAAAACCCATCGCTTGGCGCACGAGATGCTCAATCCCGGTGCGACGAAGATGATGATCCGGTTGAATCTCGAGGAATGCCTGACCCTCTTTGCTGTCGACCTGGAGAGTGGCGAGAAGACGCTCTTCCCGTATAAACCGCTCCACCAGCTCTGGTACGATGAGGAGACCTACTTAGGGGTGGCGGGCGCCTCCTCCGATCCCGGCGATAAACGGGAGATCGCTCGCTGGCAGCCGGACGGCACCCGTCTGGAGACGCTGGTGAGTTCGGACGACGGGTCGGGCATCGGAAACCATATCGATATCTCACTGGACCGGCGCTGGTTTGTGACCGACTCGATCTACCATTCGGATCCGGTCACCATCGAGCTCTACCGCCAGAATCGGGGTGACCCCGTCGCAATCCTGGATCGTCACAACCTGACGCGCCCCGTATGGAGGCTCAGGGCTCACGCCAACCCCGTCTTTTCCCGGGACGGTCAACGGGTCTACTTCGTCCAGGCGTTCAACGATGCGAACGACAGGGCGGCTGTCCGCGCGGTCGTCGTCAACATCTCGTCGTATCTTGAATGAGGGCTTCCGCTCGACGCGTTCGCCACGGCTCCAGGACTCGTGCCCGGAGCTGTAGACTGACGTCACAATCTATTGAAAGGAACCAAACCTTTATGCCATCCAACAAGCACCAACAACCGAACATCCTCTTTATTGAAAGTGACAGT
>DAOTTS010000006.1:0-5029 GCA_034437735.1 Anaerolineae bacterium
TTACGCGATGAAGGTGGGACGCACTTGACAGAGATTGTAGAGCATTGGCTTTGTGGGATGATGCCACTCAATCTCCAGCAGAAGTGCGTCCCACCTGATCGAACTGCGTAATTCCTAAGTTTATGGGCACCTATGCATAGTTGTAGGATCACCCCCTCCTAACCTCCCCCTCGAAAGGGAGGGACTGACGTTCCCCCTCTGCCTCAAAAAGGAATTGCCGCCCCCTTGCCCTGTGATACACTAGGGATGGCACGCGACACCGTGACCCGAACAAACACAAAAAGACGTCACATCGAGGGGGCCATCCCCTGGGGAGAAGAACCGATGGTCGATCAACTGAAGCCACCTGAACAGCTCGAACCGCCCGAGGCGGTCCAACCCGTCTCCGGCGAACGCGCGGAGGAGATGCTCCCGGTCAGCGTCAAGCCGGATACCGAGACCCTCGTCGCCATTGACGACCGCGTCGCGACCTTCGTCGACGCGCTGGCCAACGCCGACGTGCACAGCGAGGTCTTCGAGACCCGCCTCTCGGCCATCCACAGCCTGGGCAACAAGGAGATCCGCGAGGCGGCGGACGTCTCCAACCGCCTGCTCGACCGGCCGATCCGTTCGTTGGGGGATGACTCCGAGGTCTCCGAGGCGCTGCTCTCGCTGCGGAGCACCGTCGAGGAGCTCGATCCCTCGGAAGAGGCGGGCCAGCAGCGGAAGCTCCTGGGGATCATCCCGATGGGCGACCGCGCCACGCAGTATTTCCGGAAGTACAAGTCGGCGCAGGATCAGATTGACGGAGTCCTGAACAGCCTCTATCACGGTCAGGACGAGTTACGCCGGGACATCGCCGCCATCGAACAGGAGAAGGCCAATCTCTGGGGGATCATGGGGCGCTTGCAGGAGGTCATCCACGCCGTCCGGCAGCTCGATCGCGGCCTCGAGGTCCGGCTCGCCGAGATCGAAGCCGAGGATCCGGAGAAGGCTCGCGTCGTGCGGGAGGAGGTCCTCTTCTACATCCGCCAGAAGGAGCAGGACCTGCTCACCCAACTGGCCGTGAGCGTCCAGGGCTATATGGCTCTCGACGTCATCCGCCGGAACGACCTCGAGCTTATCAAGGGCGTCGAGCGGGCCACGACCACGACCATCTCCGCCCTGCGGACGGCCATCATTGTGGCGCAGGCGCTGACCAATCAGAAGCTGGTCCTGGATCAGATCACGGCCCTCAACACCACCACCAGCAACCTGGTCTCCGGCACCTCCGCGATGCTCAAGACGCAGTCGGCCGAGATCCACGAGCTGGCCTCCAGCTCGACGGTCAGCCTGGAGCACCTGCAGACCGCGTTCAACAACGTCTTTGAGACGCTGGATATGATCTCCGACTATAAGGTCGCCGCGCTGGACAACATGGCGCAGACCATCAGCCTGCTCTCCAGCGAGGTGGGGAAGGCCACCCAGTACCTCGACCGCGTGCGCAGCGATCAGGCGATTGAGGCGGCGGGCGATCTCCTGGCCCTCGAGGATGAGGGGTCGGACGCCGGCTCGTAGGCGCCGAGGTCTATCATCGTGGCACCTGATCTGGGCATCTCTTCGACCGAAGAGCGGGCGCTGGTCGCGCTCTACCGGCAGACCGGCGGCGAGGGCTGGGCGGACCGCACCGGCTGGCTGACCGACGCGGATCCCTGTACCTGGGCCGGCGTCACCTGCGAGGGCGACCGCGTGACGGAGGTGATCCTCCCCGGCAACACGCTCACCGGCACGCTGCCGGCGGAGCTCGGGCTGGCGTCGTATCTCACCCGCCTCGATCTCTCCGGCAACCGGCTGCAGGGCGCCATCCCGGCGGAGCTGGGGAACCTCCGGTCGCTGGCTGCACTCAACCTCTCGGAGAACCAGCTCGCCGGCACGATCCCGCCACGGCTGCGCCTCCTGCGCAGCCTGCGGATCCTCGATCTGCACGAGAACGCGCTGAACGGCCCGCTGCCCGCCTCGTTGCAGGATCTCACGGCGCTGGAGTACCTCAACCTGGCCGATAACCGCTTTACGGGGACCGTGCCGCCGGAATTGGGCAATCTCACCCGCCTGGTGACCCTGCGCCTCGACGGCAACGACCTCCACGGCCCGCTGCCCGAGACGCTGACCGCGCTGACCGCCCTGGTGACCCTGGCCTTCGACCGCACCGACCTCCTGGAGCCTCCCGATCCGGACTTCCAGGCGTGGCTGGAGGGGATCGCCAACTGCCGGCGGACCTGCGTCCTCTACGCCGAACCGGTGGCGCCGGCCAACGCGGGCCTGGCGGCCCTCGCCGGGGTGGGGACCCTGGGCGCGGCGTTGGCTGCGGCCTGGTTTGTGCTGCTCCCGCTGCTCGGCCCCTTGGCCGGGGGCCTGGCTGCGCTGACCGGCGCGGCGGGTGCCGGCCTCGTCGGCCGCAAGGTCTACCAGCTCACGAAAGGGCGCGCGAACCCGGCCCTGATGACCTCGCCCCGCCTGACCGGTCCGGACGACGAGAAGCTGCGCGACGCCCTCCGGGAGGAGGCGCGCACCCTCGTCCGCGACGCGCAGGGCGATCTGGACCCCGAGGCCTTCGAGCGGTTGAAGGCCGTCGAGTCGACCCTGGTGACCGTGCTCGGCGAGATGCGGAACGTGAGCGGCGGCGACCGCGACGGGTTCATCGTCCGCCAGACCGTCCGGGAGTACCTGCCCGAGGCGCTGGCGACCTACCGGGCGCTCCCCGCCGACTATGCCACCGAGGTGCCGCTCCAGGCGGGCAAGACCGCGCGCGATCACCTGCTCCACCAGCTCGACCTCCTGCACCGCGCGTTACAGGAGATCGCCGGTCGCCAGGACGAGGACAACGCCCGCCGCCTGCTCATCAACAGCCGCTTCCTCGAGGGCAAGTTCGACCAGTCGTGAAGGTGCTTGGCACTTCCGTGGGCCACACCCAACCCAAACCGACCTGAAAAACCTGAACATATCGCGAACCGGCATACAGACGAAGTGCCTGGCACCTGGCTTGAAAAGGCGCCTGCTTATGCCATAACGCCAAGTGCCCCCATCGAACGGACGAAGTTCGACAGACGTTAGGAAAAATCTGTAAAATCTGCGTAATCTGTGGTGAAAACCCAAAAAGGAGAGACGATGACGACGGATCAGGTGCATGTGGAACGAGACGCGTTGGAGGATTTCTGCTGCCAAGTGTTCGAGACCCTGGGCCTGGACGCACAGGATGCAGCCCTCGCTGCCGCCGTGCTGGTCGCGGCCGACGCGCGCGGCATCCCCTCCCACGGTGTGGCCCGGCTGCCCCGGTACGTCCACGGCCTGGAGATCGGCCTGATGGACCCCGAGGCCGAGACCGAGGTGCTGCGCGAGACGCCGTCCTCGCTGGTGGTCCATGCCCACGGCGGGATGGGCGCCCCCGTGAGCGCCCGGACCATGGCCCAGGTCATCGACAAGGCGCGCGCCGGCGGCGCGGCGTTCGGCACCGTCCGGGAGTCGAACCACTTCGGCATCGCCGGCTACTACGCCATGATGGCCCTCGACGCCGGCATGATCGGCATCGCCATGACCAACACGGCGGCGTTAGCCGTGCCCACCTTCGGCCGCGAGCCCCGGTTCGGCACCAACCCCCTCGCCGTCGCCGTGCCCGCCGGGGAGGCGCCGCCGTTCGTCCTCGACATGGCCACCACCGTCGTGCCCCGGGGCAAGATCGAGGTCTACAACCGTCAAGAGAAGACCCTGCCCGAGGGCTGGGCCGTCGACGAGAAGGGGTACCCCGGCACCGACCCGACCAAGATCCTGCACAACCTCACCTACCAGATCTGCGGGGGCATCCTGCCGCTGGGCGGGCTGGGCGAGCTCTTCGGCGGTCACAAGGGCTACGGCCTCGCCGTCCTGGTCGACATCCTCTGCGGCGTCCTATCCGGCGGCGACTTCGGCGTGGGCATCGCCGACGAGCCCGGCGCCCACGCGCGGGTCAGCCACTTCTTCGGCGCCGTCCAGGTCGCCTCCTTTCGCGACCCGGCGGCGTTCGCCCAGGACATGGACCGGATGCTGCGCGACCTCCGCGCCACCCCGCCCGCCGAGGGCGAGGACCGCGTCTATTACGCTGGCCTCAAGGAGGCCGAGCACGAGGCGCTGTGTGCGCGAGAGGGCGTCCCCCTGACCGCCAAGGTTTACGCGCAGCTCGTCGAGGTGGGCAGCGATCGCGGTGTCTCCCCGCCGGCGAATGCATTCACCGGCTAGCGGCGCAAGTCGACTACCGGTCGGACGGTGTTGTTTTTGCTCGCCAGGAATCGCCAGATCCCGGCTTTTGGGTGGTGCGGCGTCGTGCAGCCCCCGCCTCCCCGTCATGCTGAGTTTATCCTGAGCGCAGCCGAAGGACAGCGAAGCATCTCGACGATGAGCGGTAGGATGCAGAGGCGCCGCCGTCGATGGTACCCGTACGCATCCGTCGTTGCTCGGTCGCCGTCGGCCCCGTGCATCCGCAGGCGTCGCGTCGAGATCCTTCGGTTCCCTCAGGATGACGCGGGCCGTGGCGTAGCTCACACAGACCGACCTGTGATCCCAGTCGATCTTCAGTCGACGTGTGCGTTCAGCCGTGCATTTCAATGCGCTTGTCTTGCATCCCACACGCATACCCCGGTGCCGATTCGTGTATTCGTTTCGCATTCGTGGTCGGCCTACGCCGCACCCCGACGTCGATGGTACCCGTACGCATCCGTCGTTGCTCGGTCGCCGTCGGCCCCGTGCATCCGCAGGCGTCGCGTCGAGATCCTTCGGTCCCCTCAGGATGACGCGGGCAGCGGATCATCTCACACAGACCGACCTGTGATCCCAGTCGATCTTCAGTCGACGTGTGCGTTCAGCCGTGCATTTCAATGCGCGGCTTGTCTTGTCTTGCATCTCACCCCTGCATCCCGTAAGCCAACCCCATCGTGTCGTAGGTGCCCAGGAGGGCGGGGGCGGCGGGGTCGCTCACATCAATCATATGCAAACCGCCAGACCCAGCGGCGACGTAGGCGGTGCTGTTCACCACCTGCACACT
>DAOTTS010000007.1:0-31120 GCA_034437735.1 Anaerolineae bacterium
CACGCTGCTGGCTCTCTTTCTGATGGAATACGCCCGGCAGAAGGACGCGGACCAGGCGTGGGCGTCCACCAAGAGTATGGTCTTCGGATGGGGATGGTCCGTCGTCGTCCGCTTGCTGCTTGGCCTCGCAATGCTGATCCTGTGGGCGATGTGGGCGTGGCTGTAAAAAGTACCCCAATCGTTTGGTATGCAGAAATGCTTAGTGATATGTAGTGTTTGCAGATGATTCCTTCTTCAACGCGATGTGCCGTAGATTTGGATCTACGCAAACTTTACCACTCGATTCATTTGGTATTAACATCCAATTGTGAGGACCAGTGAATAACCAAGCGAAGATCAGCAAAATACCGAATTGGTCTGAAACGACTTTACAACTACGGCTCGGAGTCGAGTTCTCGATCCATCTTTTGCTGGAAAATGCTACCGGCTTAGAGTTAAGCGTAACCCGATTGCAGAATCCAACGTTATCAGATGGATTGTCTATAGAATTCGAAGATGGTACTCACTGGGCAGTTCAAACTACATTCAGTCATCACGATCCAATTGAGTGGTCAGCACATTGCTCTTTTGGCAGCGCATTAAGCAAACTCTACGAAGTTGCGAATTCGGATCAGATTGATTTATCCAAAGATTCTGCGGATCGGGTTCAGCTTGTAGCTGATCATCAATTCCACAGGTCGATAATGGCATTTAGCAAGTGGATGAACAAAGCCCGTCAACATCATACTTGGGCAGATTTCGCTGAGGCGTCCAGTGGAACCGAACGGGAATGGCTAGAACAGTTACCAGCTTTTCTAGGAGCAAAACCCAATAACAAACTCCTTACATTCCTAAAGAAACTTCAGGTTCGCACCACTCCAGAACCAAACGAGTGGTGGAATGATCTACAAAGAAAGCTTATCCAGTCCGGAATACCAAATGCTGAAACGGCAAATCGAATATTGAACGCGCTTCTCGCTCAAGTAACGATAGCCGCTCAGTATATTGGCTATTTAGAGAAGAGGGACTTACGCCGCGTATGTCAGATTACTGAGCAAGTTCGAAAAGGAAGATTCAATGGCAAACCTGAAGTCCAGCTAAGGCCAATTCCTAAAAACAGAACAGAAAACTTGAAGCCTTGCGTGGATAAATTACATCTAGCATTGCTGATATTACTGTTACCTTTAGTTTTTCTAGTCATTGGTTGGTATTTTTTCCCACCAGACACATTACAGGCAAAGCTTGTCTGGTGTATATCAACGATTGGGGGGTGGACCACCTTTCTAGCTAACCTTAGCCAGTTTACCGGTTTCAGCTTAAGAGATATTTGGACTCGAGGAAGTCCGGAGACTCGTTGGGCAAGAATCGTGAGAATTTCAGATCTTGTACTTCTGTTAATCCTATTGGTATTTGTCACACTGATCTCACTGGAACGGCGAAATCGGGCCTATTGGCAAAAGCAACCAACAAATTCAGATAAGATCGTTGTTCTTGTCGCCGAATTCAGCAAAGGAGCAAGCTACGAAGTCCCATCTGACAGAACTATTACTCACAAAATCATTAGGGGTCTTGAGGAACTCGAAACAAAAGAGCATCGAGTCACCATTGAGAGAGTTAATCAAGTTATCCTTAACCCTGACGATGCCACAACATTAGGCATAAAGATGGATGCGGTAGCGGTCATCTGGGGAACTTACACACCAAGTCCGACAAGTATACTTATAGAACCTCATTTAAAAATAATCTCGCCCTCAGTAGCTGTATTTGCCGAAGACTACCCGACAGAACCGAAGGAGAGGATTGCTGATATCGAAGCGTTCTACACTTTCGACCTTCACCTCGAGTTACAGCAAGAGATGTCGTTTCTATCAGCCTTCGTAATTGGATTAGCTAACTACTCTGAGAAAAAGTATGATGAAGCCCTAGATTATTTTGACAGATCCTTAGAAATAGCAATTAATAATAAAAACCTTGGAGTAGAATCAGTTCATCATTATAAAGGAGTAGTCTTTCATCAACTAGGACAATATGCCAAAGCAAGGGAGCAGTTTGAGATGTCTATAGAGACTGAGCCGAAGTTTGCTAGAGCTTACAATGGCTTGGGTATGAATTATCACGACCAGAATCAGATTAGTGAGGCGATAGCTCAGTATCTAAAGGCTATTGAATGTGACCCTACATTCGCAAGTGCGTATAACAATCTAGCTGTTGCTTATGGGGTTCAGAACAAGCCGGCGGAGGATAGAATTGAGCTTTACTTAAAAGCTCTAGATCTTGAGCCGGATAACTTCATACTACATCAGAATCTCGGATCGCTTTACCGGAGTCTGGATAAACATAAAGAGGCATTATCTGAGCATCTAGCTGCTGTTCAAGCCAATCCCTATGTCGCTGATAGTTGGTATTACTTAGCGGATCTATATTGTGATCTGGCTGAATGGGGGAAATGCAAGACTACGTGTCAAAAAGCCTTAGACTTGAATCCCAACCATGCTGGTGCCCATAACCTAATGGGCGTTTTTTACGCCGAGAGTGGACTTTATAGGCGAGCCAAGATTTCATATAAAGACGCACTAACTATAAATCCTGACTACGCCAGTGCTCATTGGAATTTGGGACTTCAATACGAGTATTCAGGGAAACTCAATCAAGCCCAGATCGAATACGAAAAGGCCATAGTATTAGAACCTAATGAGGCTCTTTATCATTGTGCATTAGCAGGTGTTTATATAGAAAAAGATCAAACTGAAAAAGGTGAGAACTCACTCACCACCTGTAAGGAACTGACCGTTCAAAATCCAGATGAACCCCAAGGGCATAACGCATTGGGTATGATCTATTTTGAGCAAGGGAAATATCCACAGGCAATTCAGGAATTCCAAAAGGCAATAAAACTAGACTCTAATGAGTACGTGTATCACAGTAATCTATCAAACGCCTATGAGGAAACTGGGCAAACGCAAAAAGCAATAGAAGAGGCAGAAACCACGTTACGATTAAGTCCAAATCCCTTCCTAGCACATTTGGAACTCCTTAGATTGCGTCTAAAATTTAAAGATTTTGCTGAAGCTTGCAATGAATTATTATTGGCTCTAAAAACCGGTCCGTTTTTATTAGTACCCAGTCTTGCCGGGGGATTTATGGGTCTTATTGCTGTGGCATACATATTACGAATTTACTTCCTATTGCTGGTCTTCAAGGACGTAAAAAGTGGCACGAATGCACTTAGGCCAATTCTCACTATGACGCAAAGTTTCCTTGCAGCCACTCGTTGGGGGGTAGTTAGAATCAACAAGATTATGCCAAAATTTGTCGAAAAACCCATGAAGTCATTTATTGCAACAATAATTAATTTAATCAATCACACCCTTGCTTATAATTGTTACATTCTTGCAAATGTCAACCTTCTCAACGAAAATCAAAAACAAGCGCTAGGCAACCTGCAAAACGCACTGGATTTTTACCCTTATTATGAACCAGCACTTGACAGACTAGTTACAATTCACATTGCTCAAGGTAATCTATCAACCGCCTATCGATTCGCTCGCCGATCAATCAATGTTAATCCCCATAACGCAATAATGTATCTTCATCTCGGCGACATTTTGAAAACCTGGAACATGATTGATAGAGCAGTCAACAAATGGGAGCGAGCCATAAAAATCGATGTCGATGCTGTAATCGATCACAGATTCGACAATTTGCGCCTCGCCCCCCTTTATATACCCGCCCATTTTACTCTTGGATTAGCTTTTGAATCAAAAAACATAATGGACAAAGCTTTGATAGGTTTCGAAATCACTGTCTCTTCTGCACAAAATCATATCATTAAGCAGTTAGCGGAGCAAAGAATTCATTCTTTACAATCAAAGAAAGCATAGAAAGAATGAACCCAACATCGCTACAAGCCACCTTTGAGCGCATGCCGAAAATCGAGCTCCACCTGCATCTGGAGGGCGCGATCCCTTACGATGCGCTCTGGACCCTCGTCCGGAAGTATGGTGGCGACGCGGAGATCTCCAGCCTGGCGATGCTCAAACGCCGGTTTGCGTACCGGGACTTTCCCCATTTCATCGAGACCTGGATATGGAAGAACCAGTTCCTGCGAGAATACGAGGACTTCACCTTCATCGCGGAGGCAGTGGCCCGGGATCTGGCGAGCCAGAACATCCGTTACGCGGAGGTCTTCTACTCGCCGCCTGATTTCTTCCGCCACGGATTGGAGACCCAACGGATAACCGAAGCCATCCGCACCGGGCTTGATCGCGTCGACAGCACCCGCGTGGCCCTGGTTGCGGACCTGGTGCGCGACTTCGGACCGGAGCGCGGCGCGCTGACACTGGCCGAGGTCAACGAGGTCAAGAAACTGGGCGTGATCGGGATCGGGATTGGCGGATCGGAACAAGACTTCCCGCCGGAGGCCTTTGCGCGTGTGTTCACGCGCGCACGCCAGATGGGCTTTCACACAAGCGCCCATGCCGGCGAGGCTGCCGGACCGGCAAGCATCTGGGGGGCCATAGAGACGCTCAACGTAGACCGCATCGGTCACGGGACGCGGGCGATCGAAGATGAACGCCTCATGGATTACCTCGCCAAAGCGCAGGTTCCCCTTGAGGTCTGCCCGCTATCGAACGTGAGAACGGGAAGCGTTGCGTCGTACGAGGAGCATCCGGTGCGCCGGTACTTCGAGCGTGGGATCCCGCTGAGCATCAATACGGACGATCCAAAGATGTTCGGCAACGCGTTGGCCGAGGAGTACGCGTTGTTGGTGGAGACGCATGGTTTCACCCCCACCGAGATTCAAGCCCTGGTGCTGGGAAGCATCGAGACGTCCTGGATGCCGGCGCAGAAAAAGCAGCAGATGGCGAAGGATTTTTGTGAGGACCTGGGATGGTTTGAATAAGCATCCCAGTGCGTAGAGACAAGAAGGAACACATGCGCCCGATTATCAACCGACTGATGCCTGCCCGGAAGACGTCAGGTTTCAAACAGGAGGGGTATTTCGTATGGGGTGGATCCGGTATCAAGGTCGATGACGTCTATCACCTGTTCGCCTCACGGTGGCCGCGCTCCACGGGCTTCCCGGAAGGATACCGGACGCACTCCGAGATCCTATGGGCGACGTCGACCTCGCCGCAAGGCCCGTATACCTTTCAAGAGGTCGTGCTGCCCGGTCGCGGCGGCGAGTGGTGGGATGGTGCGATGTGTCATAATCCCAAGATCGTGAAAGCGGGGACGTCCTACGTGCTCTACTACATCGGGTCTCGCGTCGAATCCCCCCTGCGCAAGGTCGGATATGCGTGGGCACCGTCCATCGAGGGACCCTGGCAGCGTATTGAGAGGCCGATCCCCCTGGGTGAGGACGCCAATAACCCCGCTCCCTGTATTCATGCCGATGGCCGTGTCCTGCTCGCGTATCGGGACCGCAGCCTCAAGATGCACATCGCGGAGGCTGACGCCTTCGACGCCGAGTACCGGGTTGTCGCGCGCAATATCTTCCCCGATGGCAGGCTTGAAGACCCCGATCTGAGGGTCATGGACGGCAGGTATTTCATGACCATGGAGGACAACGAGGGCTTGCTGACCGGCCACGTCAGACACGGCGCCCAGTTGATCTCAGACGACGGCCTGTCGTGGCGCCGGGCCACCCCCGTGCGCGTCTACACCCACGATATCGAATTCGAGGACGGCTCCGTGCTGCACGCGGCTCGACGCGAGCGCCCTGAACTCTGGGATGCTCGCACGGAGATCAAGGGCCGGAGCAAACCAACACACCTTATCACAGGCGTGTGGGACGGACACGAGGCCTGGTGCCTCGTCCAACCTATATCGCCGTAACACGGGCTGAGGCAGAACGCCCGGCGCATCATCCCAGACCGAGGAGGAACCATGAGGCCGACCAAGGATGAAGTGGTTGATGTTCTCAAGAGAACGGAAGCCTATCTGACCCAGGTGCTCCTGCCGTTCTGGATTGAAAACGCGCCCGACCCGGAGTTCGGCGGATTCCTGACCCACTTCGATGTCACAGGCGAGCGTACCGGGGAGACGACCAAGACGTTTCTGATGCAGATTCGGACGCTGTATACGATGGCCAGCGCCCATCGTGCCGGTTACGGCAATGGCGCGTGCGCCGAGTTAGCCCGGAGGGGGGCGGCGTTTATCCTCGACCACTACTGGGACGACGCGTACGACGGGTGGATATGGATCGCCGACCGGGAGGGAACCCCGACGTGCTGGGACAAGATCGGCTACGGCCAGTGCTTCGGCGTCTACGCATTCAGCGAGTATTATCTCGCCACGGGCGACGACCGAGGCCGGAAGGCAGCGCTGCGGAGTTACGATGCGATCAGCTGGCATATGGCCGACGTCCGGCACGGCGGGTTCCTCGAACTCTTCCGCCGCGACTGGACGCCCTTCCCCAGCGGAACCGCCGGCGGCGACCGGAAATCCCTCGACGTCCATATGCATATGATGGAGGCGTTCACGACGCTTTACGAGATGACCGGCAGCGTCAGCCACCGCCGCCGGCTGTTAGACGTGATCGATCTGATCACGTCCCAGATGCTCCACCCCGAATACGGCCTGGGCTTCGCGCAGTTTACGTACGACTTCACCCCGCTGCCGGCGATCAACTTCGACACGACGTGGGGACGAGATGCCGAGCCCGAACCGGGCCGGCGCGCCAAACCGCTCGATCAGACGTCACCCGGCCATAACGTGGAGTTTGCGTGGCTGCTGTTGCGCGCGGCCGAGGTGCTGGAGATCCCCCAGACGCGGTATGCGCACGTGCTTCGCACCATGTGCGATCACTGCGTCGCGTACGGAGTCGACGACACCTACGGCGGCGTCTTCGCCGACGTGCCGATGGACCGCACTACCGCGCTGACGGAGAAGCAGTTCTGGCAGCAGGCCGAGGTCCTCATTGCGATGCTCGATGCCGTTTTGCTCTTGGGCGATCCGACGTACTGGGAGGCTTTCACCAACGTCTGGAACTTTGTGTTCGAGAAATTTATCGCAATGGACGCCGGCGGGGAGTGGTACGAGCGGTTAGATCGCGAGGGCAACGTCCTGGATGGCGATCTGGCCCACAATTGGAAGATCAATTACCATACCGTCCGGTCCGTGATCCAGACGGTGCAACGTCTAGAGCGGCTTGTCGACAAAATTGAGGAGTCCGGGAGCTAGTAGGTAAGAACAAGTATCTTAACACTGCTCATAGCCCCCGTCCTCGGGGGCGGTCTTCAAAATGAATGAAGAAACTTTTACGGAGTCACTTAGCTGCCCACAAGGAGAGTTACGCCTCGTCTGTGCTCAAGTCCGGCGCGTTGCCTTCAGGCCGTCCCCGCGCCCCGAGCCTCGCAACCCACCGGATCGCCTGACGGCCCCGAGCTTCATCGGCGAAGAGGGCGTCAACCTTACCGGCGAGATGCGGGTACGCCGCCTCGATTGTGTCCCGCGCGGTCTCCAGGACAAGTCGAGCCAGAGAGGAGGGGATCCCAGCCTCCCTGGCTAACTGGTCGACACGCGCATCCCGCTGCCGGGATGCGTCACCTTTACTTCTTTCTGCCAAGCAATCCCCCAAGCGCGTTGGCCCCCTTATCCAAGGCGTCGGCCGCTTGGTCCATCATCGCTTCATTTTTCAGCGCGGCATCCACCTGAGCGGCGATAGGACCGGGAAGTCGATCCTTGAGGAAGTCAATCACAACCGTCACCGCCTGTTTCGCCTGATCCTCCGGCAATCCGGTTTTCTCCTGAACCAACGCCACCACCTCGTCCATACGATACCTCCCATTATCTGATGTTGTCGTTTGCGTCACCTTCAACTATTATACCATAGACTACCACATATGCAGACAGGAGCCTCAGAGCTCAAAGGTTTCTATGTGCCTGGGGGTGATGAGCGTTTCCCATCCCAAACCTTTGAGCTCTTTCTGAGGAAGGAGAAGGATGACAGATTCAGAGAGAGCAAATCCCAAAGGCCCGCCCGGCGGCACGCGTAACAAGACCCGGCGCTATATGCTCGAAGGATTTGCCGTCCTCGGCCTGATCGCGCTCGTGGCCACCACCCTCACACTGCACTTCACCCGGCCCGCGATCCCCTACGAACAGCAGGCGGCGTCGCTGGAGAAGACGGTGCGGGCCCGAGTGCTCAACGTCGTGGACGAGCAGGCGTCAGAGGACGAAACCGGGCTGACGATCGTCAATCAGCGCCTCAGACTGAGGATCCTCACCCCAGGCTCCTACAAGGATGAGGAGATCACGGTCACGTACAATGGAATGGGCCCAAGCCTGCGAGCCGTTCGATTCCGCGAGGGGAACCGCGCATTGGTGATGATCTCCGAAGGCCCTGAGGGGCGGCGCCTTTACCAGGTCGCCGACCACATCCGCCTGCTGCCCCTGGCCTTGATCGCTGGAGCCTTCGTCATATTGATCCTGCTCATCGGACGGTGGCAGGGGCTCCGCGCGTTGGGTGGTCTGGTCTTGAGCGGCATCCTCATCGGCGGTTTTATCCTACCGCAGATCCTGGCCCACCGTGACGCCGTGCTCATCAGTCTGGCGGGAACCGGGCTGCTCCTCGGCGTGACTCTCTATCTCATTCAAGGGTGGAACACCACCGCCCACGTCTCCCTGATGGCCCTGCTTATCAGTCTGGGGCTGACCGGCCTGCTGTCAGTCCTCTGGACGCACGTGGCCTTTCTTACCGGGTTTGGATCGGAGGAGACCATGTTCCTGCAAGCCTCGGGCATCGGCGTCGAGATGCGGGGGCTCCTCCTGGCGGGGATCATCATCGGGGCCGCCGGTGTGCTGGATGACGTCGTGCTTGCCCAAGCGGTCACCGTCTTCGAGTTAGCGGCGGCGGCCGAGCCGGTGGGCGGGGAGCACGCCCTCACCCAGCGGGAGCTCTTTCAAAGCGGAATGAAGGTCGGCGTGACCCACCTGGCCTCGATGGTCAATACGTTGGTGCTCGCCTATGCCAGCACCGCACTGCCGCTCTTGATTCTCTTCTTTCTCTATCCGGAGCCGTGGTATCTGACGATTAACCGGGAGCTGATCGCCGAGGAGATCGTCCACACCCTAGTGGGGAGCACGGGTCTGCTCATCGCCGTCCCCCTCACCACCTTGATCTCGGTGTGGGGCGCGCCCAGAAAGCGCGCGTAACCTTCGCAAAGCCGGCAAGGCCCGTCCCTACCGCAGAACGCCCGAGGGGAGAGCGTGCCCCTCGGGCGTTCTATCCACCTGAGCTTCGACAGTTCAACCGGCGTCCGCCATCACCTCACGCATCGCTTTCAACGCCTTATCAATGGCGGCATCGTCGATCCAACAGTGCGTCACGGCCCGGAAGCTGCGTGCCGTCCGGTTGGGCAGGAGCACACCGCGCGCCTTCAGGCCGTCAGCCACCTCCGCACCCGTGAGCGAGCACCCGTCCGACAGCGAAAAATAGAAGATATTGGTACGCACCGGTCCGACCTCCAGACCCGGAATCTCCGCGAACCCCGCCGCCAGCCGGCGGGCGCGGACGTGATCCTCCGCCAGCCGATCCACCATCTGATCCAGAGCGACGATACCCGCCGCCGCGAGAACGCCGGCCTGCCGCATCCCACCGCCGAGGACCTTGCGTGCCCGGTGCACCTCCGCGATAAACGCCTGACTGCCGCAGATGATCGCACCGACCGGCGCCGAGAGGCCCTTGGAGAGACAGAAGGTCACCGAGTCGACGGGCGCGACCAATTCGCTGGCAGGGACCCCCAACGCGACCGCGGCGTTAAAGAGCCGGGCGCCATCGACGTGGACGCGCAGCTCGTGGGCGTGCGCCAAATCGGCGACCTCGGCGATGGTCTCCGTTGGAATTGGCGACCCGTTGCACGCATTGTGCGTGTTTTCCAGGCAGACCAGTCGCGTGCGCGGGAAGTGCGCATCGTCCCCCCGAATTGCACCCGCGATGTCGTCCAGCGCTATTGTGCCGTCGGGCCGGTTGGGCACCGTGTGGGGCATAATCCCCCCCAGCGCGGCCATGCCCCCCTGCTCGTAGAGGAACGTGTGGCTCTTGTCGCCTAGAATCACCTCATCCCCACGCCCGCAGTGGGCCAACAGCGATGCCAGATTGCCCATCGTGCCACTCGGTACCAACAGCGCTGCTTCCATGCCCAGCCGCTCCGCCGCCATCGCCTGCAGCCGGTTGACCGTCGGGTCCTCGCCGTAGACGTCATCCCCAACCTCGGCCTCGGCCATCGCCTCACGCATCACCGCCGTCGGGCGTGTGACGGTGTCACTCCGTAGATCAATCATCTCCACCGTGCTATCCTCCTCGACCTTCCTACACATTCACCATCCCTCGCCATTATACCGATCCGGACACGATTGCGAAAGCGCATCCCTACAACGCAAAAATCCCCGGCGCGTGCACCGGGGATTCAAAATGCCGAAGGTGGGAGTTGAACCCACATGACCGCAAGGGTCACTGCGCCCTGAACGCAGCGCGTCTGCCTGTTCCGCCACTTCGGCGCGTTCGTGCGATGAAAGTTGTCTTGTCAGCCCGAACGATGATGATTATACATGGCTCTCTTTCTTTGTCAAGACCAAGGCTGAACCTATAATACAGGCATGGCACAGACATAATACAGGCATAATACAGGCATAATACAGACATATAGAAAGCTAGGAATGAACGCATGTACCCAACTGCTACCATCGCATGTCCCCCTTGGATCGCCGAAGAGATCGGCAATCCGCAGAGAACGTATGCCGACCTCGAGACCCGGATGGCGCTGGTCATTCGCCTCGCCGAGAGAAATATCCGGGAGGGAGGCGGGCCCTTTGGCGCCGCCGTCTTCGAGATAGCATCCGGCAGACTCATCGCCCCCGGCGTGAACCAGGTCGTGCCCAGCCACAGTTCCCTGGCCCACGCCGAGGCGGTGGCGATCGCCGTCGCCCAACAGGCGCTTCAGAGCCACGACCTCGGCGCTCCGGGCCTCCCGGCTATGGAGCTGGTCACCAGTGCCCAGCCGTGTATCCAGTGCTACGGGATACTGTGGTGGAGCGGGCTGCGCCGCGTGGTGATCGGCGCCAATCAAGGGGACGTCGAGTCCCTGACAGGGTTCCACGAAGGTCCCCTTCCCCATGGGTGGGCGGATAAGCTCGAACACCGCCCACCGCTGCCACCCATCGAGGTCGTTCGTGGCATACGACGGGAAGAGGCCCGCCGGGTGCTCCGCGCCTACCGGGAAACGGGCGGCGTCGTCTACAATCCTGGGGCCTGAGCCCCAGACGACAACGGACGTAATACCTCAGGGTTAGCTGTCAAATAACTTCCGCAAAATCAAGCTGAAAGCGGTGTCGAAAGCACCCCAGGCGTCGAAGTTATTGAGCTTTCAGCCCTCAACAATATCTGAAAGGAGCGAGTTATGCAGATCACAACAGCCGAAGTGACACCTACCACCCTGCATCTTCGTCTGCCTTATCGGACGGCCTACCATACCGAGGGCCCGGTGACCGACACCACCGCCGTCTTCGTCCGGATGGAGACGCGGTACGGACGCGTGGCCTGGGGATGTGCCGCTTTCGACCCGCTGATTACGGGGGAAACCCCGGAAGGCGTCGCCGAGGCGTGCCGCGCCTGCGGGGACCGTGCGCTGAACCTGAGCCCGCTTAACCTCGAATACGCGCTGGCAGCCCTCGCCCCCTTGACGGAGGACGCGCCGTCAGCGCTGTGCGCATTTGACATGGCCTTTCACGATTTGCTGGGTCTGGAGGCCGATATGCCCCTCTACCGGATGCTCGGCGGATACAGGGACCGGATTCAGACCTCGATCACCATCAGCTTGGGCCCGGTCGACGAGACGGTCGAGCTGGCAGAGGATCGCGTCAGGCAGGGATTCCGCATCCTCAAGATCAAGGGGGGCCTCGACCCCGACCTTGACGTCCGACGGGTCAAAGCCGTCTGCGACGCCTTACCTGGCATCACCGTCCGGCTGGACGCCGACGGGGGCTACCAGGCCCAGGATGCCATCGCCGTGGCTCATGCGCTGGAGGATCGCCTCGAGATGTTGGAACAACCTGTGGATCCGGAGGCGCCTATCCACACCCTACGCCAGGTGACCGAACAGAGTCCAGTCCCGATCCTCGCCGATCAAAGCGTCGTCGGCGCGCAATCAGCGATGACGATCGCCACCACCCGTGCGTCCGATGGGCTCAGCATCAAACTGGCGACCTGCGGGGGCCTTCGAAACGCGCGGCAGATCGACGCCATCGCACGTGCGGCCCGTCTCTCCACGATGGTCGGCTGCGTCCACGAGCCCGCGCTTCTGATCTCGGCAGAGTTGGCGTTCGCCCTCAGCAGCCCTGCCGTGCGATATGGGGACCTGGACGGATCCTTCGATCTCACCGACGACCCCACCGTCGCCGGTTTCGTGCTGGAGGACGGCTGGCTGATCGCCAAGGACGTCCCCGGTCTGGGCTGTGTCGTCGATCTTTAGCATCCCTCCTAGGAGACTTCCATGCAGAAACCGAACCACCTCTATCTCGGGCGCTACGCCGACGGACAGAACCATCCGGTCGAACGCCCACTCACCTATCCCCTCGACCATCTGACAACCCACGCCCTGCTCCTTGGCGCCACCGGCAGTGGAAAAACCGGGCTGGGGCTGGTCGTCGTGGAGGAAGCATTGCGTCAGGGCGTGCCGGTGCTGCTCCTCGACGTCAAAGGGGATCTTTCCAACCTGCTGCTCACCTTTCCCGAGCTTGCCCCGGCCTCCTTCGAACCGTGGATCGATGCAGATGCCGCGCGGCGACGGGGGGAAGCGTCGGCGGAGGTCGCTCAGACCGTCGCAGCCCGCTGGCAGGAGGGGCTCTCCCGCTGGGGGTTGGGAACCGAGGCCATCCGCGAACTGCGCGAGCGCGTCGATCTCCAGTTGATCACACCGGGCTTGCAGGCCGGGCGCCCCGTGAACATCCTGGCGCGCTTCCAGGCCGTCCCCACCCAGGACGCCGACGCGGCTGCCTTACGCGCGCAGGGCCTCGCCTCCGCCCTGCTGGGCTTAGCCGGGATCGATGCCGACCCGATCCGCAGCCGCGAGCATATCCTGCTGACGACGCTGATCCGCCATCGTTGGGATGCCGGGGCGTCGCTCGATCTGCCCACCCTTATCCGGCAGGTGCAGCACCCGCCGGTGGAGCAGGTCGGCGTCTTTGACCTGGAATCCTTCTATCCTGAGGACGATCGTTTCAAGCTGGCCCTTACCCTGAACAACATCATTGCGGCACCGGGATTTGACCGGTGGCGGAAAGGCGCCCCCCTTGACGTCGACCACTTCCTTCACGCCCCCGATGGGCGCCCTCGGGCCACAGTCCTCTACCTAACCCACCTCCCGGAAGCCGAGCGCCAGTTCTTCGTCACCCTCTTCCTGGAGGAGATGCGCGCCTGGGTTCGCAGCCAGAGCGGCACCAGCGCGCTTCGCGCCCTGCTCTTCTTCGACGAAGTCTACGGCTATCTGCCGCCTCATCCCTACAATCCGCCGACCAAGCCGCCTCTGATGGCCCTGGTGAAACAGGGACGGGCAGCCGGGCTGGGGGTCATGCTTTCCACGCAGAACCCCGCCGACCTCGATTATAAGAGCCTCGGTAACATCGGGACGTGGTTCATCGGGACGCTGCGCACCGACCGGGACAAGGACCGGGTTCTGGAAGGGATTGAGGGATCGCTCCGCGCGTCCGGGACCTCGGTGCGCGACGTCGACGACGCGATCGGTCGGTTGCAGCCCCGCGTCTTTGTGATGCACGACGCAAACGCGCGGCATCTGGCGTTTCTGCGGAGCCGCTGGGCCCTCTCCTATCTTCGCGGGCCACTGACGACCCGGGAAGTCCATACCCTGCTCCAAACGTCCCCCGCCCCAACCGCATCGCCTCAGTCGTCTCGGCCGATCCGCCACGGGCATAGGGCCGAATCCGCTGCCGGACGCCCGGGCCCCGGTTTGCCCACCGTCCCTCCCGCCGTCGATCCGGGTATCCCCCAGGCCTTTCTTCCACCGACCTCGACGGCCCCCTGGGCCTTACGAGAGCACGCACTTCCCGCCGGCGTCGTGGCCAAAGCCCACCTCGTCTACCGCCCCTCCTTGCTGGGTGTCGGCAGCACGCGAGTCTACGACGACCGGGCCGGGATCTCCCTCAACGACGAGCAGGTCTGGCGGGTGGAGGCAGTGGACGAGGCCTGGAACCTGCGATGGGATCAGGGCACGATGATCGCGCTGCAGATCGAGGACCTCTCCCCGGAGCCCCCCGGTGAGGGCTTCTTCGTACCGCTGCCCCGAACGCTGACCAAGCCCGCCTCGTACCGGGAGTGGGAGCGCGCCCTTAAGACCCAGATCTATCATCAAAGCGAGATCAGGGTGTGGGGATGCTCACCTTTGGGTCTCTACAGCGAACCGAACGAGACCAAGGGCGCCTTTCTGCAGCGCTGCAAGCAGGCCCTGGCGTCGCGCAAGGAAGAGGATCTGGCAGAGGCCTGGCAGACGTACCAACGGAAGGTTGCCCGGATCGAGAAACGGATTCGGCGCGAGGAGCTGGAGCTCGAGAAGGATGAGGAGGAGCTTCAGGAGCGAAAGCGAGAGGAGCTGCTCAGCGGCGCCGAGACGGTGCTCAGCTTCTTTTCCAAACGCCGGCGCAGTCGACGCGCGCTCTCCCAGACCTCACGCCAACGCCGCTACGTCAAGAGCGCCCGGGCCGACGTCGAGGAGTCCGTGGAGATGCTCCAGATTCACGAGCAGGAGCTGGCCCACCTGGAGGAGGACTGGCAGCTCACCAAGACCCAGATCGAAAGGGAATGGAACGGGACGCTGGATGAGATCCGCGAGGTCGTGGTTCGCGCGAGACAGCGCGATATCGACATCCGCTTCTGCGGGATCGGGTGGTTTCCCTACTGGGAGGTGACGTTCCAAGGCGAGCCCCTCTCCCTGGAGGCCTACACGCCTTGAGCGTGACAGGTTCCGGTCAAAAGATGGTTGACGGTCCACGCCTTAAGCAAGGAGATGAACTATGACGATCCACGAAATGCCCCCTGACGTGCGCGTCGATGCCCTTCACGACCGCATCGACGCCCTGCTCGACGAGGGCGAAATCCGCAAGGCCCAGATCATCCTCCAGGCCCTGCTGCCCGTCGACCAGGCCGAGATCTTCAGTGAGCTCGAACGGGACGAGCAGCTCAGCCTTCTCCAAGGACTGCCCCTCGAAACCGTGGCCGACATTCTTGAGAAGGTGGAAGATGAGGAAGTCGCGGAGATCGCCACGTGGCTGCCCAGTGGCCAACTCGCTCCCATTCTGGACGAGATGGAGCCGGATGAGGCTGCCGACCTCCTCGGCGATATGAAAGCGGAGGAAGCCATCCAGATCCTCAACGAGATGGACTCCTTTGAGGCGATCAGCCCCTTGCTCCTCCACCCGGATGAGACCGCCGGCGGCCTGATGACCTCCGAGTACCTCGCGTTGGGCCAGGAGATGTGGACCGACCGCGCGCTGGAGGCCATTCGTCAATGGGACACTGAACGCGAGTACCTGACATCCTTCGTCGTCGATAAAGACGGACGGTTGACTGGATCCGTAAGTCTGCTCAAGATCCTACGGGCCCCACCGAAGGAAAAGTTAGTCGACATTATGGACCGGAACGTCGTCACCGCATCCGTTGACGCGGATCAGGAACGGTGTGCCCAGCTGATGAGCCGTTACGATCTTACCGCGCTCCCGGTCGTCGATGCGGGCAACCACCTGGCAGGCGTCATCACCATCGACGACATCCTGGACGTCCTGGAAGAGGAAGCTACGGAGGATATCCAGCGGCTGGGTGGTTCATCTCCGTTAGAGAAGTCGTATCTTCGCACATCAGCCTGGGAGATCGCCCAGCGCCGTCTGGGATGGCTGCTCTTGCTCTTTCTCACCGGGCTGATCACCACCAACGTGCTGGAACTCTTCGAGGACACCCTGAGCCAGGTGGTGGCGCTCTCCTTCTTCATCCCTCTCCTGATCGGGACCGGCGGCAACGCCGGGTCCCAGACCACGTCCACCATCATCCGGGCATTGGGCCTGGGAGAGGTAGAGAAGAAGGATGCCCTGCGCGTGCTGTGGCATGAGATCCAGGTCGGCCTGCTTTTGGGCGTACTGGTGGGCATCGCCGGCTTCCTGCGGGCATGGGTCTTCGAGGGCAACGTCCAGTTGGGGATTACGATTGGGATAGCCATTGCCGTCATCGTCTTCTGGTCCAGTTCCGTAGGATCACAGCTGCCTCTCTTCGCGTCCGTGATCGGGGTCGATCCGGCGCTCATCTCCGGTCCCCTGATGAGCACCCTGGTCGACGCCACGGGCTTGTTCATCTATCTAACTGTGGCAACATGGGTCCTGGGTCTCTGACGACCTCAACACCTATTGAATTGAAACTTTCGATCCTATAAGGAGACAGCTATGCCGACGTTGACGAAGAGACTATCCTCGCTCGCAGAACTTATTCAGCCGGACGCGATGGCACCCGCGGCCGTCTATCGCTATCGGAAAGCGTGGACGGATGCAACGTGGCGACGCGATGGGACACGCCGTTGGGGCGTCAGCCGTTTGCGCGCCTTTATGCAGAACCTCGATCAGGAGGGGCCATCGTGGCCAGCCCGGTGGCAGACGTTGGGAGCGGTGAAGGTCATCCAGCCCACCGAGCGGGGTGCGATCGCCCACGCCGTGGGGGGCTCCGTTGAGGTCACGTTTGTCGCGTCCGACCTGGTCCAGGTTCGCTATTGCCCTGACTGTGCGCCGTGCGCCCCGGAGCCACTGAACTACGCCATCGACAAACCGCTGGACGCATGGGAGACTCCGGACTTCCGTGCGATTCAGGATGACCATGCATACTGTCTGGTCACGTCCGATTTGATCGTCGGGATTCACCTGGACCGATCCAATCTCTTTATTGCGGACGGCGACGGCAACCTGTTACGGGCCGACGTGGACGCCGGCTGGGGGCCGCAGGGCGAGGTCATCCATCGCACGGCCCTGGCAGAGAACGAGTCCATCTTTGGCCTCGGTGAACGCGCCACTCCTGGAAACCACCGGGGAGGCCGCCATATTCTCTGGAACCAGGATCCTGCCGGATACGAACCCGACGACGACCCTATCAACTTCAATATCCCAGTCTACGTCGGGGCGATCCCGGAAGCGGACGCGCGCGATCGTGCCTATCTCGTCTTCTACGAAAATCCCTTCTATGCGGATTTCGATCTGGGCGATACGGCGGACAACGTGGCCTCGCACTGCTTCAACGGCGGAGAACTGCGATATTACCTATCCACCGGACCGGTACCGGCGTTGGTGGAGCGATATACGGAGTTGACCGGCCACCACGACCTCCCACCGCTCTGGATGCTGGGCTATCAACAGAGCCGCTGGTCCTATATGTCGGAGGCGCGCATTCGTAAGCTGGCAGCCGATTTCCAGACGCATAAGGTGCCCTGCGACGCACTCTATATGGATATCGATTATATGCGTGGGTTCCGCTGTTTTACCTGGGATCAAAATCGATTCCCCACCCTCGCCCAACTGGCGAGTGATCTCGGGGAGGACGGCACCCAATTGGTCACGATGATCGATCCGGGCATCAAGAAAGACCCCAACTACCACGTCTATCGGGAGGGAATGGAGAAGGGGTACTTCTGCCGCACGCCGGACGGTGAGGTCTTCCACGCGCCGGTCTGGCCGGGCTTGAGCGCCTTCCCGGATTTCACCGATCCCGAGGTCCGGGCATGGTGGGGAACCCTCTACGAGGAGTTGGTGGAAACCGGTATCACCGGATTCTGGAACGATATGAACGAACCGGCAGCCTTCGCGACGCCCAAGACTAACACGCTCCCCAACGCCGTCCAGCATGCGATGGAGGGCCGGGGCGGCGATCACCGTGAGGGACATAATCTCTACGGCATGCAGATGGTCCGGGCCACCCGCGCCGGCCTGGAGCAGCTCCAGCCGGAGACGCGCCCTGTGGTCATCACCCGGGCGGGCTGGGCCGGCGTGCAGCGTTACGCGACCTCGTGGACGGGGGACAACGCCTCAACCTGGGCCTCCTTCCGGCTCACCATTCCGATGATCGTAGGACTGGGGCTTTCCGGCATCGGGTTCACCGGATCGGACATCGGCGGCTTTGCCGGCGAGGCCGACGGCGAGCTCTACACGCGCTGGATGCAGATGGGCGCCTTCATGCCCTACTTCCGCGCGCACACCATCAAGGGCACCCCCGACCAGGAGCCCTGGAGCTATGGGGAGCCGTACCTGAGCATCGTACGGCGGTTCATCGAACTCCGATACGAACTCTTACCCTATCTCTACACCGCGACGTGGCAGATGGTCACACGGGGATGGCCGATGGTCCGACCGCTCTGGTGGGAACACCTCGATGAGGATCTCCTGGCGGTCGAGGACGCGTTCCTGTGCGGGGATGCCCTCCTGGTGTCACCGGTCAGCCGACCTGGCGCGGACTCGCGCGAGGTCCGCCTGCCGCCCGGCGCCTGGTATGACTACTGGACCAACCGCGTACGCCAGGGTGGGACATCATTCGAGCAGGTTGCGCCCCTGGAGACCATGCCCCTCTTCGTCCGGGAGGGCGCGGTTCTGCCGATGGGCGAGGTTGGGCCCAACACCGAGAACCGTAAAGAGAAATTCCTACGCTTCAACGTCTATCCCCTAAGTGAGCCGGGCACCGCGTCCAGCGAGCTTTACGAGGATGCCGGCTCCGGTCGCGGTTACCGCCAGGGCGAAAGCCGCGTTAGCCGCTTCGACCTGACCCAGACCGACGAGACGCTGACGGTGACCTGGCACCGCGACGGCCCCTACGAACCTCCGTATGAGCACGTCGCCCTGACGTTCCAGGGGCTGAAGCGGCTACCCCAGGAGGTCGAGGTGGACGGCGAACCCTCCGCTGTACTGCAAGCCGACCCGGTGCGCCGCACCGCCGTCCTGAGCGTCCCGCCGTTTGATACGCTGACGGTCAAACTCTAGCTTTCGATCCTTACGAAGCCTCCCGGCGGATCGGCCAATCCGCCGGGAGGCCAGCCGTATCGCTTCAGTCCAGGGTCCTCGGTAACCTCAGCATATCCGCTGCGGTCAGCCCTGCCTCCTCCGCTATCTCATAGCAATAGTGGAAATTCCCGGCGTTCTGGTTCCGCCCATTGGTCCCGAGCGTAAAGGTAGCTCCAGCTTCCTTCGCCATTTTCACGAACCTCAGACTTGGGACGCGGACGTTCTCCGCAATCTCCAAGGCGATCCCGCGTGCCGCCGCCAGGTCGATGATCCGCCGCATCCGCGCATCCGTCCAGATCTCCTCATAGTGCCGGGCGAAGTTAATGGGCAGAAACGTCGGTCGTCCAAAGATATCGATAGGCTCTTCCGAAAGGATCGCGACGATGTGCGCCATATAGCGGTCGACAAAGACGTCCATATCGTCGATGAAATTGTCGTGGAGCCAGAGGTAGAGGTAGTCGCCCTCCCAGGGAAGCGTGTCCGCATCCATAAGCACGTAGTCGAGCTGCGCGCGCGCCTCGTCGCTGAACTGTGCGGCCCACCTGAGATGCGTCGGCTGCAGTCCCACGTAGACGGGATAGGCCCGCAGCCGGGCCACATACCGGCGCAAGTCCGCATCCGTTTCCAGGTCGTAGGCCGCACCCGGGTGCTGAACGATACCAAAGTGCATCCCACGCCGCTCCGCCAGTGCCAGCGCATCCTGAATATCCAGATCCCGGCTCAGGTGGACGTGGTAATCGATAACTGGAAAGTTGAAGTCTCTCACGGATTCACCGCCCTTTCTTGGTCAATTGCTCCCTGATATGTGTCTGGAATTATACCCGAACCCGGCTGGAATACGTGCTTGCGGGCAACATTGAACTTGGCGAATCGCGCGTCTGACGTATACTGATGGGAATGCGACGACCGAGAGACGACAGTCACTGAAGTTTATCGACCTAATTGAGGATAGAGCCTATGAGCGTCCCCCCCGGAGAAACCTTTGATGACCATGCTCGGATAGGACCCGAAAAAGTCTGGTCCTATCGGGGTTATGACCTGGACGTCAGTCACTTCGCGACGGCGATGGTCCATCTCTACCGTGCCGAGGTGACCAAAGCCAACTTGTGGCGCAGCAGGCTCGACACGACCACGAATTGGTCTGTGGTCACAACGGGTGCAGCCCTGACCTTTGCGTTCGGCGCACCCGAAAACCCCCACTTTGTCCTGTTGTTGGTCCTGATCCTGATGCTGGCATTTCTCGTGATCGAAGCCCGGCGCTACAGTTACTATGTGCTCTGGTACCATCGGGTCCGCCTGATGGAGACCGACTTTTTTGCCACGATGATCACGCCGCCCTATCGCCCTCCGGATGATTGGGGTGAAGCGCTCGTCCAGACGCTGGAGGAGCCCGCCTTCCTGATCCCCATCTGGCGCGGGGTCGGCATCCGCTACCGCCGCAACTACGTGTGGCTGGTCACCCTTGTGATTGTCAGCTGGGTCCTGAAACTGAGTATCCACCCCTCTCCTATTAACTCGGTCAACGACATCATCAGCCGCGCCCGGATCAGCATTTGGCTCCCGGGCCCGGTGGTGATTGCCGGCGTCATAGGGCTTTATCTGGGACTGCTTGCGCTTACCCTGGTCACGCTCATCATCCGATACCGGCAGGGTTCGGAGGCCAGCCGACCGGTCGGCTTCCGGCGCTGCCCCAACGGTCGACATCTCAAGACCCGCGATCAACTGGCCCACATCATCACAGAAAAACCCGAGCTCGTCGCCAAACAGATTATCAGCGAGCTTCACCGGAGCGCGACGGCGCTGCAGGGAACGGGTATGTTCTCCGGCACGCGACGGGACGTGCTCCTCTGTGCCCTGCCTGCCAACTTGGAAAAGCGGCTGAAAACCATCGTCCAGGAGATCGATCCCTTGGCGTTTATCATCCTGACCGAGGCCCACGACCCGAGACGGCGCCGCTTCCGCCCCACCGCACAGCCCGTTCCCCCGGAACCCCCAAGCTAAGGATTGGTTATCAAATAATTTCCGCGAAATCAAGCTGAAAGCGGTGTAGAAAGCACCCCAAACATGGAAGTTATTTAGCTTTCAGCCCTAAATAGGTAAGAACACGTATCTTAACACTGCTCGTAGCCCCCGTCCTCGGTGGCGGTCTTCAAAATGAATGAAGAAACTTTTACGGAGTTACTTAGCCATAGGCAGACCAATAGAGGTGAGGCTTTGGGATCACCTCAGCCTCCAAACCCTCCGTTTATGGGTCGTTAAGCGATCTTGCTGTTGTGAAAGGATAGTCAACGATGGAAATGCGCACCTTGGGCGATACAGATCTGCCGGTCTCAGTCATCGGATTGGGCATGGCAGCCTTGGGACGGCCCGGGTATATCAACTTAGGTCACGCGGATGACCTGGAGCACACGTACGATGTGGACGCGATGGAACAACACGCGCACCACGTGCTCGACGTCGCCTACGCCGGCGGCGTCCGCTACTTCGACGCCGCCCGATCGTACGGAAAAGCCGAACGCTTTCTCGGTCGCTGGCTGGCGTCACGGGAGATATCGGCCCAGGAGGTCACCATTGGCTCGAAATGGGGATACACCTATACTGCAGACTGGCGGGTCGACGCCGAGGTTCACGAGGTCAAGGAACACTCCCTTCAGGTCCTGGAGCGCCAATGGGGAGAGACCCAGTCGACCTTGGGATCCCGCCTCAATCTCTATCAGATCCACTCGGCCACCCTTGAGAGCGGCGTCCTGGAACGGATCGACGTGTTAGAGGCGCTGGCCGATCTGCGGCAAGGGGGTACTTTCATCGGCCTGACGGTCAGCGGGCCCAATCAACGTGAGGTCATCGAGCGCGCCATCAAGACCCACGTCGACGGCATCCGGCTCTTCGATACCGTGCAGGCCACCTGGAATCTCCTGGAGCCCTCGACAACCCCGGCGCTGGCCCGGGCGTATGCCGCCGGTATGGGCGTGATCATCAAGGAAGCGCTCGCCAACGGAAGGTTGACGCCCAAAAACGACAACCCGGACTTCCACGCGCAGATGGCGATTCTGCAGCGGGAAGCGGACCGGCTGCATACCACCATCGATGCGTTGGCCCTCGCCGCAGTGATCGATCAGCCCTGGGTCAGCCTGGTGCTTAGCGGTGCGGCCAAGGAGACCCACCTGGTCTCCAATCTCAAAGCGATCGACATCGCCTGGGATCAGCAGGCTGCCGCCGCCCTGACCGAACTGGTCGAGCCCCCGGAGGTCTACTGGCACATCCGCAACCAACTCCCGTGGAACTAGCGCGTCACCCTATGGCTCACCCACGATCATGAAGATGGTCCGTCGTAGGCGATTCATCGCCGTGATGCTCTCCTGAGCCAAGGTGCAGTTCAAACACGCACGGCGCCAAAGGCGCCTACTCCGTACGAACGGATCCAATTTTAAGAGGAGATCATGGACCTAATCCTGCCCGCCACCCCGCCCTTCAACCTCGACGCCGTCGTCCGCTCTCACGGGTGGGTGCAGTTGCCGCCGTTGAGCTACGATCGCGAGCGTCGAACGCTCACCACCGTGCTGCGGATCGGAGCCGGACAGGGGGCCGATTCGATCACCGAGGTTTGCATCCGTCCAACGACAGGACGGAACACCCTCCCAGGGGTCGTCGTCACCGCACCCATGCTGGAAACCGCACAGACCCGTGCTGCCCTCAGCCACGACGTCACATGGATGCTGCAGCTCAAGCGCGACCTCAGCGATTTCTACGAACTGACGCGGTCCGAACCTCATCTCGCCCACGTCGAGGCCGAGGCCAAAGGACGGATTCTGCGCTCGCCCACGCTCTTCGAGGACGTGGTCAAGACCATCCTGACCACCAACACGAGTTGGCAGGGCACGCTGCGCATGACGCGCGCCCTGGTGACCCACGTAGGCACGCCGCTGCCCGCCAAGCCGGACCGCCGCGCGTTCCCCACGCCGGCGCAGATCGCCGCCGTGGACGAGGCCTTTCTACGCGATACCACCAAGCTCGGATACCGGGCGCCGAGGATTCTCGCTCTGGCCCGAGACGTGGTCGCGGGCCGGATCGATCTGGAGGACCTCAAGGACGGCAACCGCCCCACCGATGAGGTGCGAGAGGCCCTGCTGGCGATCAAAGGCGTAGGTCCCTACGCTGCTGCCAGCCTCCTCGCCCTCCTGGAACACTTCGACGACGTGCCCGTCGACTCCTGGGCGCGCACGCGGGTCTCCAAGCACCGCTACGACGGGGAGCCCGTGACCCAGGCCCAGGTCCGCGACGCCTTCGCCAACTGGGGACCGTGGAAGGCCCTGGCCTATTGGTTCTGGGATTGGGACGCGTAAGGCAGAAGGCAGATACCTCTCATCACCCCTTCACGTACGGCACCGTCTGGGGCCCCTCCGGCAGCACCGCGATCGTCGCGTCCGGGTTTGCCTCGCGCAGCGCAGCGACGGTCGCCTCAATGGACGCACATGGGGTGACCATCGCATCCCGCAACTGCTCGTCGCTTAGCCCATCTGCGTAGACGTGCACCTGCGCCCGCTGCTGGATCTGCGCCTGAATCTGCGCCTCCCACTGATCGTGACAGCGGAAACCCGGCGTCAGGATCGTCGCCAGCAGCCCCTCCACCGACTCGGCTTCGCGCAGCAGCCGTCCGTACTCCCCGTGATCGGGCAGCCCATCCCAACACTCGGCCGCGATGACGATATCGCCTCCGGGTCTCACGATCTGCGCCGCTGCCGACATCCCCTTCACCGCCTGGTAGAGGTTCAGATCCAGGGGATAGCCGCTGTTGGAGGTGATCACGACGTCAAAGTAGTCGTCCACCGGCTGCATCGCCCGCTCCCGCACGAAGGCGACCGCCGCCCGGTGGGCCGGCCCCATGGCCCCGGCGAAGACGCCCGTGATCGCCCGGTCGCGGTTGAGCGCCACGTTGAGCAAAAACGTCGGCTGCGTGGCCTGTGCCACGTCACGGATCTCCTCCCAGAGCGGGTTGCCGTCCGTCGTGGCCCACGTCGATCCGGGATGCCTGAGCATCTCAGCGCCGTGGTTGTCCAGGATCGCGTCGACGTCAGCAATCCCCGGCAGCACCGCCTTCGGCCCCCCGCTGAACCCGGCGAAAAAGTGCGGCTCCACGAACCCGGTCAGAATCCGGACCGACGCCTCAACATAAGCTCGGTGCACGCGCACCATCCGCCCGGCCCGGTTCCGTCCCACCCCGATCAGGTTCCCTTCATCCCAGGCGTCGTGCTGCACCACCCGGAACCGGTCGACGATCTCGGCGCCCAGCATTGAGGTCAACTCCTCATCGGTCTGCGGGCGGTGCGTGCCCAACGCGTTGAGGAGCACGATCCGCTCGTCGGATACTCCGGCATTCGTCAGCGCGTCAAGCAGCGGGGGAAGCGCCCGGTCGTTGGGCATCGGGCGCGTCAGATCGCTGAAGACCACCGCGACCGTATCAGCGGGTCCAACCAACGCCTCAAGCGGCGGCGAACCGGTCGGCGCGGCCAACGCCCCCTCAATCGCAGCCTGTTCACCGTCCAGCCCCGGCACGTACTGAGGCTCAATCATCGTGACCGGAGCATCATCCGGCAGCGTCACCGGCAATCCATCACGCCCGTATGCCAACGTTATCTCCATCGTCTCCTCACTCCTCAATCTCGCCGGTCGGAAAGCCGGTCGTGCCATGGATGATCGGCTTCCACTCGGTTTCCCAGCGCGCCTCGATCCCGTCCCGCCACGCTTTCGCTTCGGCCTTCAGCTCCGCCGCCAAATCGGGATAGACGCCGATCAAGTTCTCCCGCTCGCCCATATCCTCATCCAGGTTGGAAAGGTGGACGTCGTCCTCCGGTTCGGCCCCCTCAACCAGCACGCCGTCGAGCACCAGCTTCCAGGGCCCGCGCCGCACCGCCGTCTGCTGGTTCATCTCCCAGAAGAGCGTCCGGTCCGGCGGCGCCTTCCCACCCGCCAGCCACGGCATCAGGTCGACGCCATCCAGTTCATAGGCATCGGGATTGCCGGCGGCGGCTTTCAGGGCGGTGGGGAGCACGTCCATCGCCGCCGCCGGAACGTCCACCACCTGCCCCCCCTCGATCTCACGGGGCCACGCAACGATACCCGGCACGCGGATTCCGCCCTCGTAGAGGCTGAACTTATGGCCCTTCAGCTTGCCTGCGGTGCCGCCGTAGTACGGATCCTGCGTGCCGTCGAGCCAATTGCGCGTCTCCCGGGACGGGCCGTTATAGGACATAAAGACCACCATGGTATTCTCCCGGATCCCCTGACGGTCCAACTCATCCATAATCGCGCCGATCCCATCGTCCACTGCGCTCAGCATCGCCGCCATAATCTGACGGTCCCACGGCAGATCCGGGAAGCGGTCCATATACTTTTTCGGCGCGTGCATTGGATAGTGCGGCGCATTGTAGGCCACGTAGGTGAAGAACGGGGCGCCGGCGTCCGCCGCCTCACGGATGTATGCAACGGTCTTGCGGGTGATCAAGTCGGTGAAGTACTCGCCGTTATAGTCCCAGGTTTCCTCGCCGTCCTGCCACAGGTCGTGCGTGGGGTCGTTGCCGGGCCCGCCCCGGTTCATCCCCCAGTAGAAGATGTGGGAGAAATAGTCAACGCATCCCGCCATAAAGCCAAACCAGGTGTCGAACCCGTGATCCTCCGGACGGCTCCCCTCGGCCAATCCCAGGTGCCACTTGCCGAACATCGCCGTCTGATAGCCCTCGGCCTTGAGCGCGTCCGCCAGCGTCGGCGTCACCGAGGGCAGCCCCGTCGCGGTCCGGTGGCCCGCCAGGATCGAGCGCACCCCCGCATTCCCGGGATACCGTCCGGTCAGCAGCGACGCCCGCGACGGCGAACAGACCGGCGAGTTCGAGTACCAGCTCGTGAACCGCACGCCGTCCGCCGCCAACCGGTCCAGATTGGGCGTCCGGAAGTCCGTCGCGCCCATACACGAAAGATCACCGTACCCCTGGTCGTCGGTGATAAAGACAAGAACGTTGGGTCGTGAGTCCTGCATATTGCCTCCCTAATTCGCCGAGATCTACCCTTCGATGAAATATGATGTCGTTGAGATAGTGTAGATGAGGGAGACAGGGAGTCAACCGCCGGTCCGATCGCAGGCAATCGCAGATTTGCGGGTCAGGGATTGCTGAACCCCATAATCTGAGGTATAGTTCCTATTGAACCGAACCAAACCGAATCGAACCACCCACACGCTGAAGGAGATCACGTGAACGTCAACCTAAAGGCCGTAAAGGGCTACGTCACTACGGCAATCACCCCAACCGGCGCACGCCAATGACCGCCCGACCCCCCAGGTCTCGTTCCCGGACGATGCTGCCCCTGTCGCGTTGGCTGCCGGCAGGCATCTACGGTGGGATCACGGGCGGACTCGCGACGGCGTGGCTCCTGTGGGGCAGTCCCAGGCTGCTAACCCGCCCGCTCTGTCTTCTGATCAAGGCCCCCATTGCTGTCGTGGTATGCATCGGTGTCGTGACGATGGGCTGCACGTTTGTCCTATCGGGCCAGACCCTTATCCGGGGCATCCGGCGGATGATCGAGCCCCAGCCCATGGGTACGCTGCTGTACGAACCGGAAGAGCCCATTCCGGAGATGGAACTGATCCGGTGGCCGCATCCCGGCTGTGGGCTCCTGGCAATCCTGCCTATCATGCTGATCGGGGGCGCGTTCTCCCTACCGTGGCTGTGGTTCGCGCCGCGACAGGTGCCGATCGGATGGCTGATCCTGTCAGCGTTGGTGGGCCTGCCGGTCGGGCTGATCATCGCCAGACAGGAAGCCCAAAAGGTGATGGATAACTTCTACACCCTGCGACGATAGGTCGCTAAAACCCAACAAAACCGTGAATCGACCCTACCGAGGAAAAGGAGAACACTATGGCAAAAAGCAGCCGACCGAAAGGTAAATGTGAGTTCTGTGGGCGCGAGATGACCCGGGGCGGGATGGCCCGGCATCTGCGGTCGTGTCCCAAACGCGAGAAGGCCATCGAAGCGGCCAACGCACAATCCGGCAAAGTTCAAACACTCTACCACCTTCAGATTCAGGATGCCTGGGGCGGAGACTATTGGTTGCATCTGGAGATGAAGGGCTCAGCCTCACTCGGGAGCTTAGACGCCTACCTCCGGTCCATATGGTTGGAGTGCTGCGGGCACCTCAGCCGGTTCTCCATCGGCGGATGGGGCGGTGACGAGATCCCGATGAGCCGGAAGGCGCACCAGGTCTTCAAGAAAGGCCTGGAACTCGACCATATCTACGACTTCGGCACCTCGTCCGAGACCACAGTCAGAGTTGCCGACGTCAGAAAAGGTAAGCCCCTAACGGACCATCCTATCGTCCTGATGGCCCGCAATAACGCACCGGAGTTTGAGTGTATGATGTGCGGAGAACCCGCCACGAACCTATGTCTGGAGTGTATGTATGAGATAGATAAGTCCGGCATGCTCTGCGATAAACACGCGGAGGGGCACCCCCACACCAACTACGGCCCGCCGATGCCGGTTGTGAACTCGCCACGGATGGGAATGTGCGGATACTGCGGACCGGCCGAACCGCCCTACTAGCCACCCCCGGCCCTGGAGCCAATCCAATGTCCCGTATGCGCATCACGACGTCGAAATGCCCGCCCAGCGCTGGGAAGGCGTGCTGAACGTTGGAAGTAGCTGAACAGACGCCAGAGTTTGCCGCACGTGCCCGCCCCCGTCTCTTCCTCGGCGTGACGTTGGGGGTGACGTGGCTGACCGGGTTCCTCGGCGTGGCCCTGCAGAACCGCATACCCCGCCCGCTCGTCACCCTCCTGGTCTATGGCGGCGGGCTGGCACCAATCGTGGTTGCCGCCCTGCTGGTCCGCCAAGAGCGGGATCGTGAGGGACGCCGCGAGTTCTGGCGTCGCACCGTCGCCATTCGACGCATCGTCGAACATCGACGCATCGGTTGGGCGTGGGCAGCGGTCATCGTCCTCTTCTACCCGCTCAAATCCCTTCTCGCAGCCCTTATCGACGTCGTGCTCGGAGGTTGGGGCATCCAACCGGAAGTGATCTCTGACCTGCTCGCCCAACCGATCACAATCCTTCCGACGCTGATCTTCTGGCTCTTCTTCGGGCCTGTGCCGGAGGAGCCGGGATGGCGCGGATACGCGACCGACGGATTCCAGGCCCGGATGGGGGCCGTGGCCGCCAGCCTGATCGTGGGTGTCGCGTGGGCGCTTTGGCACCTCCCCCTCTTCTTCCTCGACGGCACCTGGCAAGCGGAGCACCTGGGCTTCGGAACCGTCCGGTTCGGCTTCTGGACGATGGGCGTCATCGTCGAGTCCGTGCTCTACACGTGGATCTACAACAACACCCGCCGCAGCATCCTCGCCGCTATCCTCTTCCACTTCGTGGGCAACGCCTTCGGACAGCTCTTCGCGCTCTCGTGGCGGGCGGAGATAATCAGCTATGGCCTCTCCGTCCTGGCGGTCGCTGTCGTCATCGCCGTCTGGGGGCCTGCGCGCCTACGGCGGCTAACGAGTTAACCAGAAAGCACACACAGGATCATTGCTGTACATACCACGGAAGCGCCTCTGGTCTTGTCAAACAAATTCTTCTAAACTCTGACGACCTTGATCTCGTATCTTGGTGATTGCTAAAAGGTGCCAATATGCTAAAGTCGGGGGTACGCGGAAATATGTCGGATTACCGTCTTCATAGAAGGAGTTCTCACGATGCAATCTGATACAGACCGATCCGGGCATCTCACGGGATGGTCCTCGGCTCTGATCGTCTTCATCTCCAACGCCTGCATCATGATCCTCGAGCTGGTCGCCGGGCGGATCATCGCGCCCAATATCGGCGTCTCGCTCTATACCTGGACCAGCGTGATCGGCGTGATCCTGGCCGGCATCAGCCTCGGCAACACCCTGGGAGGGCGGATGGCCGATCGTTGGGGATCTCCGCGCCTGCTCGGCTTGATGTTCGGGCTCGCGGGGTTGACGACCGTCAGCGTGCTGCTGATCGACCAACGGTATTGGTTGGCAGGGACGGAGCTACCTATGCTGATCAAGATCGTCAGTTGGATCGCGATCTTGTTCTTCGTCCCCAGCACCTTGCTGGGAACGATCTCGCCCATCGTCGTCAAGCTCACCATCGCCGACCTCGAGCGCGCAGGTCGCACCGTCGGCAGAATCTATGCGTTTGGCACCCTGGGCAGCATCGTGGGGACCTTCGCCACCGGGTTCTGGCTCATCTCGTGGCTGGGCACCTATGCCGTCGTGCTGGGGGTAGCCGCCGTTCTTATCCTGTTAAGCCTGATCTTTCTGCTTGGCAGCACCGCCGGCGGCCGCGTCGTGATCCTGTTAACCGCCGTGGTCAACCTCGGAGGATTGGTATGGGGCATCAGCGACGGGCGGATCGAGGGACAGTGCCTCCGCGAGACCAACTACTTCTGCATCAAGGTGCGCGACGAGGAACGGGACGGGGAGGACGTACGGGTGCTCATCCTCGATCGCTTGGTCCACAGCTACACCTCACTGGAGGATCCCACCAAGCTGGTCTACGATTACGAGCAGGTCTATGCCGAACTCACCGCCTATCAGGACGCCCGCTACGGGCCGCTGCGCACACTTTTAATCGGCGGCGGCGGTTACACCTTCCCCAAATACCTGGAGGCGGAGTATCCGGAGAGCGAGATCGACGTGATCGAGATCGACCCCGGCGTCACGGAGGTCGCCTACGACTATATGGGGCTGCCGGCCGATACGCGGGTCGAGAGCTTCAACGAGGACGCACGGCTTTATCTGGAGCGGGAGCCCACGACACGCTATCACGTCATCATCGGTGACGCGTTCAACGATTTCTCCGTACCCTACCATCTGACGACCCGGGGCTTCAACGACCGCGTACACGCGTGGCTGGACCCCCACGGGATCTACGTCGTCAACGTCATTGATGGATCGTACGGGCGCTTCATCCGGGCCTACGTTCACACACTCCGGCAGACCTTCGAGCACGTCTATGTCGCGCCCTCCACCAGCGCGTGGCGCCGGGCGTCCCGCACCACGTGGGTCGTGGTCGGATCCCGCGCCCCCTTGGATCAGGAGGCGTTCGGGCCGGACAGCCTGTGGCAGCAGCAGCGGCTCAGCGCCACGGAGGTCGATGAGCTCCTCGCCGAGGGCGATCCGGTGTTGCTGACCGACCGCTACGCACCCGTCGAGCAGATGCTGGCCCCCGTCTTCCTCAACAAAACCATCGAAGAACCCAACTGACCTTGCGAAGGACAAATCTATGAGCGAATCCCGTATAGCCGTCATCACCGACAGCACCTGCGATCTTCCGGAGCCCCTGCGAGAGCAGTATGCCATTTGCGTCGTGCCGCTCTCCGTCATCTGGGGGGATGAGCAGCTCCGGGAGGGCGTGGACATCCAGGCGCAAGCCTTCTACGAGCGAATGATCGTCGATCCGGTGCACCCGACCACCTCGCAGCCGACCCCGGAGGCGTTTCTGAACGCCTACCAGGATGCACAGCGCAGCGGCACCGAGGCAGTCGTCGCCATCACGATGAGCGCCGCTATGAGCGGCACCTACGAATCAGCGCGTATCGCTGCCTCCATGGCGGAGCTACCGGTCCACGTCGTCGACTCGAAAGCGAACTCCATGAGCCTGGGTTGGCAGGTGTTGGCAGCCGTCCGGGCTCGCGAGACGGGCGGTGACGTCAGGGCAATGCTCGCGGCAGCCGCAGCCGCGCGCAACACGATGGTCTATATCATCACCCTGGATACGCTCGAATACCTTCACAAAGGCGGCCGCATCGGCGGGGCCAAGCGGTTCATCGGCACCTTGCTCAACCTCAAGCCCCAGATATGGGTCAACCACGAGACGGGTGAGGTCGAAGGGGGACGCCAGACACGCACCCGTACCCGCGCGATCAATGCCCTCTACGAGGACTTCTTCAACGCCCTGGATCCCCAGAGGCCGATGCGCATCGCCGTTCTCCACAACAACGCCCGGGACGAAGCCGAGCGCTTGGCCGAGAAGGTCCGACAGGCGCACAATCCGAAGGAGCTTATGATTCGGATCGTCTCGCCGGTGCTGGGCGTGCATACGGG
>DAOTTS010000008.1:0-44719 GCA_034437735.1 Anaerolineae bacterium
GCGCTACGCACCGGCGGACGACACGCTTGCGCCGTCCGGCGCCGTCGCGGACGTCTCTGCAGAGCACGTGGACCGTCCCACCGACCGGGTAGCCGCCGCGATTCCTGGCGATCTGTCGCTCTCACTCACCATCCGCACGCCGGTCCTGCGGTCGACCGACGGTCTGTGGGACGCCTTCATCGCGCGCCACGTCTACGGCCCCGAGGACGTTGTCATAGTTGCCGTCTCCCAACCCGCTGATAGGCTACAGGATTGAAGCCGGCCGATGAAACGAACTAGCGGATCTTCTATGTCTCGATGGATGGAGAGAATGGGATTAGTCGCCGCCGGATTCGCCCTCGGCGTGCTGAGTCTCGGGCTCCCGATGACGTGGCTCCTGGGGCCATCAACCTTCGACGGGCTGCCGGCCCTTCTCATGGAGCGCGTGAGGGGCGAGACGCCGCAGGCGCGGGTTGATGCCTATGTGCAGGCCGTCCTGGCAGGCGACGAGGAGGCTGCACTTGCAGCATGGACCCCACCGGACCCGGAGCGGGACGAGGAACTCAGCGAGGCGCTCCGCCAACGGCGCCGGGACGTGACCCGGCAGTTGATCGCGGCAGAGCTGGGTGAGGCCTACACAATCGCAGACGTCGAGTGGTGGACGACCTGCTGCGAGCCGCACGTGACATGCGACGCGCGAAACGCGGGCGGCGCGCGGATCCGCGTCCAGTTTCTCGATCGGGACGGCCTGCCCATTGTCACTGTCTTCGACGTCCTTCATCGCGACGGCGCGTACTGGGGTGCCGCGGCGGGTCATCCGCCTCGGCGCTGGGCGCTCTACGACGTGTATCCACGCGGCGAGGAGCCCTTGGCCTGGCGCTACACTAACACAAGTGAGACCGCATGGTTGAGTTGGCCCGCTGACGGCGATATCCCAATGATCGAATGGTGATGCTTGAGCAACGGTGAATCGATCGTCGAAGGCCGCACGGAAGCGACAAACCTCGCTTCCGTGCGGCCTTTTTCATCGCCCTGAGTTATAGGTCTCGTGACGCCCCTATTCGCCGGCGTCGATCACGTCGCCCGACGAGGACGTGGTCGCCTCGACGTCGGGATCACCGTAGTATCTGAGGTTACCGCTGCTGGAGAGGTCGGCCTCCAATCGTCCATCGACCCTGACCGTCGCCGATCCGCTGCTGCTGATCTGAACCGAGGCATGCTCGCTGTCCAATCGCCCCGCCTCGTAGGTGCCGGAGCTGGAGAGCCGCACCTCCTGCCGCTCCACGTCGCCGCTGTCGAGGGTCAGATCTCCGCTGCTGCTGATCCGCACGTTGAGTTGCTCCCCATAGACGGCCTCCAGGTCGACGTCCCCGGAGCTTGAAAGGCGGATGTCACACGACCCACAGTCCAGTTCCCCCATCGTCACATCGCCGGAGCTGCTGACGATGATCTCAAAGCGGTCGGCCTCCAGGTCGGGCGCCTCAGCATCACCGCTGGACGACAGACGGATGGCGCTCAGCTCCTGGACGGTGAGGTAGTAATCAATCGGTCGGGTGTTGCGCAGGTTGGTGTCCGGATCCACGTCGATGACGAGCGTGCCGGCACGGAACTCGGTATCGAGGTAGGGCAGCAGGTTGTCCTCAGCCTCGATGCGCAGGGCCGTCTCGTCGCCGACCTCGATGAAGAGCGTGCCGATCGTGGCCAGCTCGACGCTGTCGATAGAACCGATCTCGCGGGTCTCTTCGATCACCCGGCTCGAGCCTCGAATCGTACGGCGCCCGAAGCCACCGGCACTTACGTTGCACGCCAGCGTCAGAATCAGCACGGTCATACCCACCAAACCTAATGCTACGCGTCTTATCATGTTGGACCTCCAGATTAGGGTTTGCTCATCCATCTAGTCCTTACGGGTCACGCAGCATAAAGTTGCAGACCTATGCATATTCATGCAAAGGTCAGAGGGGGCATAGAACCTACCTGGATGAATCCCAGTAGATCGAGAAAGATGCGAATTTGGAGCGGGGGGCTCGTCAGATTAGGGTCTCAAGCGTGTTCACCGCGCGGCGCATCTCCAGGAAGACCAGCCCCAACTTGGCACCGGTTCCGGCCAGCACGGTGAGCACGGCCTCCTGTCCAACGCTCATGAGCAGCACGTAGCCGTCGTTGCCTCGGACGTACACCTGCTCGGGCTCGCCACGGCTGAGCTCCATCGCGATCCGCTCGCCCAGGGAGAGCATCGCGGCGGACATAGCGGCGACCCGATCCTCACCGGTATCCGAAGGGAGGGCAGAGGCGATAATAAGGCCGTCAACGCTGACGATCGCGGAGGCTTCAACGCCACCCGCACTGCGCTGCAAAGCATAGAGTGCCTCATTCAGACGCTCAGAACGGGAGGTGATTCGAGTTGTGGCCATAAGCTCTCCTTGTGCAGACGTGACGCAATACAGGCGAATACAGACAAATACAGACGTACGTTGGATCGGACCGTTTACCGGCAAGTTACATGATCATGTTGGCAGCTATCGCAAGATGAAATGCTCACACTTGAGTAGTACTATAGTACCACGTATGCTGTAGGCTGTCAATTTGCGGGACTCGGGTCAACCGGAAAACAAGAACCAGTTGACACATAGGCGTTAAGGCCTAGAATCCATTGTGCTTGACGGTCCACACGCTTGTGAATCATCCAATCAGCGACGACCCGCACCTTGATGAGAGATGCAGGGTCTCACGCATAGGTACCTAACGATGAAAAACACAATGGAGAAAGCAGCGCTGCGGGGTAACCCTTCGTTTGTCTGGCGGGCCGGGCAGGAACGGCGGTTGACGATGGTGCGACGGCACGTTCCGCTCGAAGACGCAGTCATGCTCGACGTCGGATGTGGCGTAGGGATGTACACCTCGGCCTTTCAGCGATATACGTCCGAGGTCTTTGGCATTGAGATCGAACGGCCCCGAGCCCAGCAGGCTGCCGGGACGGGGACGTCCGTCGCGCAAGCGGTGGGGGAGGCCCTACCCTTCGCAGCTAACACCTTCGACGTCGTCTTTTCTCACGAGGTGTTGGAGCACGTACGAAACGACCGCCGGGCTGTTGAGGAGATGGTGCGCGTGGCACGACCCGGAGGCCACCTGGTCATCTTCGTGCCCAATCGCCTCTATCCTTTTGAGACCCACGGCATCTACTGGCGGGGCACGTACCATTTCGGGAACAAACCGTTCGTGAATTGGCTCCCCAACGTCCTCCGTCGCCGCTTGGCTCCCCACGTCCGGGCCTATACGGTACCCGGCCTGCAACACCTATGCGAGGCACTGCCGGTGCACATCAAGGTGCACACGCAGATCTACCCGGGATATGACAACATCGTCGCCCGTCACCCCAAGGTCGGCCGCGCGGTCCGCAGCCTGACCTATGGGATGGAACGCACGCCGCTCCGTCGATTCGGGCTTTCCCACTTTCTCGTGCTGGAGGTACACCGTGCCTGAGCGGACCCTACCAACGCCCTCGACAACGATCGGAGACGTATGATGTTCAACGGTCTCGCTGAGAACCATCGCTCGGGTCCCTTTCGCATTCTGGTTGCCGTCCGGAATGCTCAGGATCTGACCAAACTGCTGCGAACGGCCTATCCGATCGCGCACCAGCGGGGAGGGGAAATTCGGGTGCTGACCGTCAACCGCCAAGGGACCAAACCCCCGTGGTTCCAGGTACCGGATGAATACGACAGCGTCCCTATCGAGACGTTCACGCTTGCGGGACGCAACATCGCCTCCGTGATTCTACAAGAGGTGCACAGGTTCGAGGCTGATCTGTTGATTATGGGATGGCGGGGACCGCTAGCCCAAGGGCGCTATCTGCTGGGCCGGACCCTGGACCCGGTGGTGCAAGGGGCCTCGTGCGACGTAGCCGTGCAGCGTGGAGAGATTCCCCCGCATCCCAAGCGGATTCTGATCCCGGCAGCAGGGGGACCGAACGCCCCACGCGCGCTTCACGTCGCGCGGGAACTGGCGCCGGACGCGGAGATCACGGCCCTCTACGTCGCCGACCGCAGCCTCGGCCCCACCCAGGTCATGATCGGTCAAGCACGCCTAGACACAATGGCTCACAACTTACCCGTAACCGATCGCAACGCGGTGAAAACTAAAGTCATCCAGGCCGGCAGTCCGCTCGAGGGCATTCTGAACGAGTCCGAGAACGGATATGATCTGCTCCTCCTCGGCGCCGGCAATGAGAACGTCGTCGGGCGCTTTCTATTCGGCGACGTGCCCCAAGCCGTACTGAGCGAAGCTGCCATCCCGGTGATGGTGGTGCGGCGCCGGCTGACCCATCTCGGCTCGTTCTGGCGTCGGCTGTGGCAGCGGGTCTTCGGGCTCGTCCCACCCCTGACGGTGGAGGAGCAGGCCGACGTTCAGCGAACGATGCGCCGAGGATCACAACCCAGTCCCGATTTCTTTGTGACGCTCACGTTGGCCGCCGCGCTGGCTGCTATGGGTCTGCTGATGGATAACTCGGGCATCGTCATCGGCGCGATGATCGTCGCGCCTCTGATGATCGCAATCCTGGGCATGGGCCTCGCCATCGTGCTGGGCGACTTACGTTTCTTCTGGCGGGCGACGGCCACGACCATCCGGGGATCGCTGCTGGCCCTGGCGATGGGCTTTATCGTGGGGTTGATCGTGCCGACACGCGAGCTGACCAACGAGATCCTAGCGTTCTCCCAGCCGGCCCTTCTCGATCTGGCGGTTGCGCTGACCGCCGGTGTCGCTGCGGCCTACGCAATCAGCCGCAAGGAGGTCTCGGCGGCCCTGGCCGGCGTGGCGGTCGCTGCATCGCTGACGCCCCCGTTGGTCAACACCGGGCTCGGGCTTGCGATGCGGGAGTGGCACATCGCGTGGCGGGCGGGACTCCTCTTCCTCGCCAACATCGTATCGATCGTCGCCACCAGTGGATTGGTCTTCATCTGGATGGGATTCCGGCCCCAACCGGGCCAACCTAATCGACGTTTGATGTTACGGCGGGGATTCTGGATGTTCGGCTTGCTTCTGGTGCTGGTCACCATCCCACTGGTAACCCTGACCCGGCAGTCCGTCCAAACGTTGAGACTGAAACGAAGCGTGGAGACCGCGCTTCAGCAGGAGATCGCGGTTCTAGACGACACGGAGGTGGTCGAATGGCAGCATCGCATCGATAATGACGACGTACTCCGCCTGGACGTCACGCTCCGGGCAGCGACGACCGTGACCTACTTCGACGCACGGATGCTCCAGGAGCGAATCACGGCGAGGCTCGGTCAGCCGGTCGCCCTGTCCTTGAGCATGGTCCCCACTACGCGATTGGAGGCGTATATCCCCCCGACCTCTACCCCAACGCCGCCCCCCACGTCGACCGGCATGCCCTCAGCGACCCCAACGTCAACGTCCACCCCAAGGCCAACGGCAACGCGTACACCCTCTCCCACACCGACCTCGACCCCAATACCCACGCTCACGCCCTTACCCACCCTCACCCCCTTCCCTACCCATACCGCAACCCCCACACCGTGGTTGGCCATCGTCGAGGATGTGGGCACCGCCGGCCTGCGCGTACGGTATTCGCCGGATGGCACGGTGATGGGACGGCTCACGGAGGGTGAGACGGTGGAGATCCTCGAGGGACCGGTGGTGATTGAGGGGGAAGCCTGGTATCGGATCACCACCCCCGAAAGCCGCCTGGAGGGATGGGTCGTGGGGCAATATCTCGCACCATGATCGTCCGCGTCCTCGCGTGCGCCCGGCACCGATAAGATACCCAACCAACAGGAGACAACAGTATGCAAGGCTATGGAGATGACTTCGCACCCATCTACAATATGCGGTGGGGCGGCTTTGCCGACCGCGTCGCCCCCCAGATTCGGACGTTCTACGAGACGACCGAGACCGGCAAACAGAATCGCAACCTGCTCGACCTCTGCTGCGGGACTGGGCAACTGGCCCTTCATTTCCTCGAACACGGTTACCAGGTCTTGGGGCTGGATCTCTCCCCGGCGATGCTGGCCCACGCGCGGGACAACGCCTCGGCTTATGTGGCGAACGGTCATGCACGATTCATCGAGGGCGATGCCGCAGACTACGAAGTGCCGGGGACTTACGGATTAGCCGTGGCCACCTTCGATGCGCTTAATCATCTCCCCGATAGAATCGCTCTCCAAGGCTGTTTTGACGCTACGCGTGCGGCACTCGTCGATGACGGGATCTTCATCTTCGACCTTAACACGCGGGCGGGTCTGCAGACGTGGAGCGGCATCAACGTCCAGGAGTCCGACGAGCTGGTGTTGATCATCCGGGGAGTTGTCTCCAACTGGGAGGGCAGGGCCTACACCCAGATCTCCGGATTTCTCCAACAGGACAACGGACTGTATAAGCGTTTCAACGAGGTCGTGTATAACACCATCTTCGACCTGGATAACGTGGTCGACGCGCTCAACGGGGCCGGGTTCTCCAGCGTCACCCTCGCCCGGATTGAATCGCTCGACACCCCTCTCGACGATCCGGAAACGGCGCCGCGCGTCTTCTTCATCGCCCGCGCTTAATCCCGGCCGGCGGCATTCCCCTAAAAAACCGGGGCATTTGCGGTATACTTGGCGTGCTGTTAAGGTGGTGCCGCAGGTCGTGTGGGCACCTTTTTGTTTGAACCGCCGATGAGGAGACCCAATGTCCGAGTTTGAGTTAGTCTCTCCTTTCCAACCCACAGGGGACCAGCCCCAGGCGATCCAGAAACTCGTCCAGGGGCTCGAGGAGGGATATCGACACCAGGTTTTGAGAGGCGCGACCGGAACCGGTAAGACCTTTGCCGTGGCGAACATCATCGCCGAGGTGCAGAGGCCGACGCTCGTTTTGGTCCACAATAAGACCCTGGCGGCACAGCTCTACTCCGAGTTCCGCGAACTCTTCCCCAACAGCGCGGTCGAGTACTTTGTCTCCTACTACGACTACTACCAACCGGAGGCCTACGTCCCGCAACACGACCTCTATATTGAGAAGGACGCGGACATCAATGATGAGATCGAGCGGCTGCGGCTGGCGGCGACAGCCAGCGTGATGACCCGCCGTGACACCGTGATCGTCGCGTCCGTGTCCGCCATTTACGCCCTCGGCGATCCCAACGAGTGGGGCCGCGTGATCCTGCCCCTGGAGACGGGCCAGACGGTCCGCCGGGAAACGGTGATGCGACATCTGGTCAGGATCTACTACGACCGCAATGACATCGACTTCCGACGGGGAACCTTCCGCGCCCGGGGGGACACTTTGGAGATCCGGCCGGCCTATACCGAGAGCGCCTTCCGCATCTCCTTCTGGGGCAACGAGATCGAATCCATTCGCGAGGTCAATCCGCTGACCGGTGAGGTGCTCCACTCGCCTCAAGCGATCAAGATCTTCCCGGCCCAGCATTACGTGACCTCGGAGGATATCGTCGGACAGGCTATCGCCGACATCGAGGATGAACTTGAGGAGCACCTGGCGAAGCTGAAGGCCGAGGACAAACTCCTGGAGGCCCAGCGCCTCGAACAGCGGACCCGATACGATCTGGAGATGATCCGGGAGATCGGGTACTGCTCCGGCATTGAGAACTACTCCCGGCACTTCGACCGCCGGGAGCCGGACGAGCCGCCTTGGACGCTGCTGGACTACTTCCCGCCGGACTTCCTGCTGATTGTGGACGAGTCACATATGATGCTCCCGCAGGTTCGAGGGATGTTCAACGGTGACCGAAGCCGGAAGCAGGTGCTGGTCGACTACGGGTTCCGGCTGCCGTCGGCGCTGGACAATCGTCCCCTGACGTTCGGCGAGTTCGAGCAGCGGATCAATCAGGTGATCTACACGTCGGCCACCCCGGCCGATTACGAGCTGAACCAGGCCAGCCAGGTGGTCGAACAGCTCATTCGCCCCACGGGCATCGTCGACCCGGAGATCATCCTCCAGCCCATCGAGGGCCAGGTCGACGACCTGGTAGGGCGCCTTAACGCGCGCATTGAGCAGGGGCAGCGCGCCCTGGTCACCACCCTGACGAAGAAGATGGCCGAGGATCTCTCGGAGTATCTGCGCGAGCTCAATTTCAAGGTGCAGTACCTGCACAGTGAGATCCAGACGATCGAGCGGGTCGAGATTCTGCGGGATCTGCGCCTGGGCCAGTATGACGTCGTCGTCGGTATCAACCTGCTACGGGAGGGCCTGGATCTGCCGGAGGTCAGCCTGGTAGCGATACTGGACGCCGATAAACAGGGCTTCCTGCGCAGTGCGACGGCCCTCATCCAGACCATCGGGCGGGCGGCCCGGCACCTTGAGGGCACCGTCGTCATGTACGCGGACACCATCACCGACGCGATGCGGGAAGCGATCGATGAGACCAACCGGCGTCGTGAGAAGCAGGTCGCGTTCAACGAAGCCCACGGCGTCGAGCCGCAGGCGATCATCAAGGAAGTTCGCGACCTCACCGACCGGGTCCGGGTCGCCGCGCAGGAGGAGAGCGACCTCGATCTGGAGCCGGAGGATATGGAGCCCGCGATGTTGGACAAGCTCATCAAGGAACTGGAACGGGAGATGCGCGCGGCGGCCGAGGATTGGGAGTTCGAGAAAGCCGCGGCCTTGCGCGATCAGATCTTCGAACTCCGGGGGGTGCTCGAGGAGAAGGCCCCGTTATGGAAACGGGATCGCGGGCGCTAACAGATACAAGACAGAATCCCGGCAGGGACGCAGTGTTCCGGGCTTGCCGGCAGGCACGAGGCCGCGACCCCTGGATAATCCGGTTGTACAAACCGGTCAAATTAGGTATAGTCATAGTAAGTAAGTCCGTTAACTTACGTTAGGATCAACAATATCATGGTCAGCACTATGCAAAACAACCGTTCAGATCAGGATGATCATAGGGAACAGGAGCCGGCCCGGATCGTGGGCGTTCGCTTCCAACCGGCCGGCAAGCCTTATCACTTCTCAGCCGAACCGGACCAAGGTTTGACCACGGACGATTGGGTCGTCGTGGAGACGGTATACGGCGAGCAGGTTGGACAGGTCACGCACGTGCCTAACGAACCGCCGGAGCATATCCCCGAATCGCGGCTGCGATCCGTCGTGCGCCGCGCCACGGGGTTGGATATGGCGCGCTATCAGTTGATGCAGAAACGCGCCGACGCGTTGGTTGAGGCGGCCAGGGAGGAAGCGAAAGCGGTCGACAAACAACTGCGGATTATCTCGGCGGAGTACACCCTCGACGGTAACAGCGCGATCGTTCTCTGCACCGGCAAGGTCGACAAAAAGCATTTCTCAACTCTGCGCCGGAAGCTGTCCTCCAAGATGGACTGCCGTGTGGAGCTGCGCAGCGTGGGACCCCGGGATCAAGCCAAGACGTTGAGCGGTTACGGCGTCTGTGGGGAGGAGCGGTGTTGTGTCCGCTTTTTGACCGACTTCGATCCCGTTTCGATCCGAATGGCCAAAGACCAGGCCATCTCGATGGCGCCCTCCGATATCACCGGGATGTGCGGGCGGCTGCGGTGCTGCCTGGCCTACGAGCACCAGGTCTACAAGGAGGAGGCCAAGAGCCTCCCGAGGGTCAAGGCCCGTGTGGAGACCGACAAAGGGCTCGGACGGGTGATCGATCTCGACATTCTCAAAGGTGAAATTATTGTGGAGATCCCTCCCTATGGGCCACGGCGCGACCGTCAACGCTACCGCTACGCGGCGGACGACGTCAAGGTCGTTCCCCGGAAGAAGAACGACCGCAAGAAGAAAAAGGGGTAGGGCGACCCATCCGACCGACGAGGCGGGGCCGTTACGGCTCCGCCTTTATCTTTTCGATCAATCGCAGCGACCGCTGCCCCTCAACCGCGAGATAGTCGCCCGTCATCGGCACGTAGAAACCGACGTCCACGGCGTAGGACGCCAGTTGGAGGTCCGGGGGCAGGGTGAGAGTATGCGGATCGGTCACGACCTCACCTTCCCTCCAGAGGGACGTCGGATAGCCGCCCGCTCTCGGCGTCCCATCCGATTGGGCGACGACCGCCCCTGTCTGAAGGTCCCGAAGATGGACGAAGACCCGATAATCGCGGTCGAGCGCCCAGCGAACCTGCCAGTAGAAAGTCAGCGTCCACGGCTCCCCGAGTTGCAGCGGCTCCCGGTCGTAACCCAGCAGGTGGAGCGCGTCGCCGAAGCGCACGTCAAGGGGATAGTCAGGAGAGGGCGTGCTGAAGCGCCGCGCGACGGCGGTCACGGCGACCGAGCCCAGCGTCACCGCCCTGCGGTCGTCAATCGCGAGCCCGAGCGTATACGTCCCCGCCGGCAACGTCTTCGGGAGCGAAAGGCGGTAGCGATCCTCCACCCGCTCTCCCTCCCGCCAACGGCTGAAGCCGTACCCCCCGGCGGGCGCGCCGGCGTACAGCGTCTCCGTCACCGGCCCGCGCACCTCAAGACGGATCACCTTCGCGGAGGGGCTCGCCCGTTGCGCGCGCCAGCAAAGGGTGAGGGCCACGATCCCTCCCTGGGGGACCGCATCCGGCCCGGCAAACTGCCAGCCATCGAGAGCGAGTGCATCGGTCATGGTCGTTGGGCGGTTGGGCACGCCGGGACACGCACCGGTCCAGCGCTCGGGCGTGGGCGGTGCAAAGGATCCCGACGGCACGCACATCTCGAGACCCGCAAACTGCTCGCCGTCCAGTCGCGGTAGGGCGCGCTGCTGCTCCGGATCGTAGAAACCGAGCGCGATCTGATAATCGCTCCCGGGCGGCATCCCCACCGGCGGGGTCACCGTAAACTGATCGATCACGACCTCTCCGGGCGTCCACATTTCGGCCGGATAGTGAAAGGGCATCGTGCGGTCCCACTCACCGGTCTCCGGATGAAGAAGACGGACGACCGGCTGCAGGGCCGGATAAGAAGCCCGAGGTTCCCAGATAATCCGAACTGCACAGGGGGTTCCGACTTGACCGTGCTCGCAGGGCGTCACCTCGTGAACGTGGACCACGTGCGCGAAGTCGGTCACCGTATCGACCGGATGCAGGAGATCTACATCCTCGGCATCGAGACGATAGACGTACAGCGCGGGCTCTCCTGCCGGATCGGCCTGCGTCTCCACGGTCCAAGCCTCGGTCAGCGAGGGGAGCCACGGCGCAGGTGGCGCTAACGAGCGCGGCACCATCGTAATCCCGGCTCCCTGCGCCGGCAGAACGCGCGTCGCGCCTCCGGTGATCCACTTCGCCCTCGGGTAATACTCCGCCAGGGCCGCCACGGTAGGATGGCGATAGTGCTCGCTGGCAATGGTGATCGTCGCCTCCTCCCCCTCAAACTCTCGATAGGTGACGTCCAGCGTACGGGCCGCCAGCACCATCTCACCATCCGCAGCGGTAAAGAGCGCGTTCGAACGGGCCCATCCAGCATAGATCACACCGGCGCGTAGTGCCCCAGCGACCACCAGCCCCAGGATAACCAAGCGGGAAGGGATCTCACCGATCCCAGGGGTGCCGAACAGACGCTCCACACCGTGAACGATGAGGATCAACCCGGCGGCGGGAAGCACGGCAATCAGAGGGAAGAGGCCGACCATCCGGAGATTGCTCGGGGTGATCTCCGCCGTTGCCAGCGCACTGGGAAGGAGCATAACCAAGGTACTGACGAGCACCAGGAGCCCGGCCGCCCGTTGGAGCGGTGAGCGCTCGCGCCACCGCAGCAGTGCCCACACACCGATTCCGCTCAGAACCACCGAAAGGCCATCCATCACCGGTAAGCCGGGCTGATTGAACCGCACGTAGGGATCCCCCTGCCCCGGAAGCCCCAGGGCCATCACACACCGTCGGATCCCCTGCCAAGCGGCAGTCCACGTGGGGGCAGCGACCTGATCGATGCGGGTGATGAAGGTCTCGGGATGCTTAAGGAAGAAGATCCCCAAGGGGGCAAAGGCCACGAGGGCCGCAGCGAGCACGACCACAAAATGACGGCTCATACGCCTGCGCCGCGCAGGTGGCTGCCGCACCCATCCCCATGCCAGCGCAATCCCCAGTGGGATCGGGAAAAGACGCGCGGCGAGATACGTGTATCCGGTCAGGCCCAACGCCACCCCGCCGCCGATGAGCCAGCGAGGCCGTCCCGACCTGAGCCCGCGCCAGAGCACGGCCAGGGTCAGCGCCTGCATCAGGGGCTGGCTGATGGCCCGGAACCCATAACGACTCAGCAAGACGTGGGGATAGGCCACAGCGATCCATCCGGCCGCGGCCAAGGCCATCCCCGGCATCTGCCACATCGCACGAACCGCCGCATAGGTTGCAGCCACGGTGAGCACGCCCATCATCGCCGCGCCCAACCGCAGCCCCCACGGTGCGCCACCGGTGATCGCCACCCACGGGACAGCCCCGTAGAAGAAAAGGACTTCCTTTCCCGTATAGGCACGGATGAAGAGTGGACGCGCGCCCTCCTGTGCGATCTGACGCGTGAGGATCACATTCGCGGCCTCGTCGTAATGAAGGCCGACCGGTAGCTCGGGCAGAGCCCAAAGCCGGAGCGCGGCCGCGATCAGCAGGATACCGACCATAGCCCAGGTGGTTGATTTTTTCACGATCGTCATTATACCGGTTGGACAGGCCCCTACAACCCAATGAGTGCATTCGGGTCGATAAGCGGAGCCCCAGTTAACTGATATCTAATCTTTGGATGAATAGAGGTATGTTTTTCTAACCCATAATGTTGTTCAATACCCATCCGGTGGTATAATCGCGTTATGATTAAAACGGATAGTGATAAACGATGATCGAAGCGTTAAAGGAATTGTGGGGGTACCGGAGTCTGGTACGCAATCTGGTAGCTCGCGATTTGAAAGTGCGTTACAAGAATTCCATGCTGGGCGTGGTCTGGTCCTGGCTGAATCCGCTGTTGATGATGTTGATCTTCACCTTCGTCTTTGACGTCCTATGGGAGCGCACGGATATTGATAACTATCACATTCTCTTTCTCAGCGCGCTCTTGCCCTGGAACTTCTTCAGCGGGGCGGTGATGGGTGGCATCCACAGCGTCGTCGGCAACTCCGGCTTGATCAAGAAGGTCTACTTCCCCCGCGAGGTTCTGCCGATCTCGGTGGTCTTGTCCAACCTGATCAATTTTCTGGTCGCCTTGCCGGTCTTTTTCATATTGGCGATGCTCTCAGGTGTCAAGCCCACGCGGTGGATGCTCTTCTTACCGATTCCTGTCTTGATCGAGGTCATTTTTGCCATCGGCGTCGTACTGATCCTGTCAACGTTGGAAGTTTTCTATCGCGACACCCATATGCTGATGGATGCGGTCATGCAGGCCTGGTTCTTCTTGACCCCCATCATCTATCCGATCAAGGGATTGCCGAATCAGGTCTCACCGTTGGGCATAAGCTTCAACCCGCAAGTGTGGCTTTTTCGACTCAACCCGATGGCGTCCATCATTAACACGTACCAGGACATCCTGTATAATGGCACCTTGACCACCCTGGATTTCCTATCCCGCACGGCGGTCACTTCCCTGATCGTCCTGGTGTTCGGGTATTGGGTTTTTCAGCGATACAGCAGTCAGTTTGGGGAGATTGTCTGATCCGGAAAGAGGCTCGTATCGGACAGAGCACCTAACAAGCACGAATGTTTATTGATTTTCGAGGGTAGATTTTCAGAAGACGCTTGCTTTACACGGTTTCCAAACCGTGCTATACTGAAAAAGCTAACAGGACTCGCAACACTCTTAGGCGCGGCGTCTTATTGCTCTTGTTTTGATGAATCCCGGAGGCCTATGGATTCACCGAGGATCGGGGCGGCGCGTTGCAGCGTTGAGGTCTAAGTTGACGTTGCCTGGAGATCGAAAGAGGTCCGTCCGTGGCATCTAAACCATTGCCTTCATCCATACTGATCGCGTGGTCCGACAAGCTCAAAGAGCGAGGGCTCGGCGATCTAGCCCTGTGGGTGCTCGACAGCCTCCAGGTTTGGGGGTTTGTGGGCGGGCAAGTGCTCTGGATGATAGCCCCGTTTTTTGACGAGGCCGCGCTGGCTCCATTGGCACGGACGCTGGAGCAACCCGAGCGTCTGGACAGCGTCCGAGACTACCTGCTTGAGGAAAGGGTTAACGATGGTTGACCAGATCATTGCGCTCAGTATGGTCGTGATCGGAGCGATTGCATTCACGATTCACAGACTCCGCCACCGCGACCAGGCGCCCTCACGTCCATCCGTAAGCCCATTTTTTGACGATCTTTCCGGTGAGGTGGGACGCGCGGCTGAAGCGGGTGCGTCCATCCACGTCGGTCTCGGAAACGGGGGGCTCTTGGACCAGGAGGGGATGACGTCGATCGCAGCCCTGCAGGGACTTAGTTCTCTGATTGATCTCTCGGCTGCTTACGATACCCCACCCTATATTACCACGGGGGACCCCACCGTTTACCTGTTAGCCGATCACCGCATGCGCCGCGCGTACGCGCGGCTCGGCAACGTAGGGCGCTACCGACCGGAATTTGTACATTTCACCGCCCACAGCCCGCTCCTTTATGCGGCAATGGCCGGAACCCTGCTGCACGATCGTCCGGTGGACACCAACATCATGCTGGGGTCCTTTGGTCAGGAGATCAGTCTTCTTAATGAGGGGGCCCAACGGCGACAAGCCAAGTCATTGGGAGGCACTACGACGCTTGAGGGCAGTGCCGCGCTCTACCCCGCGCTGCCGGACGATCGCCAACTCATCGGCGAATCCCTCTTCGCCGGAGGTGCGGCCGTGACCGAACGATCCAGCTTCGACGCCGGACTTTGGGCTCAGAACATACTCCGATGGTTGGTGGTGCTCGCGCTCGTTGGCACTGCAATCCTCTCGCTCTTAGGGTTGATAGGAGGTTAAGCCGTGCTGAAATGGTTGCTCCCGACGCTCGTTGCAGCCGTGGCCGGCCTGATTGTGCTGGTAGGTTCGCTGGTGCCCCTGCCGATGCTTTCCGATCTCCGCATGACGCTCGTCCGTTGGGCGACGGTTTTGGGGACCTTTGCCCTCCTCTTAGCCTACGTCAACATACTGCGGGTTCATCTTAAGCGCATCGTCGATAAGCGGACACCCCACTCAATCGCCAGTGGGGTGCTCCTGGCCTCGGCATTGGCAAGCCTGGCCCTCGTCATCTGGCAGGGCGCTGAGGGTCCGATCACCCAGCTCGTATTACAGGATATCCTCGTCCCCGGGCAAACCGCGCTTCTCGCCCTGACCGCGGTGACGCTCGTGCTCGGAGGTATGCGTCTGCTGCAATCACGCCGGCAGGTGACCAGCGTCCTTTTCATTGTGATCGCGATTTTTATGCTCGTCAATGCCGTCCCATTGGTCTACCCAAGAGCGTTGGACGTCATTATTCGTCTCATCACCGCTGGAGGCGTCGCCGGTATGCGCGGCCTTTTGATCGGTGTGGTATTCGGTATCACGATGACCGGGATCAAGATCATCGTGGGTGTCGACCGTCCCCATAGTAATGAGTGAGCTTACATTATGATCCGTTGCCCGAATTGTGGAACGATCAATAGAGATGGCCGTCGATCCTGTCGTGAGTGTGGGAATGCCCTACCTCAGACCAAGCTTCGTTGTCCGGAGTGTGGTGCCCTCAATCCCGTAGGCAACCTCTTCTGTGATAAGTGCAATGCGCGCCTCATCAGTCCCGAGGACGTCGTGCCCTCCAACGCGGAAGGTGATAGGGTGAACAACGATGCCTCACCGGTCAAGGGAATATCACTCCCAACCCGGTCCATAGACGACGATGATGAAGAGGATACGGCCCTGCCCGACTGGCTGCTCGAACTCGCCGATGATGAGACGCCCCCGGCCCAGTCAGAATCGGAAGCGTCCGGTTCGGACGAGGATGCCGGATATCCCGATTGGATCTCAGGCCTGGTCGACGAGGAAGCTTTTGAGGGAGAGGACGAGAAGGAAGCGCCTGCGCAGGCTCAGGAACCGGACGCGTTTGCGCTCGACGACGGAGACCTCCCGGACTGGCTGCAGGACGTTAAAAAGCCGGCCGCCCCCCTCCAAACGGAACTCTCTCAAGCAGGAGTCTCTCAAGCAGATGCCCCGCAAGCGGGAGAACCCGAGGCGGATTCAGCAGCATTCTCCCTAGAGGGTGAGGACCTGCCCGACTGGTTGCGAGACGTCGACGAACCGCCTGAAGCGCCCACCCCATCGCACGAGGAGCCTGTAAAACAACCTCGCGAGGAGCGGGAACCTGTATCTGAAGCGGAAGCACCCGCTCAGGACTGGGACATTCCCGATTGGCTTGCGGAGCACGCGGCCCCCTCGCTGATGGAGGGGCAGGAGGCAACGGGACAAGCCCTGCCCGATTGGCTGACCGAACGGGCCGAGGAGGTCCCTGCTTCCGGTGCGTCCTCATCTCAGGAGATCCCGGATTGGCTTCAAGCGAGCGCAGAGCCTTCGCCCCACCGGGAGGAAGAGGCAGAGGCCTCCCCGCCGCCGGCGGAGGATGCGTTTGATCTTGATACCGGGGGACTGCCGGACTGGCTCTCCGAGGAGCTCGAGGAGACCGAGCCGGCGCCCGGCCCCCAGCCGGTGACTGAGGCTCAGGAATCACTCGAAACCCAAACAGCGCCCGCCGGTGACAGCGGGACGGCAGAGGAAGACCTACCCGATTGGCTGAGAGGCATTGACGACGATTTTGAGTTTGACGTATCGGGATCGGAGGAGCCGGAGGCCGGCGCGGACACAGAAGAGCCCCGTCCCGAACCGCAAACGGCGCCCCAGATGCCCGCCGAACCTACAGCAGCACCTTCCGAGCAAGAGGCGGAGGCTGTACCCGATTGGCTGGCCGACATTGAGGTGACCGACGAGGTCGACGTGGAGGCTGCAACTGATGTCTTTGCGGAGACGCCGGAACCCGCGCCAACCCAGGACGAACCTGAAGTCAACGTACCCGAGGAAGCTCTGGAATGGCTGAGGGACATCGCGCCATCTGAACAGCCCCCGGAACCCCAAGAGGGGACGCCTGCGCTCGTTGGAGCAGAGGACGCGGAGGAAGCGCCGGAGGAAGAAGCACCGGAGATCGAGGCGGCTGAGCCTGAGGAGATCCCTGATTGGCTGAAGGACCTGGAGCCATCGTCGCCCGAACGACCGGAAGAGCCCGCGCCTGCAACACGTGACGAGCAGGAAGAAGCCCGCCCCGCCCGGGCCAATCTCCCGGCCTGGATGCAGGGGCTCAGGCCGCCAGATGGTGCAGGCGAGGGTGACGAGATGCAACCGTTTACCGAGGCCGCGGAGGCGGAGGGCCTGGTGCCGGCAGAGATTCCGGAATGGGTCCGCGCCCTACGTCCGGAACTTGAAGCCGGTGGGGCCGAATCTCCCCGCGCCGAACGGATCCAGAAAACTGCCTCGGTGGAGATGGAGGGGCCCCTCTCCAGCTTACGAGGCGTCCTGGCCGAGACGACGATCGTGGATATTCCTACCGATATGGACGTGAGCGTGACGGCGGCCATCCCAGAGGACGTGAAGGAACAGGCAGAACTCTGGCAGGAACTGCTCTCCCGGCCGCGAAGCATCGAGCGGTCGGTGATTCAGACGAAGCGGCGGAGGGGGGCCGGGGCGATGGCGGTCCGCCTACTCCTCACAGCGATCCTCTTCGTCGGCGCTCTGACCGGATTATGGTTCCTCACGCCCGCGATGCGCATATCGCAGACGCCATCACCGCAGAACGCACCGGGCGTTGGGCTGTTCTGGAATCAGCTCGAACAACTTCAGGCCGGCGATACCGTGCTGGTGGCGATCGAATATGGTCCGGCGTACGCCGATGAGATGAACGCGATGGCGGAGGCGCTGTTCGAACACTTGCGCGATCGCGAGGTCAACGTCAAGTTGGCAAGCACGCTGCCCGAGGGCACGGGTCTGCCGCAAGCGGCGGTGATGGAGGTCTATGGAAACGAGGATCCGGTGGACCAGCGCTCATATCTGGTCAACCAGCTGCCCGGGGTCGCAAGCTACCTGCAGAGCCCGCACGCCCAGACGGCCAAGCATCTGGTAATTCTCACCTCACGGCCAACGCGCGTGCGTTGGTGGATTGAACAGAACGCAACCCTTCGGGGCATCGAGGGCGCCGCGCCCCTCCCCGTCAGTGTTGCGGCGAGTGCGTCCTCAGGCCCGCTGATCGCACCCTATCTGGAACAGACGGAGGTCGCGGGCTGGGTGATCGGCCTGCCGCAGACGCTTGCCTATCGTGAGTTACGGGGCCTCGACAACGCCGCCTATGGGGGAATTCCAGACGTGTTGATGGTAACACACTGGATCGTCGCAGGCTTCCTGTTCTTCGGGATGCTTTATCATCTGGCGCTCGGCCATACAGCCCGTGGCAAGAAAGGAGCCGGTTAAACCGTGGAACTCGTAGGAATGGTGATCGGCACCGTCTTGACCCTGATAATTTTCAGCTATCTCCTCGGCGATAACGTCCTGTATCGTTGGGCACTCGCCCTCTTGGTCGGTGCCGGCGTCGGATACGCGCTCGGGATCGCGGTGCAGTTTTTGGTATTCGACTGGATCGCGGACGCGATGACGGCCACAGATCCAAGCACCAGTCTCATCTATGCCGTTCCCCTGCTCTTGGGCGGCCTCCTGCTCTTCAAGGGATTTGGCCAGTCCAAGATCGCGGTATTGGGCAACATCCCCCTGGCGTTTCTGATCGGCGTCGGGGCCGCCGTCGCCGTGTCAGGCGCACTGACCGGTACGTTGATTCCTCAGGTAAGAGCGACGGGCACGGCCCTGACTATGCAAAGTCCACTTTTGTCGCTGATCGAGGGGGTCATCGTCCTGGTAGGGACGATTGCTACCCTGTCCTATTTCGCGCCCACCAGCCGCAGCGCGTCACAACAAGGCCTGTTAGCGGGGATACAGGGCGGGCTGCAGGGCCTGGGTAAGATCTTCGTCGTCATCGCCTTGAGCGTCGCGTTTTCCGGTGCGATCACGTCCGCTCTGACCGCGTGGGTTATGCGACTGTGGCAGATCGTTGAACTCGCCGATCGTCTATTCTTTCTCTTTGGGGGCTAGTAAATGGCCGAAGCACAATCCATTGAATCCATCCTGGTAGCGGACTGTGGTACGGTCGCGACCAAGCTCTTGCTCCTGGAGAAGGTGGGCGACAGCTATCGCTTTGTGGCCCAGGCCGAAGCCCTGACGACGAGCGGCCCGCCGTGGCGCGATCTCAGTGTGGGCGTCAGCCATGCGGTCGAGGATTTGGAGTCTGTCACCGGACGCAATCTCTACCGCAATGGCCGGGTGATCGTTCCCCGTCAGGGTTTGACGGGGGTGGATGCGTTCGTCGTGCTGCTGAGTGCAGCCGAACCGCTGCACCTTGTACTGGCCGGATTGGTCAAAGAGATGAGCCTGGAGAGTGCAGCCCGGGCCGCCAACGGCACGTATACGGACGTCCAAGCCGTGCTCTCGCGGGAGGGCAGTTTGCGCTCCCCCCAAGAGACGTGGTCGCGCACGATCCGGGACCTTGCTCCCGACGGCGTCGTCCTGGTCGGGGGCGTCGATGGGGGCGCCAAACGTCCTGTGTTGGAGTTGGCCGAGGCGGTCGCCCTGGCCTCGTCTATGCTCGAGGAGGACGAGCGTCCCGTCGTGATCTTCGCCGGCAATCGGGACCTGCGCCCGTACGTCTCCAAGCTTATGGGGGACATCACCGAGGTCCGGGTCGTGGACAACGTCCATCCGGTCGCGGAGACGGAGTACCTGGGCCCCCTCCAGGAGGCCCTGGAGACCCTCTACACGGAGCAGCGGATGAGCCGTACGCCGGGTATTGAGACGTTGAGCGCGTGGAGCCGGCTGCCCTTTGTGCCCGCTGCCGCCGCTTTTTCTGAGGTCGTCGATTTCCTGTGGCACCGCGAGGGACATACGGACCGGGGCGTGCTAGGCGCCGACATCGGAGCGGGAACGGTCACGATCGCCGCGGAATTCGACGAGTGGCCCTATCTCAGCATCTACAACCACGGCATTGCCAAGGGGCTCCAGTCCTGGATCGACTTGCACGATATGGAAGATCTTAGGCGCTGGATACCTGACGAGATGGACGACGATACAATCCGCGCCCATCTTCACGCCAAAGAGCAGAACCCCGGCACCATCCCCGTGACCACCGAGGAGGTCTGGGTCGAGATGGCGGTGGTGCGCGAGATGCTGCGCGCGGCCCTGGCACAGGCGCGCGCTGCTTGGAACGTCAAGGACGCCCATATGGCTAACGGGGTGATGCCCCGCCTGGATCCCATCCTGATCTCCGGTGGGGGCGTGGTTCATACCCCGCGACCGGGTCAGGCGCTGTTAGCCGTGCTGGACGGCCTCCAGCCGGTAGGCATTTCAACGGTACTCCTGGACGTCAATCGCGCCGCACCGGCGCTGGGTGCCGTGGCCGGGATCAAACCGCTGGCAGCGGCTTCGGCCTTGGAATCGGGTACCCTGGTCTCCCTGGGCACCGTTATCTCCCCGGTAGGACGGGCCGGGTCCGGTGACTCGGTCCTGCAAATGAGCATCACCTACGAAAGCGGTGGGGCGCTCGACGTAGAGGCTCACTTCGGCGAGATCGAAATATGGCCTCTGATGCCCGACAAGCGGGCCACGATCGAGATCAAACCCACGCGCCGTTTTGACGTCGGCATGGGGAATGGCCGCGGCGTGGAGGTTGAGGTGATGGGCGGGCTGTTAGGCATTGTCGTCGATGCGCGGGGCCGCCCACTGCGCCTGCCCGAGGATCCCGACGATCGGCGTCGTGCGGTGAATGGGTGGATCTGGGACGTGGGAGGCTAACAAGATGTTCCTGCCCTACAGTATTGTCAATCCGCTGATGACGGTGCGCATCCACCGCACGCTGCCCCATCCCGGCGAGGTCTTGGTCCGCTCGGGCGATGCCGTGGAGCCCTCCCACATCGTAGCCCAGGCCGTTCAGCCGGCGGACTTCCGCATTGTGGATGTGGCCCGGATTCTGGATACGTCGATCAAGAAAGCACGATCCGGCCTGAAGGTCAAACGGGGTACGAAGGTCGAAAAGGGCGATGTCCTTGCGGTCCGGGGAGGATTGGGCAGCCGGGTCTGTCGCACCCCGATCACCGGGACCGTGGTCGGCAGCGGGCGTGGGCGCCTGCTGATCGAAGCGGAGTCCGAGCCGATTCAGGTTCGCGCCCTGGTGCCCGGCGTCGTGGGGGACGTCTACGCCGAGGAAGGCGTGGTCATTGAGACGGTCGGCGCGTGGATCCAGGCAGGGTGGGGCAATGAGAGGATAGCCTTCGGGGAGTTGAGCGTCGTCGTGCGCTCGCCGCGACACTCAATACGGGCGAATCACATCAACGCCTCGGCGCAGGGCGTGATTCTCATCGGCGGATCAGGTCTAAGTCCGGACATCCTGGAAGACGCGGAGGAGATGCAGGTGCGTGGGATGATCGTCGGCAGCGTGCCGGCCAGCATCATTCCGCAGTTGAGCGAGATCAATTTCCCGATCATCGCGACCGAAGGCATTGGGAACACCCCGATGTCCGAGGCCGTCTTTGAGCTGCTGAATTCGCTCAACGGCCGTGAAGCGGCCCTATGTGGGGAGACCGGATCCCGTTGGGATCCCAAGCGCCCCTATATTGTGGTTCCGATGCCGACGCAGGCAGGTCGGGCGATTAACCCGGAGGCCGAGTTGCAGGTTGGGGATCGGATCCGTGTGCTGCGCGGGCGCGATCGCGGTCGATCCGGGACCGTCGGCGCGATATTGGACCGTCCGATCGCCCTGGAGACCGGTGCGCGGCTTCCGGGCCTGACGGTAGATTTTGGAGATGGGAAACACGTGGACATTCCATATCGAGCCTTGGAGCGATTATTGTAGTTGGGCTACAGCCGTAGCCCTCTTCATCACGGGAGCGTTGATGTCACTACGCAAATTTATCAGGGAAAGCGCCTTTGATCTCGCGCGTCGGGATCTAGCCACCTTTCTGGAGGAGCATCAGGATGACCTGATCGTCATCTTCCGGGAGGAGATCCACGCCGTTGACGAATCGATACCCGAGGAGAGCTCCTTTATTGACATTCGGATGGTCCCGCTGGGTGAGGTCATCCTGAAAGCAGCGTTGAGAGCGATCGTCCGCTTTCTCAGGGAGGACGCGTTCGAGTCGAAGCGCCAGATCAAAGTTGAGGAGGAAAAAGCCCAGCTCGATCTCAAGCCCTGACCCTTGCCGGCGAGAGATCTTTGTAACCCAACGTTAACCAATTTGCACAGCAAGCAAAACTTGCGTACTTCTCGCTTCCTGTGTAAAATATCATTAGTGTATCGTATATCCAGGTTACCAAGAACGTTTAGCTCTTATATCGCGTGCACGGATAAGGAGGCCCTCCATGTCAGATGACCTATTTGAATCCTTCGGAGACGAAGACCTCTTCTTGGACGAGGAAGAGGAGGAACTCTCAGGAGAAGCGGAAGGAGAAGGTCAGAATCGAACGTTTATCATTGCCGTTGCTGTGTTGGGCGGACTCTTGGTCTGTGCCCTGGCGGCGTTCGGCGTCTGGGCCTTCGTGATCAGCCCGAGGCAAGCGCGGAACCAAGCGAGCGAGGCGCTCCCGAGCCCGACGGTGACGGTTGAAGCCGAGGAGACGATCGAGGCCACGCCAACCGAGGAGATACCGACGGACACCCCGGAGCCCGAACCCACCAACACGCCGACGCCGGTCGTCGGACCGACGCGGACGCCGACGCCGGAGGTGACGGCGACGGTCGAAGGCACCCCGGAAGAGGGTGAGACGGAGGGGGCCGGCGCGGAGATACCTGGTGAAGGCGCGGATGAAGGGGGAGGCGAGGATGAGGACGTCACCCCGACCCCACGTCCGCGGCGCACCGCAACTCCTAGGCCCACGCCGACGACCCGTTCCGAGCCGGCTGCCGGGGACGCCACGGGATTAGATGAGGATGAGGAGCTCTCCCAGACCGGCCTTGGGGAGTGGTTGTTAGCGGGTGCGGCGCTGCTGTTATTCGGCGTCGCGATCCTCGCGCGCCGACTCCGGAGCACGTGACGGCGCATCCCGTCGTCACCTGATTGGACCGACAAGGGGCTCAGAGCCTAAGGGCTTTGGGCCCTATTTTACGATGATGCTACGCAGGCGTTGGATCTGGCTGGGATGGATGGTCGGATGGGGTCTGTGGGTGCTGACCGGCTGCGGGACGCCCACTGCGACGTTGCCAAGCGCACCGACGCCCTCCCCAACCACCGATACGCCCCCATCCACCCCGGTACTTACCGTCACGCCCGTGACGGTGCTCGAAACGCCCTCCCCCCATCCCACCGAAACGGCGACGCCGTTTCCCACCGCCGATCCCAATGCACTTCTGGCCTCCGCCGAACAGGCGCGCGACCGGATGACGGCTCGGGCCGGAGATGCGTCGGTGGTCTGCTTCCGGCATCAGGATCTTGACGCCGACGGCCAACCGGAGTGGGTGGCCCTGACCCACCGGGCGGGCGATCCCCCCCGGCTGGAGGCCTTCGTCCTGGATGCCGGTATATTCTACCCCCTTGAACCGGCCTATCCCGAGCCGAGCGGCCCCGATGTCGGCCTGGGTGAGTACCCGGTCTGCGAGATCGAGATCCGGGACGTGAACGTGGACGGCGTTCCCGAGATCGCGATCTTCGGGCACGCTCGTGACCAGGAGTCGATCCTGCACCTCTTTGCCTGGCGTGAGGACGCGTACGTCCGGCTGGGTCGTTTCGCCGGGAACGCCGGCGTCCGGTTCGCCGATGCCGATGGGGACGCGGAGGCCGAGATTGAGGTCGGTTACCGGGTGCGGGGTGCCCCCGCCCTGGCGTGGTTCGTGGTGCACACGTGGGAGGAGGGCACCTACGGGTGGACGTCCGATTACTACGATTGGTACTTCAACACCCGCCCGCACACCTATCCAACCCAGCGCCCCGACTACACGGTCATCGCCTACTATCTGGCCCTGGACGATCGGGATCTACCCGGAGCGTACGCGCTCTTGGATCCGGCGGCCCGTGGGGCATACGAGACGTGGGCCCTGGGGTATGCGACGACGGTTCAGGTTCGGGCCGGCGGCGTGCACACGGTGCCGGGCACGGAGACGGCCTCGTCAGCGCAGGTGACGGCGATGGTGACGGCGTGGGATAACGATCAAGGGGTGATGATCGCGCGACACTGGAACGTGACGTGGACGGTCGTGGCTGCGGATGGAGAGTGGCGGTTACAGCAGGCGGAGACGGAACTGCTGAAGGAGTGGACGGCGGCGCTTTGGCCGTGAGTCGGCCGACCACGAATGGGAAACGCATACCCGAATAGGCTGCGAACCTTCTACCAAGGGTTATGAATGATACGTGAAGGTGTTGTCGGCGTCACGGAGGGGCGGCTGGTCGGCGTCCTTCTCCGAGAGAATGGGATCGGCGATGGGCCACTCGATAGCCAGGTCGGGATCGTTCCAGAGGATCCCGCGATCGAGGTTCGGCGCGTATTCGGCGGTGACCCGGTAGATGACGTCGGCCCGGTCGCTCAACACGCAGAAGCCGTGGGCGAAGCCCGGGGGGATGTACAGCAAATGGTGATTCTCCTCCGAGAGCACCTCGCCCAGCCACGCCCCGTAGGTGGGCGAGCCCTGACGGATGTCGACGGCGACGTCAAAGACGGTACCCCGCATGGCGGTCACTAACTTCCCCTGAGCCGCCGGGTGTTTCTGGTAGTGTAAGCCCCGCAGGACGTTAGCCACGGAGTGAGAATGATTCACCTGGACGAAATCCACCGGGATGCCGGCGGCGGCGAACGCCGACCGCTTATAGGTCTCCAGGAAGAAGCCGCGCGGGTCGTCAAAGACCCGGGGCTTGACGAGGGTCACGCCGGGGATGGCTAGGGACTCGAAGACAAAAGGCATACGTTAGGTCCTTCCCATACGATTAGCACACGGATGGATTGTCACGTTTTTTCGCCCCAGAGATCGGAACGCGCATAGACTATCGCCCAGGGCGGTTCACATCGGGTAGAGCTTGCGGGCCAGGGGGTAGAGCGGGTGGAGCGATTTCTCCCACATCCCGAGATAGCGGACCACCTCGCCGCCGAAGCCGCGCTTGAACCGGTACACGCCCCACAGGCCATCACTGCGCTCGGTGAACTCGGCCTCCAACGTCTCCTCATCGGCATCAGGGATGCCCCAAAGGTCGTAGACGCGGCAGCCCCGGGACTTGGCCCAGCGCATAGCCTCCCACTGCAGTGCGTAGGTCGGCATCTTGCGACGGTGCCGGTTCGAGGAGGCACCGGCAATGTACCACGATTCATCCCCTACGGCGAAGACGAGAATCGCAGCCACGGGATCCTCCTCGACCTCGGCGATGAGCAGGGCAATGCTGTCATCCGGCCCGAAGAGCTCCATCGCCCGGCGGTAGTAGGCCCGCTCGTGGATCCCGAACTCGTTCCGCTCGCTGGTGGTCTCCAGCAGATTGTAGAACTTGCGAAGATCGTCGAGGGTACCATGGCGGACCTCAACGCCCTTACGTCCGGCGTACCGGATGTTGTAGCGGGTCTTGGACTTCATCCGCATCATGATATCGTCCTCGGAGGCGGACAGATCGACCAAGATGGTGCTGGGGGGCTGAATGGTCTGCTCGCTCTCGCGATATCCCATACCCACCAACTTATCCGATCTCACCGAGGTCGCGAACGCCTCGGGCTCGATCCAGCACGCCCAGGCCCGGCGCTGCCGAACGGTGGCCTCGACGACCTCCATCACCAATGCCACGGCGTCCGGGTCGTCCCAATTGACGACCGGGCCTCGGGGCACGTAGGCGAGGGTTCCCAGACTCAGCGGCAGGGACTTGTAGAGCACCAGAGCGCCACCTACGAGCCCAGCCTCGTCCTCGCGGGTCACAATCTCGTAATCCCAACCGAACTCGTCCTTGAGCTTACCCCAACGGCTGGTCTGGAGCAGACTGCCCGAGGGATGCGCTGCGACGAAGGCATCCCAGGTGGTCGTATCGACGGAATCGGAAGGTCGTTCAAGCACCACGTTAACCCACTTTCTCTGCTAGGATGAGCAATCCCCCGCCGACCCCACCGGCAGGGACGTCCATCTCGTAAGCCTCTCGCCAACGCTGTCCCAACCTCCGCACCACCCACCGTTTCACGATCCGCTGGTAACCAAGCGTGCGCAGCCGGGGGGAGGCCAGCCAACGGAAGAGCGGATTCCCGTCCGGATGGATCCCATACGCACGGTTCGCCTCATCCCAACGCGCCTCAACGTCGGCCGGGATGTAGTAGCGGGCCTCGCGGAGCTCCAGGCCGACCTCGGCGAGCATCGCACGCCATGCCTCGGGGGAGGGATAACGATGGTGCGCCAGCATATGGTCGACGCCGGCGGCATAGGCCTCGGCGCCATCGACGTCGTCGACGGCCATGCGATCCCGGTAGCCCTCCAGGAGCTCCCGGAAGGCGTCACTGGGGACGGTGGCGATGAAGCGACCGCCGGGCCGTAAGACCCGCGCGCTTTCCACCAGCACCGGTTCGAGCGCCGGGATGTGCTCGAGCACCGAGTTGCTGACGACGGTGGCAAAATGCGCTTCAGGATAGGGCATCGCATCCCCGTACGCCTGCTGGACGGCCCGATAGGCCCCGGTCTGGGGTGCCTTGCGGACCTGATCGAACCACGGATCGAACCCGGCGTCAACCCTCGGCTCCCCGGCGAAGAACACCTCCGCGATCAGGCCATCCCCACAACCCAAATCCAAGATCGGATACGTGAAGGGTGCAGCGGCGAGGGTGCGGAGTTCAATGGCGCGCCAGAGCGCGACCGGGGGTGCGAACCAGTACTGGTTCAGCATCAGGGTCAGGTAATCGCGTGCGGGATCGGGCATCGGGCCGGGTAACCTCCGTTGGGTATGCGTGACCACAGGTCTTTGTAACATAGATGGGGGAAAAGACAAGAAGGACGGTTTCAAGTTAAGAGTTGAAAGTTAGAAGTTGGATAGTTGAGAAAGGGCGTCGTAAGTCCTATGTCCGAAGTCGTAGGTCGGGCTGGTTCCGAATGGGTGGTTGAGGCCGAATCGTCGCTGGGTTTTCGCTTTGACACGTCCCCGCATCCTTACCTATCCTAGAGCAGGCCCAGCCAGCGGGCGATGTCGTCACCGACGCCGGCCATGTCCAGGGCGATGGGCAGAAGCAGGATGCCCATCGCATTCATGCGGCGGGAGCCCCATAGGACGGGGATGAAACCGATGGCCGAGGCGACGGCCATGATGGCGAGGCCCACGGGGCCGATCAGGCCGAGGATGAGCGCCACCAGCACACCCAGGGTGACGCCGTTGACCACCGGATAGGGCACGCGGGAGACTATCCGAGCCATCACCCGCGCCCAGCCGAGCAGGAGGAAGAACGCAACGGTCCCCGCGAGCAGAGCGGCGAGGACGGCCTCGTAGAAGCGGGCCGGCGTGATGCTGGCGTAGCGGGTGCTCAGCATCCACGCCATCCCTCCCCGGGTGACGTGCAGGCCCGGGACGAAGAAGAGGAGATAGCCCCCCACGTAATACGCCACCTTCGCGGCGCCCTGGGAGACGAGAAAGGCGCGCTCGTCCCGCTGGGCGGTCGCGTGCCCGGCGAGAAAGCTGCCGATCCCCCCGGTGACGACCGGGAAGAAGGCGGCAAAGAGCCCGCCCAGGATCCCTGACGCGCCGCCGTGAAGCCATGCAGCGGCGGGGAGATCGACGGAGACGCAGCGGTGCTGGTCGGGGAGCTGGACGCGGGCGCGGAGGTTCTGCAGGATCCAGGGCACGGCGAAGAGGCCGATGAAAGCCGGCATCAGGTTCTGGTAGGCGACGGCCACCGGGGTGAGCGGGCGGGTCATCAGGATCAAGCCGAGGAGCCCGGAGAGGAGGAAGGTCGCCAGGCCCGCGAGCAGGGAGCGCCAGCCGTCCCACCACCTCGCCCAACCGGCCGGCGCCCGACCGCTCCCCTTCGGCCACTCGGAGAGGAGCATGTAGGCGATGACGGTCCACAGCAGCCAGGGGAGGTGCGGTTGGAGGATCGTACGGATCGGGGGGAGCCAAGAGGCGGCGACCGGGGTCAGCAACGCCAGAGCCGCAAGGCCGGCAAGACTGCCGAGGCCGCTCAGCACCACGGCCTCGTAGCCCCGTCGCCGTCGCAGGTACCGCTGCCCCGGCAGCATCAGGAAGAGCGTGGTCTCGTCGGGCGTCGAAAGGAAGACGGAGGCCAGGGTGTTGAGCACCGCGTATCCAGTGACCATCCCCAGAAAGAGAAAAGCCGTCGCCTCCGGCGCCAGCGCGAGCCTCCCGGACTCGAGGAGAAGGAGGACCAGGGCCGCGACGTTGTAGATGTGCAGGCCCGGCAGGGGCGCAAGGACGGCGGCACATCCCACCCCGGCGAGGGCCCAGAGGATCCGCACAGCCATCGCGCTCACTCGGCGACCTGCCAGTCTTGAATCGAGCGGGGGATCAGCTCGGGCGCATCCTGGTAGCGCTCGACCACGCCACGAATCTCGACCGGGAGGCCGGTCTCCGGCTTGCGGTCGAGCCGGTCGTAGAGGTCGGCCCAGAGCACGACGTCGACGACGCCCGTGCCGTCGTTGAGTTGGAGCTTGACGCCCTGGGAGAAGCCCCAGACGCCGTCCACCACGCCCCGCACGCGCACGACACGTCCGGCGTCGTGCACGCTGAGTTCGGCCACACCCACCCAGGGCGGCGGCGGGGCCGGTTCGAGGACGACGACGTCCGAGGGGGACGCCGGCATCAGTTCCGGCGCACCCTGATAGTGCGCCACGTCGGCGGTGACCTCGATCTCCGCGCCGACGTCCACGCGGGAGGGATCCGGCAGCGCATCGTAGACCCGCGACCACAAGACCACCGGAAGTTGCGCGGAGCCGTCGTCCAACGTGGCCTTGACCCCGCCCTTGAGCCCGATCAATTCGACGATTCGTCCCCGCGCGCAGACCTTCGTGCCGGGCGCCAACGTCATGACGGAGGCCAGAGCCTGGGGCACGAGCGGCGCGGGGGTGGGTGGGGTCTCGGCGAGCACGCGCACGTCCGATGGCTCCGGGGGCGTCAGTTGCGGGGTCCCGCGATAGAGCACGATCGTGCCCGCCACCTCAAGGTGCTGACCCGCGACGATCTCGGGGAACGGCCCGGTCAGGGGCGCCAGGGCAGCGTCGAGCGCCACAATCAGCGAACCGCTCTCGTCCGCCAGGGTGATCAGGGTCAGCCCCTCGTAGGGTGATTCGACCGCCTGCACCTCGCCCGCCAGCACGAGCCGGCGTCCCTCATCGAGGGGCGTCACCTCGCGCGCCAGGACCGCTTCGGGCGCGGGGCGGGTAAGCTCGAGGTGCTCGGCGGCATTGAGCGTCAAGGAGACGAAGTCATCCCGGACGCGGAGCGTGCCGGCGACGGTGATAAGGTCGCCCGGCAGGGGAAGGGTTCCGGCGTGGATAAGGTCGCGGGTGACGTCCCGGTACGCGTTGACCCGGACCTCACCGGTCTCGCCCTCAATCCAGAAGCCGAGGTATTCGCTCCCCGGATCGTAGGTCGGGCCGGGCGCGACGGTGCCGTGGAGCCGGACTGTGGCAAAGTTCATCATTCCCCCCGCCTCGCTTACGGCGATCGAGGGGATCTCGGTTTTGTGCGCGGCCCAGCCCAGGGCCAGGAGGCCGAGCAGAGCGACGGTGACGGCGATCACCTTGACCGTCCGGACGGCAAGCCGGCCCGTGCGCCGGGCGCCGCAGTGAGGGCAGCACTCGTAAGGACCAGCGAAGCGACCGCAGCTGGGACAGTGGGCCGAACCGGCGGCGCAGGGGTCAGCGGCCCGCTGCGCCCGTTTTCCCTCCGGTCTCGAGGCCGTTCCTGGCTTCGACTCCTCCATCCGACACCTCCTCATGGTCTGTTCCTACGGACCACGCCATCTCGTACTGACGCTGCCAGACACGGTAGCGCCGATCTCGAAAGGCCGGCAGCAGCGGATCCTCCGCCGGTAGGTTGATGACGTGGGCGCTGAACGTCGGCGCCAACGCGTGGAGCGCGGTGAGTAACTGCCCGGCAGCCTGACGGCGGTCGGCGTATTCGGGATCCACAGCCAGATCGAGCACGCTAAAGGTGGACGTATAGCGCTGCGCCAGCAGGTAGCCGCGCAGCTCGTGTCGGTGCCAGAGACCCAGGGCGGTGAGGTGATCGATACGATGGGCCAGCGATGAATAGCTGCGCTGCCAGGAGGGCTCAACCTCGTGAAACTGCGCAAACCGGGACAAGAGCGCCCCGGGCTCCGCGAGCTCCACACCCTCGGGAAACGCGACCGGGCTTCGGATCTCGGGCTCGGCGACCAGGACCAGAAGGTCCCGGGCCTCAGTAAACCCGGATTCGTGGTAGAGCGCCAGCGCCGAGGTGTTCTGGGTCAGCACCTCAAGGGTAAGGCGGGCCAGGCCCGCGTGGCGCGCCTGTGCCTGGATGTGGGCGATGACGCTGCTGGCAATACCCAGCCTGCGCCACGCCGGGCGCACCCCCACCCCGCTGACCCATCCGGCGCGTCCCCGGATGGAGAGCAGCGCCATCCCGACGGACAGCGCATCCACCCAGGCGACGACAGAACGCTCCAGGTCCACGTCCTCATAGGTGCACATCTGCGCCAGCCTCTCGCGGTCGAACCAGACCTCGATCGGGTAATCCTGGTAGGTGTCGTTAATCAGCTCGACGAGCTGCGCGAGCGGAAGGGCTGCGGCGGACGTGAATCTAATTTTTGTGTTGCGCATGGATCACACCCACCTATGATAGCATCGATGGGGGGATTGGCAATGAGAGACGACAATCAACGGCCCACGCCAACCGTGTGACAATCCAAAGACTACCTACCCGACACTTTTGTTAACCGGTCTTTACCCGGTAGTTACACAGAGCTTCACAGAGAGTATACAGAGTTCCACAGAGATTATTTTGCATGTTGTGCGATTTGCAAATGAATGGATTGTGTGTTTATGGATTTAAATCAACGCTATCCACAACTCATAGCACTTAACAGGGCCGATGATAGATATCTTTGGCGGCTTTAGAGATACTAAAAGCTCAAAATCAGACCCGTAATGTCTCTGTGTATCCCTGTGTAACTAAAAAGGTTCCTCGATTACAAAGTGTCAGGTAGTTAGCTCCAAAGATAGAGAGTGGGCGTTGTTTTCTAAGGCGTCCCCGTTATGCTAGTCACAGATAGTGTATCCATGTGGGAACTGGCGGCCCGCGCGGGCGCCCACGTTCCAGACGGCGCCGGGGGACCGCGAGGCCTACCGGGTTGTGGTCTACGGCGACAGCCGGTCCGTCCCGCAGGTCCACCAGCAGGTCGCGGAGGCCATCGTCAGCAGCGACCCGGATCTGATCCTGCACGTGGGGGATCTGGTCTATCACGGGCGCGACTACGATGAGTGGGGACCGCAGTTCTTCAGCCCCGCAGCGGGAATGCTCGCGGAGATCCCGACGATCGTCGCGTGGGGGAATCACGAGTACTACGGGGAGGGCCCCCACTGGCCCACGGAGATCTTCTCGCCGCCTGAGGGCGGGTCGGAGACGTGGTATGCGTTCACCTACGGGTGCAGCCGCTTTATCGGGTTGAACTCGTATGAGGACGCGGAGGGCGTCAGCCTGGCGCCGGGAAGCGCCCAGCACACCTGGCTGCGCGAGGAGCTGGCATCCCCCGCGTACGAAAGGACGAGCTGGCAGTTCGCCTTCTTCCACCACCCGCCGTATACCAGCGGGCCCCATCTCAGCGAGGAGACGACGGCAGCGGAAAACCTGGTGCCGCTCTTCGAGACGCACGGGGTGGATATGGTCTTCAACGGACACAATCACCACTACGAGCGCAGTTGGAAGGACGGTATTCACTACGTGGTCACCGGGGGCGGGGGCGCGCCGCTGCGGGGATTCCCTAACGTCGATCGCAATCCCTATTCGGAGGTCCAGATCCAGACGTACGAGTTCGTGACGCTCGACGTGGACTGCGAGGCCGGTCAGGTGATCTACAACGCCTGGGACGTGGACGGCGGGAGCATCGACGGTCCAATCGTGCTGGCGGATCCCCGGTATCGGGTTCACCTCCCGGTCATCGTTGGAAGGTAACCACCGCTCCTAAAGGGTTTGGAATCCCGGCTGCACGCGCCAACGTCCGGGGATCGCAGATCCCCTCCGAGCGATTACTCACATGCTCCCAAGGGATTTGAAATCCCGACTACATGCGGCAAGACCGGGGACGGCGCATCCCCTCCGAGCGATTACTCACATGCTCCCAAGGGATTTGAAATCCCGACTGCACGCGGCAAGACCGGGGACGGCGCATCCCCTCCGAGCGATTACTCACATGCTCCCAAGGGATTTGAAATCCCGACTACATGCGGCAGGACCGGGGATGGCGCATCCCCTCGGAGCCTTATCTATATCAGGATCTGCGATCCAAGCAAGCGGACGCACTTCCTTCAGACCTTGAGGCAAAAGCGCGTCCTGTAGTATAATGAGGGCAAGCGCTTACGATAAAACGAAGAGAGACCATTCACCGATAGGAGGGTGACGATGGCAGCGGAGAAACTGAATGCAACGCAGCGGCAGCAGGCCCTGAACGACCTCAACGCGGACCTGGAACGTCCGTGGGCGATCGAGGAGGAGAAATTGGTCAAGGCATTCGAGTTCGAGAACTTCGTGCAGGCCTTCAGCTTTATGACCGGGGTCGCGATGGAGGCGGAGACGATGAACCACCACCCGGAGTGGTCCAACGTCTGGAACCAGGTCGACATCGCGCTCACGACCCACGAGGCGGGCGGGATCTCGGCGCTCGACTTTGAGCTGGCAGCGAAGATTGAGGCCCTGCGCCAGGGGTATTTCAAGGCAGATTTCACGTCCATGAATCTGTGAAATCTGCGCAATCTACGGTCTTCCATTATGCTTCTCAGATCAATCAGGAGGTTAATACACGATGACCCTTCCCCCCATCCCCGTGGATGCAATGGTGCAGTTTCTGGTCGGGCTGTTGGAAACGCCGAGTCCCACCGGCGACACGGATCCGGCGATGGCCTACATCGAGGACCAGGCGGGCGACCTGCCCGTGACCATGCACCGCACGCGGAAAGGCGCCTTGGTGATGACGTGGCCCGGCGACGAGGCCCATCCACGCGCGCTGACCGCGCACGTTGACACGCTGGGCACCATGGTCCGGCAGATCAAGCGCAACGGGCGCCTGATGCTGACCTCCCTCGGTCACTTCGACTGGCACGCCGTCGAAGGCGAGGGGTGCACCGTCAGGACGCGGGCTGGGACCACGATCCGGGGTGCGATTCTGCCGGTAAAGGCCTCCGTCCATATCTACGGTCGGGAGACGGGAGCGCTGGAGCGGAAGGCGGAGAACTACGAGGTGCGCCTGGACGCGCGCACCGAGAGCGAGGACGAGACGCGCAAGCTGGGCATTGACGTGGGCGACTTCGTCTATCTCGACCCCCGGGTCGAGGTCAATCAGGGGTTCGTCCGCTCCCGCCACCTGGACGACAAGGCCGGGATCGCGACGATCTACGGCGCCCTGTTGGCGCTCCACCAGGCAGGACTGGAACCCGCCACCCGCGTGGACGTCCTGATCGCCAACTACGAGGAGGTCGGGCACGGCGGCGCCCACGGGGTGCCGCCGGATGCCGAGGCCCTGCTCGCCGTCGATATGGCAGCCGCGAGCGAGGAGCAGAACTCCGACGAATTCAGTGTGGGTATCTGCGCGAAAGATTCCGGCGGCCCGTACCATCTGGGCTTCCGACGCCGGTTGGAGGCATTGGCCGAGGCCCACGACATCCCGTACAAGGTCGACGTCTACCCCTACTACGGCTCGGACGGGGAGGCCGCGTGGCGCGCCGGCGCGGACCTGGAGGTCGCGCTGGTGGGCCCGGGCGTAGACGCGTCCCACGCCTACGAGCGCACGCACCGGGACGCGTTGGAGGCAACCGCCCAACTGCTGACCGCGTACCTGTTGAGCGAGTGAGGGACCAATGACGTCAGAGACGCAGTATGCGTGGGAAATTCCGCATTTGACCGAGGACGTGCCCGGCGTCGGCGGGGTCATCCGGACGCAGGTGGAGGACTTCATCGTGGAGGAGGAGCCCGCGTACGAGCCCTGCGGAGAGGGCGAACACACCTATGTGCGGATCGAAAAGCGCGGCATCTCGACCTTCGACGTGATCAACGCCATGGCCGCCGAGTTGGACGTCTCCCGGCAGACCATCAGCTCGGCGGGGTTGAAGGACACCCACGCCGTCGCACGCCAGACCCTGTCGCTCCACTTTGTCGATCCCGACGCGGTGCGCGACCTGGAGATCGAGAACGTCAAGGTGTTATGGGTGAGCAAGCACAAGAACAAGCTCCGACCGGGCCATCTGCGCGGGAACCACTTCACGATTCGCATCCGGGATGTGGATCCGGAGGCCCCGGCGCGGGTCGAGGCGATCCTGGACGCCATGGCGCGGCGCGGCGTGCCCAACGCCTACGGACCGCAGCGGTTCGGCAATCGGGGGGACAACCACGTCATCGGGCTCTACCTGCTGCGCCGGGATGAGGAGGGCCTGCGGGCGCGGGGCATTCACCACCCCTCCAAGCGGATGCGGCGTTTCTACGTCAGCGCGCTCCAATCGGCGCTCTTCAACCAGGTCCTAAGCTGGCGCATCCGAGAGGGCACGATGGACGCCGTGATCCTGGGCGACATCGCGAAGAAAGAGACGACCGGCGGCATCTTCACCGTGGAAGACGTGGCTGCAGAGCAGCCCCGGGTGGAAGCGTGGGAGATCTCCCCGACGGGCCCGATGTTCGGGTACAAGCTGATGGGGGCAGAGGCTGAGGCCGGCGCCATCGAGGGCGAGATCCTGAGCGCGGTCGGCCTCACGCCGGAGGACTTCCGGGCCGCCCGGGCCCGAGGCCTGCGGCGCCCGCTCCGCTACAATCCTGAGGGGCTCACCTGGGAGATGGAGGATCCCCAGACGTTGGTCGTCCACTTCTTCGCGCCGAAGGGCTCCTACGCGACCATGCTGCTGGACGAGCTGATGAAGGTACCGGATCTACACTGAGCCCAACGGGAGCGACGCATAACGGGCATCCGCCGGTTCTAATGTCTCTCTAATTCCACACTAACGTTCTGTTAAGCTATCTGTGTTACACTGGCACTAATCGCTGTAGCTATAGGTGGCAATGACAAACACTGGATAACGTTCACCCATCGTGGGGCCCATCTTCGCAGCATGGGCCTCTTTTTCTTAACAGGGGGGCCTGAATCCGGATAGCCCCGACGGGGTGAGATGGAGAGAGACGTGGACAAACGACAGAAGAAACAGATGCAGTTCTCGCTCGTCTATCTGCTGATCGCCGTGGTGGTGGCCTGGCTCTTCCAAGCCCTGGTCTTCCGCCCGATGATCGTCCGATGGAGTGAGGTGCCGTACAGTCAATTCCTCGCCCAGTTGGAGGCCGGGGAGATCCAGGAGGTGACGATCCAGGAGGATCGCCTCCTCTACACGTGCTGTGCCGAGGGTGAAGAGAGCACCGGCCCGGAGCGGGTCAACAACGTCGTCCGGGTCGACGACCCGGACCTCATCGAACGCCTGCGGGAATCCGGCGTCATGTTCTCAGCAGCCCCCCCGCCCAACACCGCGCTGACCAACCTGCTGGGGTGGATCATCCCACTGCTCCCGCTGGCCCTGATCTGGTATTTCGGGTTTCGGCGTATGAGTCAGACCGGCGCCGGGGTGATGTCGATCGGGAAGAGCCAGGCCAAGGAGATCGAGGGGGAAAAGACCAACGTCACCTTTGCGGACGTCGGCGGTGCCGACGAGGTCGCCGTCGAGCTGAAGGAGATCATCGGCTTCCTGAAGAGCCCCGACCGTTTCACACGCCTGGGTGCCAAGTTGCCCAAGGGCGTGCTGCTCGTGGGGCCGCCGGGTACCGGCAAGACCCTGCTGGCGCGCGCCACCGCCGGCGAGGCCAACGTGCCGTTCTTCTCCATCAGCGGGTCGGACTTCGTGGAGATGTTCGTCGGGGTGGGGGCCGCCCGGGTGCGGGACCTCTTCGAACAGGCCAAAGCCAAGGCCCCGTGCATCGTCTTCATCGACGAGATTGACGCCATCGGGCAGTCACGCGCGACGGCGGGCGTGATGGGCACCAACGACGAGCGGGAGCAGACGCTCAACCAGCTTCTCTCGGAGATGGATGGGTTCGAGGCCAATCAAGGCGTCGTCATTATGGGTGCGACCAACCGCCCGGAAGTCTTGGACAAGGCGCTGCTGCGTCCGGGGCGCTTCGACCGCCAGATTCAGGTGGTGCTCCCGACGGAGGAGGGCCGCCGCCAGATCCTGAGGATCCACACGCGGGACGTGCCGTTGGCGGACGAGGACGACCTCGATCGGGTCGCCCAGATCACCGCCGGCTTCTCGGGGGCGGATCTGGCCAACCTGGTCAACGAGGCGGCCCTACTGGCAGTGCGTGAGGACCGGGACGCGGTCACGCTGGCGGACTTCGATCTGGCCATCGAGCGGGTCGTCGCCGGACTCCAGCGCAAGATGAGGCTGAAGCCGGCGGTCAAGCGCCGGGTGGCGTATCACGAGGGCGGGCACGCCCTGGTGGCGCACCTGCAGCCGGACACAGATCCCGTGCACAAGGTCAGCATCGTCCCCACGGCGAAGGGGGCGCTGGGATACACGCTGCAGATGCCCGATGAGGATACCTACCTGCTCAGCAAGGGGGAGCTGGAAGAGCGGCTGGCCGTGATGCTCGGGGGGCGCGCGGCGGAGCTGCTGGCGTTCAGCGACACCTCGACCGGCGCGGCCAACGACCTGGAGCGCGCCACGGATATCGCGCGGCGGATGGTCACCGAGTTCGGTATGACCGAGTCCCTCGGCCCGGTGCGGTACGCCCAACCGGCCGGAAGCGGGTACCTGATGCAGGTGGGCGGGGTGCGGCAGGACGTGAGCCCGGAGACGGCGGAGTTGATCGACCGGGAGACGCGGGGGATTGTAGAGGCCGCGGAGCAGCGGGCGGTCGCGCTCCTTCAAGACCACATCGCAGCGCTGCACGAGGTCGCCCGGGTGCTCCAGACGAAGGAAGTGATCAACGGCGAGGAAGTGGCACATATCGCACAAACGGCGTAAGGCCGAGCCCGATAGGGCCTGACATCACACGATCAAGCGCGGCGGACCCATAAATTCCAGGTCCGTCGCGCCTTTTCGTTATCCAGCCCTCATTTTCGTTTATAATATCTATTCAATATATTGACAATATCACGTCAATCAAGTATACTTGATGAAACAAAGGGGTAAAGATAGTGCAGGAGGGTAAATCTCTATGGCGGCAGCGACGCAGCAAGCACACCGGCGAACATCAACGTTAGCCCCCAAGGCGAAACGCGCACTCTGGGGCGGCATCCTCTTCAGCCTGCTCTTCACCGGCGTCATCGGGTGGGCCGGCGGGCGGCTCGACTGCATCGAGCTCCTGCCCGATCAGGGCGCGTCGTGGTATTACTGGAAACTGCCGGCGCCGACGTTCTGGTCGCGGATGACGGCGTGGGGATTTTATGCCCTGCATCAAATCGCGAGCTGGGGGCTCATCTACTACGCCCAGACGCGGGTCAAGCGCTACACCAAGGGACTGCACCGCGTCAACGTCATCGCGCTGGGGACGAACGCGTTCTTCATTCTGCTGCACTTCGTCCAGACTCACCTCTGGTATGACGGGTTGGCCCAGGACGTCTCGATCTGGACGTCACAGGGCTCCGTCATCCTGATGCTCGTGGCGATCCTGCTGATGGAGAACAAGCGCCGGGGCCTCTTCTGGGGTAAGAAGGCGCCGATTCCTAAAGACACGATGGAGTTCGTGCGCAAATACCACGGGTACATCTTCTCGTGGGCCATCGTCTATACCTTCTGGTACCACCCCATGGTGGCGACCCGTGGGCACCTGATCGGATTCCTCTACATGTTTCTGCTGATGATGCAGGGGAGCCTCTTCTTCACCCGGCTGCACGTCAACCGCTGGTGGATGGTGGTGCAGGAGGTCTCCATTGTGATCCACGGCACGCTGGTGGCGGTGATGCAGGGGAACGGGTTGTGGCCCATGTTCTTCTTCGGCTTTGCGGGGGTCTTCGTCCTCACACAGATGCACGGGCTACGGCTCAAGGCGTGGATCCGCTGGACGATCCTGGCCCTCTACGTGGGGGGCGCGCTGCTGACGTACGGGCAGTTGGGCTGGGCGCGGCTCAACGAGATCGTGCGCATCCCCCTTATCGAGTACCTGGCAGTGGGCCTGCTGGCCTTGATCATCACGGCCGGATTGCGGCTCGCCGCGTGGCTGCGGCGCAGGCATCTGCCCGAGGGTGAGAGCGCGGCTGCGTGAATTTGGACGATCGATCCGACAGGGCGGGCGCTTAAGCGCCCGCCCTGTCTTCTTACCTAGCAATACCTTCGCCTACGATTCTGGCGAAGGTATTGCCGTAGATATGCAAATCTCAGAGCAGCTCGATGTCGTGCGCCCGGCACGTCTCGATCATCGCCGGCGGCCAAAGGCTCGCCTGAATCTCGCCGATGTGGGCCTTCCGCAGGTAGAACATACAGAGCCGTGACTGCCCGATGCCGCCGCCGATGGAGGGCGGAAGCTCGCCGTTGAGCAGGCGGCGGTGGAAGTAGAGGGCGCGGCGTTCGTCACTGTCCGACAGCGCGAGCTGGCGTCTCAGCGTCTCCGCGTCCACCCGGATGCCCATCGAGGAGAGCTCATAGGCGCAGTCGAGGACCGGATAATGAATCAGGATGTCGCCGTTGAGGCCCCGGCAGCCGTTCCGCGTGGGCGTCGACCAATCATCGTAGTCCGGCGCCCGCCCGTCGTGGGGGCGCCCGTCGCTCAGCTTGCCGCCGATGCCGATGACGAAGACGGCGCCGTGCTCGCGGCAGATGGCCGCCTCCCGAGCCTTCGGATCCACGTCGGGATAGCGCGCCAGCAGATCCTCACTGTGGATAAACGTAATCGTCTCCGGCAGCACCGGTTCGATCACCGGATAGAGGTGGCTGATATACTTCTCGGTGCGCTGGATCACGTCGTAGATCTTGCGCACCACGGTCTTGAGGTAGTTCAGATCCCGTTGATCCGGGGTGATGACCTGCTCCCAATCCCACTGATCGACGTAGAGAGAGTGCAGGTTGTCGAGTCCCTCGTCCGGACGGATCGCGTTCATATCGGTGTAAATGCCCAAGCCGGGCTCCAGGTCGAGGTCGGCGAGACAGAGGCGCTTCCACTTGGCAAGCGAGTGGACGATCTCGGCGCGCGAATCGGCCAGGGCCTTGACCGGGAAGTTGACCGGTCGCTCCACGCCGTTAAGGTCGTCGTTGATCCCCGTCCCGGCCTGGACGAAGAGCGGGGCCGTCACCCGCATCAGGTCCAGCTCGAAGGCGAGATTGACCTGAAAGAACTCCTTGATCTGGCGGATCGCGTATTCGGTCTCCCGGCGATCCAGTAGTTGTTCGTACGATTCTGGAATCGTTAAGCCTGACTGCATAGGTACCTCCTTGATACACACTGAGGCTGCGGGCCCCCTCGCCCACAGCACAAATCCGGCTTGCGGCTGCCTGCGCGCGCTTGCCGGATCGTCTGAGTATACTACACTATGCGAGCTCTATTTCAATAGCAGGCCAGAGCCCAAAGGTTTGAGACGGGGTACAAAGACGCTCGTTTGGATGAAAGCAAACCCTTGGGGAAGGAAAGAGACGTTCCCCCGAAACCCTTGGGCTCTTACGACGAAAGAAAACCGACGAAGGAGAGATGGTGAGCAACTCCGAATCCCTGTGGCAATCACTGGGGCTGAACAAAACGACCCTCGAGGTCCGGAAACGGGAGGCCCGTCAGTTCGTGCAGAATCACGATTGGGACCGCGCGGCCTCGGCCTACCGGGAACTCATCGATCAAACAGGCGAAACCGCCGAGTTCCGTTTCCAACTCGGGCGCTGCTACGCCGAGCTGCAGCGGTGGGCGGATGCCGTGCGGGAACTGGAACGCGCCGTGGCGCTCGGCGAGGCGCGGGCCGAGGCGCTGCTGGCCCGCGTCCACCGGTCGATCCCGGTTCGAGCCGCCGAGTTGCGGCCCATCGCCAAGGGCGAAGCAGACCTAGGTGAGGCCGGTCCCTTCGATGAGGACCAGGCGCCCGCCGTGGTCATCGGGGGAAAGGTGATCACCCGATCCAGCCCGGACGCACCTCCGCCCCCGCCGCCGCCCCACTTCGCCGAATCCGCGCCGCCCTATGACGCGCCAGCAGCCGAGGAGGCCAGGGAAAAGGCGGCTAAACCCATCGACTGCCCGCCGGTGGCGGACGTCTTTGCGGCGGGTGGACCGCTGGCCCACCTGTTGGGCGCGCGCTATCGGGCGCGGCAGGGCCAGGCCCGGATGGCGGATCTGGTGCGCGACGTGCTACAGCGCTGCTGTCACGGGGTTATTGAGGCCGGGACAGGCATCGGCAAGTCGTTCGCCTACCTGATCCCCGTCCTCTGGGCCGAAACCTCGGCGGTGGTCAGCACCTCCAACAAGGGGTTGATGAATCAGCTCTGGGAGAAGGACATCCCCATGCTCAAAAAGATCGCCCCCCGGCCTTTCGAGGCGGCCCTGCTCAAGGGGCGGAGCAACTACGTCTGCGCGATGAAACTGGACGCGCTCCGGAAGCAGCCCGGCCTCCCGCACCTGGACGAGACGCTGAGCACCCTGCGGCAGGCTCTGAACCGGGTCCCCTCCGGGGATATGGGGCGGATGCACCTCCCGCCGAAACTGGTCGCGTGGCTGACCGTCGGAAGCCGCGAGTGCCGGGGGACCTCATGCGATCAGTACAAGGCCTGCTACTACGAGCGGGCCAAGCGCAGGGCCGTGAAGGCCGACCTGGTGGTGACCAACCACGCCATGCTCTGCACCAACACCCTCCTGACCGAGAACCGCATCCTCCCAATCCGTCCAGTGCTCATTATCGACGAGGCCCACCAACTGTCCCACTACGCCGTCGAGGCCCTGACCCTGGCGTTGGAACGGGACCAGTTCTGGGGCCTGATGAACGGCCCCACGGTCCGGCAGGCGGTGGACGATGAGGGCGCGTTGGGTGAGATCCGGGAGAACTACGAGATGCTCTTCCGGGAGGTCACGCGCCAGCGGCCCGTTGCGAAAGCCGTCCGGTGGGCCATTCAGGGCGAGTTGCAGGCCGGGCTTGGGCTCTCGGAGGCGCTGCACCGGCTGAGCCGGGCGATCGCGCATTCCAAAGCCGGGGACGAGGCGGATCGGGAGATGGCCGCACTTCAGAGCGAGGAACTGGCGGCGGTCGCGCAGGCCCTGGCCGAGCCGGAGCCCGATACCCACATCCGGCTCTGCGAGCTGGGGGAGCGGGCCGCGTCGCGCGCCGTGGACAGCTACGATCTCAGTTACCGCCCCCTGGAGGTCGGGGATCCGCTGAAACGGCTGCTCTTCGACGAATGGCCCCGCGTGATCTGTACCAGCGCCACGCTGAGCGTGAGCGACGACCTCGGCTGGTTCCGCCGGAAGGTGGGGCTCTTCGGGGCGGAGGACGAGGCGCCGGTGATCACGGCGACCCTCCCCGGCCCCTTCAACTACCGGGACCAGATGTTGATCTACACCCCGCACCGTCTGACACCGGTCTACAACCCCAGGGAGCAGGCGTTCACCCAGACCTACGTCGACGCCCTCACCGAGGAGGTCCGGCGGCTGCTGGAGGTGAGCCGGGGGCGCGCGCTGATGCTCTGCACCAGCCGGCGGCGGATGCAGCAGTTGTACGAGACGCTGGCCCCGGAGCTCCGCAGCCGGTACCCGTGCTACGTCCAGGGCGCGATGTCGCAGCCCGCACTGGTCTCGCGCTTCAAACGGGACGGCAACGCGATCCTCTTTGCCACCCGGGGGTTCTGGGAGGGATTGGACATCCCGGGCGAATCGCTGGCGATGGTCATCCTGGACAAGATACCCTTCGTACCCTTCAACGACCCGGTCATCCGGAAGCGGGAAGAACAGATCAAGGCCCGGGGTGGCAACCCCTTCTTCGAGATCCAGCTCGGCAGCGCCATTCTGAACCTGCGGCAGGGCTCAGGGCGGCTCATCCGCTCGGAGACCGATCGGGGCGTCATCGCCCTCCTCGACGGGCGGCTGCTTCAGAAGCGATACGGGCAGCAGATTCTGCGGTCGCTGCCCCCCGGCACCCGCACCACCGAGTTCGAGCAGGTCTCCGCGTTCCTGAAAGAACGCTAAGTAGGTAATTAACACTGCGCATAGCCCCCGTCCTCGAGAGCGGTCCTCAAAATGATGAAGAAACTTTTACGGAGTTACTTAGCTCTCTCACCGATCCACGAAAGCGGGTTCAGGGGCGAGCGGTTGCCCCTCTCGTTGAAGATACACCCTCAGTATGGGCGGTCATACTGAAGCCTCAGAGACACGGCGGACCTGCGTCGATATTCCCTTCGCATTCACTGCAACAACCGGCTCTCTACGTTTTCACTACGGTCATCGACTACGCTAAGGATGACCAACCTTACTGACGAGAAGAGGGTAAGACGTGAAAAACGATAACGCCCCAGCAATGCTCACCTATGCGGCCTATGTGTTGCGACTATGGCAGGTGGAGACAGAAAACGGCGCGGTCTGGCGGGCCTCTTTAGACGATCCCCACAGCGGCGAATACAAGGGCTTCGCCGACCTGAACGCATGTTACCAATTCCTGAGGGACAAGATTAACAGTTTCTCACCCTTCCCCGACGAGGACGATCCGCTTATCGAGACCCAAGGAGAATGACAATGAAAGACGGGAGCGGCGCTATACGGACGGGGGGCCTTCACCCTCGGGGGTGAGCCGACGGCAGCGTGAACCAGAACGTGCTGCCGGCCCCCGGCTCGCTGGTGACCCCAACCTGGCCGTCCAGCTTTTTCACGATGCGCTGCACGATGGAGAGTCCCAGCCCGTGCCCCTCGGCGCGAACCTGATGCAGACGCGCGAACTCGGCAAAGAGCTGCGCCTGCTCGTCCGGACGCAGGCCCGGCCCATTGTCCTTCACCCAGAAACAGACATGCCCCTCGCCGTCGGGCGCAGCGCCCAGCGTGATCTCCGGCGGCCGCCCGCCGTACTTGACGGCGTTGCTCAGATAGTTGGTCCAGACCTCTTCGACCCAGGGTGCATAGCCCAACGCCGCCGGCCAGCGCGCCGGGACGCGGATCTGCGCCTCGTGCTCCGCTACAAGGTCAACCAGCCGCTGCCGGGCCTCGTCGACCACCGCGCCCATCTCCAGCGGGACGAGATCGACGCTGTCCATCTTTCGCACGCTGGCCAGGAGCAGCAGTTCGTCGATAATGTTGGTCATCTTGTAGCCGTTGCGCACGATGGCGCGCACCTTCGGCCGTAGTTGTTCCGGTGACAGATCCCCGGCGCGCGCATCCAGGAGCGTGCCGAAGCCGATGAGCACCGAGAGCGGCGTCTTCAAGTCGTGCGCCACCGTATGGGCAAAAGCATCGAGCTCCGCGTTGCGCGCTTCGAGCTCCTGGGCGTGGCGGCGCCGCTCGGTCACGTCGTGCAGGGTCAGCAAGGTGCCGGCCAGCGTCCGCTGCCGGTCGCGGAGCGGTGTGATATGGATCTCGTAGTGCCGCAGCCCGTCCGCCTGCTCCAACTGCACGTCCATCGCGGCGGCTTGATCCGCGCGCCGGTGCGCGCGCACCTCGGGCCACACGGGCAGGACGTCCCCGATGGGCCGCCCGGCCAGACGCGCCGCGCCCAGGATCCGCTCCGCCGCTGCGTTATGGTCGACAATGCGCGCCTGGAGGTCGATGACCAGGACGCCGTTCTGCATACCGTCCACCAGCGCCTCCCGGGCCAGCGGCGTCAGGTCAAACAGGCGCTGCCGGTACATCGTCCAGGCGAAGGCGAGACCGGTGAAGACAAAGGCGATGGGCGTCAGCTCCACCACGTAGGGGATGAGACGGAACGTGTGCAGGATATTGAAGATCAGGGGCAGGGAGATGCCCACGAGGAGCAGCCCCGCCTGCCAGCGGCGCAAGTTGGACGCGCGCACGATGTAGGCAGCCATCAGGGCCAGCGCGATAAAGACCAACACAAACGAATAGGCGGAATGCAGCCAGAACCAGAGACCGGGCGTGTCCGTCTCCAGCGTCACCCACAGCCCATGAGCGGGATTGGTCCAGATCATCACCTGCGTGATGAAGGGGATGAGACTCAGCACCAGCACCTTGCGGGGGGTGACCCAGGCCTTGCTCCCCGTGTACTGCAGCACGAAGATCAGCAGCGCGACGGGCACGCCGGCCAGACTGACGTACTTCAGATGACGCACGAACACCTGCTGGCGGGTCAGGGGCAGCAGCCCCTCCACCCCGGCCAGGATGGACCAGTAGACCACCAGCCCCATCATCACCGTAAAGGCAGTCGCCCCCGGCGCCTCGCGGTGGCGCCAGGCATAGAGCGCCAGCAGCAGCATAATGGCCGCACTCACAAAACACGTCGTCGCATATACCGTCAGTTGCCAGCTCATGCCCCCGCCTTTGTCGGCCTCTTTGTCGTCAGGTCACCCCGTCATTGTACTGGCAGGGGGGTAATGGTCAATGACCGGCAGGTCTGGCGTCACCACGCTACTTGTGCAGCCGCAACTCGGTGAGCTGCCGGCGCACGCGGAGGCGGGCCAGGGTGGGGATCGGCGGTTCGGACGTGCTGATCACGAGGAGCCGACACGGTGGGGGCAGGTAGTCGA
>DAOTTS010000009.1:0-11460 GCA_034437735.1 Anaerolineae bacterium
GAAAGATATGATCAGTTCCTCTAATTGAATCTCGTTTTGAATTAAGAAACTCTATCAGAACACGTCCATCAAAAAGCAGCTGAATTACGATCTCTTGGTTACCGTACCATCGTTTGAAGCCACCACCCTTCATATATGGTACGTAGTCCTTATTGCCTATTTCAAATTCATGCCAACTTCGATTGTTCTGGCCTATGTTTGATAGTCCAACCTCCCACCAACCTCTCAGAAACCGAAAATTGTTATAAGTAGCAGTACCGTGGATAGATGGTGAAATGTCACCTAATTTTGGCAATCTCTCAAAAACCCCACGCAAACCCTTAGGCATCCAATAGACCCACGGGTTTCCAGGAATAGCAGCGAAATCCCGCTGGGGCACGCGGTAGACGTTGGCGGGCAGATCATTCATACCTCATCCTCCAGTTCCAAATCCTTTTTCCAGACAATTCTCGTGCGCGCCGTCTTTAAATCCGGCGCGCCGTCGGCGAGACGCAGGACAGCTGCGCGGTAGGCATCAGTCAGCGGCGTGCAAATACCGTGCGCGATCGAGTCCGCCAGATAACGGATGCCGTCGCGATCCTCAGCGTAGGCCTCTGCCGTGACGCTGTCCACCGCCAGGTGTGCTAGGTGCGCGGCCTTTGACTCCATGCTGAGGCCAACGTCCAGCACCAGGTCGAGGTTCGGGTGCAGCCAGGTGTATAGCACGTGCGGCACGCCGCCCAGGTCGTCGACCGTCTTGATCAGGACAGGATCGTTCTTCTCCTGCTGTTTCTCCTCCACGTAGTAGACGCCGGTCTCGCCCACGCGGTTGGTCTCGCGCCGGTAGAGTATGTGGATCGCCGAGTCCACCCGCAGGGCGGGCCGCAGAAGCAGAATCTGCGCCTGGACTCGGGCGCCGCAGCCCTCGGGCACCGGCACCAACGTCGGCGCGCCGGCGCGCCCCCGGCTGGAGCGTGCGTACTCGATAGGAAACGGCGTCGTCACCGGGATGCGGCCCACCGTCATCTCGTCGATCTCCTCGCCGGGATCGGCCAGCAGCGATCCGTAAGCTAATATGCCGATCTTTGACCTATTCACGTTTCATCCTCCAAGCCAAATCGTCAATCGTCAATCGTTAATCGTCAATCGTTAATCGTCAATCGTTAATCGTCAATCGCCCAACACCCGCACCAGGTTCTCCAACGTGAGCAGGGCCGCATCAGAGCCCGGCTCCAGGAAAGGCCGCACGTCGGCCGCGGCTTGCCTCCAATCGACCTCCTGCAACCGCGCCCGCACGGCTTCCCGCCAGGTCACCTCGGTCAGCGGCGCGCCGGGCCTATCCGTCTGGGCTAAGGCATGGTTGAGCATCGTCAGGTTGGGCGCGGGCCAGTCGGGATCGCTGAGATACCACAGCAGGTCGTAGAGATCGCGGCCCTTGAGGTAGGGCCGCTGCAGGACGGCGTGGAGCTTTCCCGCCAGCAGCGAGGCCCGGTCGTGGTGCTGGAGCTGCAAGATCACGTGCCGGCGGACAACCGTCGTCGACAGCCCGGCGCCTGCCGGTGGGTTGGTATCCACCTCAAGCTTGATAGCCAGGCGCTCGTCCGGGTGCGGCGAGAGCTCCATCTCGTGCAGCAACCCCAAAAAGCGGACGAAGGCGCTGTGGACCGTCCTACGGTCGTTGACTTTGAGCACCACCTCGTACCCCTCGGCGCGCAGCGTGCGGCGGATATCCTGGAGGTAGGCGCGGAAATCGTAAAACTCACGGTCGCGCTCCAGCGCGAAATCCAGGTCCTCCGAGTAACGCGGCGTGCGATAGAGGAAACGCAATGCCGTGCCGCCGTGAAAAGCCAGCGGGATAAAGGCACCCGCCCCCTGCAGCGCGCTCAGGATGCGGGCCTGGAGGTATTCGCGGGCCACGTTGCGTCCGTGGGCCGAGGTTGGCGCATCGCGCACCAGCGTCAGCAGGTGGGCTTTCATAACGTCTCGTACTCCACGGCCTCGGCCTGGGCCAACGCGGCGATGGCCTGCGCGGCGCGCTGCAGTTTAGGGCTGCCGCTTTCCCGGGCCAACCGGTCCAGGCGTGCCACGTCGAGCCGGTCCAGGGCCTGCAAACGCAGCGCATCCAGGTAGGCCCGCCGGTCAGCGCCGGGCTCCAGATAGACCAGGTCGAGCAGTGCTTTTTCCGGCGTGGCGACGAACGCCCGCTGCTCCCCGTCCAGCTCAAGGCTGCGATAGCCGTGGAACCAATCGACCTTGACGTGGCGGAAGGCGTAGACGCCGAGCGGCGTCTCCCAGCGCCCGGGCCGCCCGGTCGTGACGCTGGTCACGACGGGCGTATATTCGGGGATCACGCCGTAGTGAGCCAGCGCCGCCTGCAGGCTGACGTACGAGCCATCCACCAATGCGTTGGCCACCCCAAAGGGATGCGGGGTCACCTTCTGGTAGGGAGGGGCCAGCGCGTAGACGCCCCGCCGGAGCTGGTAGATCCGACCAGCGGCGGTCCAACGCGAGAGCTGGCGCCGCACGTTCGCCGGGTCTACCTCGCCGGCCAACAGCAAGCCGGTCTCAAAGACCGGCGCATCTCCCACAATCTCCAGCAGTTCTGTAAATTTCATATCGATATTTTACCGTAAATGGCAAGTTATTGCAACGATTGTTCGTGAAGCGCTGCCAGCGCCTGCTCGAACGCGCGGCGCTTCGCGTCACCGCTGTCCTGGTGGACCAAGCGGAAGTAGGTCCCTACGCTGTCGGCACGCGCTTCGGCGTCCGGCTCCTTGCGCAGGCAGAACGCCGTGGTGTTGACCTTCTCGCCGCTGATCTCCGAGAACGCACGTGGGCCTGTGTGGGCCATGGTCTCGACCGCAAAATGAGCGCGTAGATACTCCCTCAGGTCCTCATACGAGGAGATAAACATAAAGGACTGCTGGGTGATCATTCCTAAATGACCTCGATCTTTCAACCACTCGCTACATCGGAGGATAAATGCAGCATATAGATCCCCTTTGCCCTCGGGATAGTGGGTTTTTAGATAGTCGTTGATCGTATCATTTAGATTACGCCTTCCAGAATAAGGCGGGTTCGTCACGACAATATCGTACTCTCGCAACATCAGATCTAACAGACGCAATCCTTTCACGGCTTCGTTGGCAAAGAAAGTTTGATTCTCTCCGAGTTTCGCCTGCTGGCGGGCAAATTCATCGAGCCCTTGAATGATCTGAGCCGAGATCACACCCCAGAACTCATCCTCAGCGGCTGCCGCCTCATAGGCACCCGGCAGTCCGGCGAATAAGGGTGTCTCCTCGTAATGCGCACGCTCTTCCTCTATTAACGTATTCAACTCTCGCTCTAGGCGCAGGAGCGATCCAAGCTGATTCGCGTCCTGCAGCTTGTCCCACAGCGCACGCATCAACCGCTCGTAGACCGGTCGCTCGAAGCGAGCCTCTCGGATAAAAGCCCCCAAATGTCCGCCATCCAGTGGAGTCACATCGGCACAGACCAGGTTACTGCGCCGAATCTCCGCTTCGGGATTCAGCGTCTTAGCCTTGAGATAGAGCGCCAGCGCAGCAAGCTGCACCGACCGGAGATCGATATCGATGCCGAAGAGATTGTGCTCCAGAATCGCCGCCGGGATCTCGGCAGCCTGATTGACCGAAGGAACGTCCGGCCATCCTGGGCTGCCGGCATGCTCCAGCTCCTCTTCATACATCGCGGCGAAGAGATCGAAAGCCTCGATGCCAAAATGCATCGTCCCACACGCAGGATCGAGCAGCTTGATCTCTTTGACCAGACATATCTCCTCCGGATTTACAATTTTGGATTTACGATTGACGATTGGGGGGCCGTCAGCCGTTCTCGCGTCAATCGTCGATGGGACGAGATAATCGAGTGTTCCCGACTCCAGCAAGCGTGTATTCGGGTGTATGCGGACCCACTGTCGGCCCAGGGTGTTATGCACCAGGAAACGCACGATCCAGTTGGGCGTAAAAAGCTGGGTCGCCGCGGGGATGTCCTGCCTGCGGATCTTTTTCTTCTGATTATAGAGGCGGTCGAAGACCTTAGTCTTCTCCTCCTCATTGAAGAATTGATAGATCCATCCTATCGTTTCCTCCGCCTGCCAAACCGACGCTAGATCGGACTCATTGATTAACTCCAAGAGCGCGTTCAACGCGCGGGGTCGCGGGAAGAGCCGGCTGGCGAGGGTGTCCGGATCGAAGAGGACGCGCACCTCCTGCGCGATCCGCCCGGACTGCCAGAGTAGAAAGCGCCGGTAGGCCGCGTCCACCTCGCCGCGCTCGTAGAGGGCCAGGTCGTCGGGGTGGTCCGCCAGGTAAAACTTGAAGGCATTGGCCTCGGCGCCCTTGTCCACCGTGCCCCGGATCAGGTCGCGGGCCTCCAGCATCTTGAAGGCCACCAGCCGGTTGAGGTGCGTGAACGCCGTCTCCTTGATCAGGCCCACCACCGCCTCGGCGCGGGTGAGCCCCGCGTGGGCCCCCTCGTCCAGATAGCGCACCAGACGGTCGTAGGTCTCACGCGTCTCCGGATCGGCCCGAACCTGCGGGAGCTTGGCAGGCGGCTCGACGTGCCCGTCCGCGTAACAGCCGTAGACGCCCTCCAACTGCTCGCGGGTCTCCTGCATCAGCAGCGCCCGCGCCGCGAGGGCGAAGTCGTGGACCTGTTTGCGTTGTGCATCGGTCAATGTCTGGGCCATGCAAACTCCTGTTTTCGATTGACGATTGACGATTGACGATTTACGATTGACGATTTACGATTGACGATTGACGATTAGCGATTTATGATTAGCGATTTATGATTGACGGCGGCGAAGGGTTTTGATGGAGGCGACGGTCATGGCGACGATCTCGTTGACCTCCTCCATTAGAGAGACGAGTCGTCCTTCCGGGACCAAGTCGGCTTCCACCAGCAGTTCCAGCCAGTACAACGTTTCGTCCGCCTCTTCCTCAACGATCTTCAACTTGGCGATCATGTCAGCCGTCGAGCGGGCGCGACACGCCGCGCGGTAGTTGGCCCCCACCGAGGTCGCCGACCGCAACACCTGCCGTCCAATCACGGAGGCCGTCATCCCCTTCGGCAGCGTCCCTACCATCTTGATCACTCGCAGCGCCATCTGCTTCGTCCGTGCCGCGAATTGCGCCTTATCCAAACGCCCAGCCCCTTTCAATTGACGATTGACGATTTGCGATTGATGATTGACGATTTGCGATTGACGATTGACGATCATACAGCACATAAGACGGGATGTCATTCAAAGCAGCCAAAATCGTAAATCGTAAATCTGAAATCCAAAATTGGTAAATCCAAAATCGTCAATCGCTAGTCCATATAGACGGTCGTGTGATAGCTTCCCCGCCCCTCGTTCTCCGCGATCCCCATAAACCGCAGGCCGGTCTGGCCCTCGGTGACGGCCGGCATGAAGAGGACGCAGGGGACGCGGGTGCGGCCCTTCATCTCGTCGAGCAGTTTGGAGACGCGGTAGAGGTTCGGCGCCAGCGCGCCGGCCCGCGTGATAAAGACCAGGTGGCGGTCGGGGTCCAGGGGCGCCAGCCGCTCGGCCAACAGGTCGCGCAGCGGGCGCCAGTCGGGATCGGAGAGATAATCCTGGATCTGCATCTGGGCCGCGTTGAAGCCGGACGTCCGCTCCAGCATGCTCACGGCCTCCAGGCCCTCGCTCTCCGCCACCGACTGCCAGAGCAGGTCCGCCAGCGAGATCAGCACCACCTCGCGGGAAAGCTCGTTCTCCAACCGGGTCTTGAGCAGGCCCATCTGCCGCCGCATCTCCCACTCAGCCTCCGGCGGGTAACAGAAGACGGCAAAGGGCAGATCGCTGTAGACGTAGTGCCGCATGGGTTCGGCCTTGAGATCGGCCTCCAGGCGGTCAATGCGTTCTCGCAATGAGGACATGCGCGTACTCCTTCAGACTCTCGGCTGGGAACTCGATGCGAATGACCGATCCGGCCGCGTAGTACTCCAACAGATGCCGTTGGTGCGCCTCGATGAAAAATCGCTCCACGCCAGAGACGTCCAGGAAGAAGAGGCGCCACGCCTCACTGTTGAGCACCAGATTGCCGGCGCCCTCGCGATCCAACAGCCAGTGGGCGATGAGGGCGAAGGCCGCCGTCGGCAGGTAGGCAGGCGATAGGCGCTTGTGGAGCTGGCCTTCCAGGATGCCGAAATCGCGCAGCGTGGCCATAATGCCCTGGGCCACCCGCCTCACCGTCGAATCACTCCAGGCCGTCGTGGTCTTCCCCTCGGCGATCCAGTTGCGGATGGCGTGCACCACCACCTCAACGGGCACGTCGCGGGTCCCGCGCTTGTGACGCGGATAGAGTACTTCGAGGACGATGTCGCGCAGCGTGCGGTCGTTCTGCGCCGAGAAGAAATAGAGCAGCGGATCAATCCACTGCGACGGCGCGCCCGCCTGGGCCAGCGTCACCAGGGCGGCGCCCACGTCCGGCATGTCAAAGTACCGCTGCCGGAAGATGGTGAGCATGTCGCGGATGCGCTTCCGCGAGGCCTTGCCGAAGATGTTCTGCCGGCGGGCCCGCGCCAGGTTGGCCGCCACCGATTGCTCGAGATCCCACTCACTGAGCAGGACCTTGGTATCGGCAATCAGCGCGCTGGCCTTGATGATACGGCTTGTATAGATCGGTTCACGGTTCTCGTTCAAACGATTTACACCTCGTTTCAATCACGTCGTATTAGGCAAACAAAAAGGAAAGACCGGCTGCTCCGGCTTGCCTTCCAGATAAGCCCAAGCCAACGTCTGGGCCCGGTTCACCAACGGCTCAACGCCTGGCGGAGCGGGCGGCACCTCAATCTGTATAACGCCGCCCAGCCGCTCCCCAATCACCTCGTAGGACATCGCATCTCGCCCCGTCAGCTCGCGCATATGATCTCGCAGGGCCGCCATCGTCTCAATGGGGTCTTCCGGTACCGGAATTGACAAGCGCGGCTCAAAACGCAGCGCCAATTTGTCACGATTGTCAGGATCCAAGCGGTAAAGATGGAGCCTGGTGCTAGGCGCGACCGCCTCGTGCCGCGCGAGCGCCGCCCGAAGCGCCAAGGAGCGCGCCGCCAGCGGAGGTGCAGTTGGGAAAAGACGCTGCAATACGTAGCGGGCCGGGTCCGTCAGTGCGTCATCATCCCACCAGGCAAGGCTGTCGACGTTAGCAGCGCGGGCAATCAACAACCGTAGACCCAGAATCTGCTGCACCTCGATCGGGGCGAGCCTATGGGTCTGACGTGTGGATACCGAAATCATGCGCAACAACCATCCTTATCCGCCAAGCAACAAACATGCCCACCGCATTGATCCGGTGGGCAGCTATGCTATACTGTCGGTGTCAAGGTCGGCCCACCTAAGGCCTTGACCCAAGCCCCAGGCGCGGGAACGCTGTGGGGCTTTTTCTTATGATGACACAGGCTTAAGTTTACCGCACACTTTCGAATTGTGCAAATCGGTGCGGGCACGGAAGATTGTTAGGGGATTGGAAGGTGGGGGGTGTCGATTGTTAGGGGAATGGAAGGTGCCCGAGAAGGGTGCCAGACGTCATCTGCAACGCGCATCCCACTGGGGATCATGCGTTTTACAGAGTTGGTGAATGGCGGCCCCGATGCTTAAGGGCCAACGGACGTTGGCAGTTAGCGACCGGCTGAGACGGCGTTTTGGGCATAGCTCCACCGCTGAATCCGGCGCGCGACTGGGCGCCCTGCGCCATGGCCCCATCGCCCGCCAGGCTCGCTCGGTAGGACGTGCCGGATGCCGTTGCATACGCTTTCGCTGCTTCCTGGTATGTCTCCAGGTGGGTCTTCAGCGCCTCGGCGAAATCCGGGTCGGCCTCCAGGGTTTCCTGGAGCACGTCCTGCATCGGGGCCTCGTATCCCTCGGGGTTCTCGGGGAACTTCTCCGCTGTGCGCGGGTCTGTTTTCCGCACTTTGGCCAACACCATGCCGAACATAGACCGGACGGTCTCCAGCGCCTGCGGACCGACGGCCTTGCCCAGCTCCACGCCTTTATCGAGGGCGTACTTGCCCAGGATGGTGACGACTGACACGATCAGTGGATCCATCTGTATCGCTCCTTTTCATATCGTTAATCCATACGTCCATTTCATCGTGTGAAGGTATCCTACGATGCCATGAGCCTCGACGCTTGTACAACCGCCCGCGACCGCGCACGCGCGGTTAACCCTGGGGGGCTATGCCCCCCAGACCCCCCTCAGAGATTCAGAGTTCAGAGGGACAGAGATCAGAGGAATGGGGAGACGACCACCCGGAAGCCGAGGTCGTAGTCGCGGACGTCCGGGGAGAACCCGTCGCGGCAGGCGCAGCGGACGCCGCTTGGAGAGTCGTCGAAGGCGCCGCCGCGCAACACCCGGAGGACCTCGTCCCCCGCGTTGATATCCTCTCGCCCATCGGCAGAAATATACGGATACGTGAATGTAGGTTCCCCCCAATCCTCACCCCACAGGCTCCGCGTCCACTCCCACACGTTCCCGCTTAACTCCTCCACTCCATAGGGACTCACACCCCCAGGAAAACATCCTACCGCACTGGTATCCCCAATCCCTGTATCGCTGTAATTGGCCCGATTCGGATCCGGATCTGCTCCCCATGGGTACCGTCGCCCATCCGTGCCCCGCGCCGCCTTCCCCCACTCCGCTTCACTGGGCAATCGCACCCGGCATCCTTCATCCTGCAACAACCTCCTCAACGGCTCTGAGACGCTACTCCCATCGAGGATATGCTGGGTCAACCATTGGCAATAGGCATTCGCATCATGCCAACTCACATATCGGACCGGATAATTGTCCGGATCACGTAAGCTGCGTTCGTCAACCTCATACCCGGTTTCCTCCACAAAAACACGAAATTGGGCGACTGTCACCGGGTAGCGAGATACATAGTAGGTCGGCAAAGACAGCTCATGCTGAGGTTTTTCATCATCGTAAGCCTCAGCATCATCCTCCGAACTACCCATCAGGAACGGCCCCGCCGGCACCTCACACCACTCGATATCCGGTAAGCCGTCCTCCCGCACGCCCACCCCCGGTCGTGGGTCGCCGAGTTCGGCCAATAGTCGACCGGCGCGCGCACGCGCTTCAGGGGGTACGCTCTCATCGCGCATTGCGCCGATCAACGCGTCGACGACACCATCCCTGGCCTCGTGACCCACATCAGGATCTCCCTCTGTCAAGCAGCGAGCCGCCACGATAGGGTTTGCTGTGGCCAACCTTTCCGCCAGCGCGTCCGCATTCGCCGCCATCCCCAACATCAGGATCGCCGTCTCCTCCCACCCCGACGGCTCCCACCACCGGTCATGGGGCCAGTATTGCGCGAATGCCTCCCCATCCGCGACGCGCCGCCTCATCTCCCGCGCCGCGAAGTACTCCTGCAGGAGCTGATGATAGAAACGCACGCTAGCCTCATCCCCGTCCAGCAGGCTCGCACTGGTCGCCAGATAGAGGACCGCCCCCGGATCTCCCTCCGAGATCGCGCGATCCAAGCGCGCCTCGGCCCAATCCCGTGCGACCGTCGTCCCCCGTCCCCGCTCCGCCTGCATCGCATAGGCCAGGGCCGCCAGCGCGTCCTTCTGGCGCTCCGCCGCGATCCAGCGTTCCGGATGCCGTTCCCGCTCTCGGTCCAACAGGGTGTTGACAAACGCCCGGAACATCTGCGCGCGGTTGGTGGGCAGCCGGGCCCCGGCCCCCACGTAGACCTGCGCAGTCATCAGCAGCAAGTAGGGGTTCCGTCCCATCGCAAGCAGCGAGGGATGGTTAGTGCGCATACGCTCCAGAAGCCGCGCGCCGGCGGACTTCCCCAGGTACTGGTACAGAAAGGTCTGGATCCGATCCTCGTCCAGCGGCGCGACCTCAATCTTCTGGAGCCGTTTCAACTTGACCACGTAGTCGAGAGGCCGGCAGGTGACCACCACGGTCCCGCCAGCATATTGATCTAACGCCTCTTGGATGCGGGCCACCCGTTCGGCATAGCCCGCCTGCGGCATCTCGTTCAACCCATCGAGAAGCAGGATCAACCGCCGTGACGCGCGGTAGGTCTCCGCATACGGGGCCAACGGGCCCAGATGGCGGCTGAGGTAATCCGCAAAGGGCATCTCCGTCGTGTAGTCGCCCAGGCGCACGAGGACCGGCAGCGGTGCGCGGGGGTCCGCCTTCGCCGCCTCGGCATAGGCATAGGTCAGCTGCCACAGCGTGGTCGTCTTGCCGCTGCCCGGATCCCCCAACAGGATGACGCGCCGGTGCTCGCGAACCGCCGTCCGCAGGTCGGCGACCGGTTCGCGGCGCACCTCGGTCCGGGGGCCGTACCCGTGCTCCACCAGCCGCTCGAACTCGCGGGGGACGAAGGGCATCGGCAAGTCAAGGCGCGGACCCTCCCGCACCGCCTCCCGCACCTCGGCGATGCCGGCCAGCGGGGTGTAGTGATCCTGCCAGTACTCATACTGGGTCAGCAGCCCGTCCAGGTACGCCAGTTCCTTGTCCCGGACGTTCTCGCCCTGGACAATGACGTTGTGATCCCCGCGAATGAGGATGCTGCCGGCGCCAGCCGCCATCGCGCCGTCGCCCTGCGCGAGGCCGCCGTCGCCCTCAAGGTGTGCGCCGAAGTGATCGGTCATTGCACCATCCTATCTCATAAACACAATCCGCCCCTCGGCGCGCACACCGACGGGCGGAGGGGCAGTGTCGTCTCCGCGCCTGGGTGGTGTAGGCACCGAGGCTTCTTGCCTATCTACAATGTCAGGAACGATCGTTCGAATTCCTTATGACTAAGTCTACTGCACCCATTCAAAATTCGCAACCCACGATGGGCACGGAAGATTGTTAGGGAATCTACCTGCCGGACACGTTGTCGATGAGTTTCATCAGTTACACAGAAAAATCTCACAAACTATCGTCTGATAGCCGTTTTACGCGCAAACACGCGTTCGCTGTTAACCGCTTAAGGGACAACGGACGTTTGGTGGTAAACTCATCGCGGCCTTTCACATGTCAGGGCACCGGATGCAGCCGCACGCCGGCGCGATCGTTGAGGAAGCAGAGGTCGCACGCCGGGCGCTCGCCAAGGAGGCCCGCCACGGCGTCGGCGTACCGCTGCACCTGATCCACGTAGTCGGTCTCGGCCAACAGCGCCTCGAACTGCGCATCGCTCCGGATGCGGTCGGTCTTGAACTCCACCAGCGTCCAGCGACCGTCGTGCCGGTAGAGGACGTCGATGACGCCGCTCTCATCGCGGCCCGCGCGGTTCACGCTGTAGGGCACCTCGTGCAGGCGCTCTGCCGCCGCGTCCATCTCCCGGCAGCGTGGATGCCGGGCGAAGCGGTCCAGCAAGCGGCGGCTGCGCTGCACCGCGTTGTCCAACTGGCGCGCATCGGTCAGCCCGTAGCTCCGGGCCCGGGCGCGCGCCCACACGGCGAAGTCGGTGTCCGCGTCCGAGGGAAACCGCCAC
>DAOTTS010000010.1:0-8625 GCA_034437735.1 Anaerolineae bacterium
TGACGCGCGTCGGCCATCGTGCGCTCCCAGATTTTTTCGCCGACCGTTGTAAACACAGGGACCGCGATGACGAAACGAGACGAGGCCGCAGGCCAGACAAAAGCCTCGCCCCGCTGCGTCCAGCGAGGGACCCGCCCATCGTGGGCCAGATTCCGCCTGACCCCATCGACGTCGATGGGATCGACCCAACTCTCAAAGACGACGGCATCCTCAACCGGTGAAGGTACGGTTGGCGGAGGGTCATCCAGAAACTGTGCGATCTCGTAGAAGTGAGCCTTATACAGCCAATATACCTCCGAGTGCGCGGACCAGGTACGCAGATCGGAATACGTCAGCCCCAGTTCCAACAATCCCGCCCCGATGAGAACCCCATACAGAACCGTCCGAAGCTCTTTTCTGAATGCGTGTTCGAATGAATGCGCCCAATCCAGCACCAGAGAAGCTCCAACGCCGAGAAAGCCGCAGACCGCCGGCAGCGCGCCAATCGCTCTGATGCTGCTGGGTGCGTCCGGGGTCACCATGCTGGGGATGAGCATCACCCCAAGCCAGATACTCAACAACCCATACGCCGGATGCCGGAAACGCCGCACCCCTTGGATCAAACCGAGGTAGACAAGCACCTGACCGACAAGCCCAAAAGCTGGACTGCCGGGTCGTGCGTAGGTCCATCGGGCGTCAAGGGACGCGCTGACCATTCCAAGGGTGGCGGCGATCGATCGGAAGATAGGACTGGCGTCCCCGCGCATAAGGGCATCCAAGGGACCGCCCAACTGTTGATATCGCTCCCCAAGCTCGGGATGCTTCGCAAGATAGACGACGAGCGGCAAAACCACCGCCGTCGCGATCAACCCAACGCCGAGCAGCGCTCGCCAGTTGCGACGTACCCACGAGAGATGAAACAGAAGACCATACCCAAGCCAACCAAGGGCCAGGCCCACCACCATCCACGATGCACTATACGTATAGAAGACCAGGCCCAGCAACAGACCAGACCCCAGCAGCCACGAACGGGAGCGTGTGAGGATGCCCCGCCAACCCCATCCGATCGCCAACGTCAGCAGCAGGGGCAATGCGATGGCCCGGATCCCGATACGACTGTAGATCATAGGCCACCAGGAGACCGCCATCCCCACAGCCGCAGCCAGACCCGTGACCTCATTCACCATCCACGTGAGGACGGTATAGGTCGTGGCGGTGAGCAGGAGACCGATGAACACAGCGGGCATACGAATGCCCATCACGTTATCGCCAAACGCCTTGAGGGTCGCCCCCTGAATCTGGTGAAAGAGGGGCTCGTGTCCGAATCCGCCGCGAAGAAACGGGACGCGGGGCCCATCCCAGCGCTCCAGGGAGATGCCGGCATTGACGATTTCATCCTGGGAAAGCCCCTTGGGCATGGACGGCAATCGCCAGATCCGTATCCAGGCAGCCAGCAATAAGACGGCGACGAGCACCCAACGCACCGTGCCCCGAGAAAGAACTGACGTCGGTGACCGCCTTCTCACGCGGAGATCGGACATGACCCCACACCCCATAGCATCTTACAATCGACGGGTTATGAATCCAACCGCAATTCAGCACCCTGCGCGACCAGCGCCTCCTGAAGCGGCGTCACAGCCAGCGCCCGGGGGCTGACGGATTGCTTGGCGGCCATCGCACCCGCAACACCCGCCGCTTGCCCAATCGCCATGATCGGAACCATAGCCCGGTGAGATTCGTACGGTTCCTGTTCGCTGGAGATGCACCGCCCGGCGATCAGCAGGCGATCCACCGCCTTGGGCACCAGACAGCGATAAGGGATATCGTATCCTTCATGCTCCAGATAACGGCGGTAGCCGTAGGAATGGATCACGGGACACGAGCTGATCGCAACGACGTCGTCGAACCGCCGGCCCTCGATCGCGTCCTCGGCTGTCAACGTGTATAATCCCTCGATAAAACGCGTCTGCCGGATGCCGAGCAGCGGCGGCGTCTCCAACACTCGGGCGTCGCCGAGTTCGGGATGCTCGACCTTCTTCGCTTCAAAATCGGCGTAGACGCGCAGCCGGGCCTCAATCTCCCCGCGCGAGAGATCCTCGGCATGGATGCCGTTGATCGGCCCCACGCCCGGGCCCCAGACCACGGCCTGATCCCCAAAATCACAGGCAAAGGTTCCCTCCGGACGATTCGCTCCAAACCCGATCCGATACATCAGGGTGTCGTTCAGACGCGAAGCCTCGCTGCCCTTGACCTGCCAGAAGGGCGCACCGGCCCGCGCCGCAACGTCACCGTCGCCGGTCGCGTCAATGACGACCTTGGCCATCAATGCCTGCCGCCCCGACTTATTCTCGACGATCGCCCCCCGGATCTGCCCATCCCCTACGATACTCTCGGCAAACCACGTATGAAAGAGCAGATCCACACCGGCTTTCACGCTGAGCTCCAGGGTGACATACTTGAAAAGCTCCGTGTCAATTGCATAGCTGTATTCCAGCTCGCCGGGCAGCGTCGGATAGGATTTTTGAGGGTACGGGCTCTTCCCCAGCCCGCCCAGATCCTTGAGGCGCAGCACAATCTCCTCGGCGATACCGCGCACGGTCTGCGTGCGATCAGGCTCCACCTGATTGCGGAAGCCGTTGATGCAGGCCATCAGCGAGGCGGTAGCGGTGCCGCCCAGGTATCCAAACCGCTCGACCAGCACCGTGCGGGCATCCTCCCGCGCCGAAGCGATGGCAGCGGCTAACCCCGCCGGCCCGCCACCAACGACGAGGACGTCGACATCGCGAACGACGGGCAGAGATCTCGAGGGCTCTTGATAGGTTCTCATTATGGCTCCTTCCTAACGTATCCACATATGAAACAACTCAACCACCGTACGCTTTAGCCAAACGCACCATAGCTCGATAGTTCGCCATCACGCGGGCGTTGATCTCCCGACCGTAGGGACACGCCGAGGGCATCAAAACGAACCCCCGCCCGCTTCCCATCGTTCCCTGACGCAGTGCCTCTCGCACCCGGCGTTCGAAGAGGTCCGGGGGCAGCGTCTCGATCTCCGAGGCCTCGATATTGCCAAAGAGGACCATCTGCCCGCCGTATTGACGCCGCACCTCCCTGAGCTCCACGTCACCCTGCGGGGGAGGTTCGATGGGGTCCAGCCCGTCCACCCCCATCCCGGCGATGGAGGGCAAGATATGCGCCAACCTGCCGTGCGAGTGGAGCCGGGCGTAGCCGCCGTGGCGCTGAATCGTGTCGATTATGGGTCGCGTATAGCGCACTTCGTATGCTTCATACAACGAAGGGGGCAGGAACGGCTCCGAGGCGTACTCGGATCCCACCACCCGCCAGAGATGACCCGGAAATGCAGGGGCGACGTACTGCACGCTTGCATACAAGGGCCGGGCCAGTTTCTGGAGAAGCCGGTGAAAGAGCGCCGGCTCGGTCAACGCGAGGACCGTATACCCCTCCATCGAAAAGAGTCCGGCCGCCGCACATAGGGGATCGTGGGTATCGACCATCACAATCCCGGCATCCCCCAAAGCGGCCTCCGCAGCCTTGAGATTCGCCACGCTGATCTCGTAGGAGAAAACCGCATCAGGCAGTTCGAGATAAGCACGCACGTCCTCGGCATCCTTGAGCAGGGGCTCAAGCGTCCAGGTGGTCGCCACGTCACGATCCCGTCGGGTGAGCGACGTCAGGACACGCCCACCCACACGCCACGTCTCCCGCGTGTATCGCGAGCCTGCCTCGAGGGTAGTCCGAACCTCACAAAACGCATCCCGGGGATTGTCCGGCGCAGGCGTCCGCTCAGGCGTGATCATCCGGATGAGGTCCGTCTCCGCCTCCGCAAACTGAAGGAGCTCCCGCCAGCCGGGGCCCTGGAAGACGTTGAACGGATCGGGATCGTCAGGATCCGGCGTCCACCCACCGATCTCGTAGAAATTGACAGGCGGGCGGTCGACCGGTTCGCCACGCAGCGTGGCCATCAGACGTTCGCGTCGGGTCACCATCGTGACTATCTTTTGTACTAGGAAACCGCAAATCGTCAAAAAGCCCCCGAAACCGGGGGCTTGATCAGAAGTCGCGCAACCGAGTACTCAACGGTTCATCTCGGACGAACGATCTGCAAGACCGGATATCGCTTGCCCCACGTAGAGCACCCCACCGACCAGCCCAGCTGCCGCTGCCACAGCCCAGACCCCCAACGTCCAAGCGGCGGCTTGGGTCTCAGCGACAGCGACCGAAGCCATCAACGGTTGCGCGACCCAATCTCTGGCCCCCAGCCCCCCGACCGAAATCGGGATAAGCAGGGTCAACGAGAGCAGAGGGACGACGATGAAGAAAAACGGCAGCCCTACCTCGATCCCCACCGCGAGGGCACACAGCCAGTAGACCACGACGTTGAGACCGTTGAAGAGCGTCGACGCGAGCAGGGCGACCCCCACAGCCCGCCATCCGGCCCCGGTCACGGCCGCATAGACCTGAGCTAGCGGCCCCTCCCCAACCAGCGAGAGCCCCCAGGGCAGTTTTGAGGTCAGACGACCCAGAAGCCGTCCCTCCAGGATCAGCGCGCCGCCGGCTAACCCACCGATGGAGATCGCCAGAAACGTCCAGCGCAGCCACGGCACGAGATCGGGCGCGAAGGGGAGGACCACCAACCCCATTGCCATCAGAGAGAGCAACCCCGTCATCCGATCCACCAGCACCGTACCCACCGCGGCAGATCGGTCCTCATCTTGGGCCAGCTCCACCACGCGCACCACGTCCCCACCGAACCCCGAGGGGAGGAACGTGTTAAAGAAGCCGCCCACGAGGTAGAGCTTCAGGAGGGTCCAGAATCCGGGACGGATGCCAAGCCCCTGAAGCAGCGCCCGCCACCGGTACGCCCGAACGACAATTCCGCTCATAAAGAGCAGCCAGGCCAGGAGGAGCAGTCTGAACCTCGCATCCAGGAGCGTCGACAGGATCGACTGCCCCCCAACCTCGCGGAACAACAGCGCAAGCGCCACCAGGCTGAGCACTATCCGGATGACGTTACCGATCAGAGATTTCTGCTTCAATCACCCCTCCCCGAACCTAACACCCCACAAGCGCCTCTACCTACCGAGTGATCACGGAAATCGCAGGGTCGACGTTATGCGGAGGGACTGCCGCCGCACCGGTAAGCGGCACAACGCGGAAATAATCGTGTGCGAACCGCGCTCCGTTATACTCATAGTTGGAGCTGAAGATCCCGTAGTAGGGACTATTGACGAAGCGTGTGTCCGAAGCCCACATCAGATACTTGCCGTCCGCATACAGGCCGAACCCAGAATCGTAGACCCGAATCTCCCACCCGTGCCAGCCTTCGGGCTCGCCGGTATCGATCCCCCCCCAACCCCAATCCGTATCGCCCTCACCTTTCCCTCGCTCGGAGTGATAGTCGATGCGTTTCATCTGGTACTTGAGGTAGCCACCAAAGACGACATTGAGACGGTAATAATGGTGGAAACATCCATCCGAGGATTGGGCATTCGCCCGCTCAACGTAACAGAACTCGCCTTTATTGCCGCCGAAAACGATGCCATAAGATGTCTCGTTGGCTGCATGCAGGACCTTGGTCCGTAATAGAATTTTATAGGGTAGTTCGGGCGCCTCCTGGAGAGGAGAGAAAATTGCGAAATCAAATCGATCCTCCACCAGGGTAATCAACTGACCGTCATCATACCATGCGTCCATATCGCTAAGATCAGGGGCGCTTGTCCGACGAGGACGCCAACCGGTCTGAGGATAGTTGAAATCATCGCTCCGGCTCAACAACCACACGGATTGGGTGTCACTCCAGGGGCTTTCATTCCAGGCGTTGTGCGCTTTCAACCGATAGTAGAAATCCCCCATCGTACCCCAAGGTTTGCTCTCGATGCGATAGGGCATCGACGTGGTCAAAACCGAATAAGTTGTCGCCCCAGCAAAGGTTGGATCCGAGGATTCCTGGAGCGTATAAGAAAGCACCGGCGTCGCCATCTCCGATGAGGAATCATACCATTCAACCGAATAATCGCTGTCCCAGATCGGACCGTCGATATCCTGAAGCACCGGTGTGGGCGGAATCGGCGGCCAATACCTGAAGACAATAGGGAAGTATAAGACAGGGTCATCCTCTTTCGAATCAAGGAAATCACTCACTAGGGATTCAGCATCCCGAGCCGATAGGTCAGTGTCAGGCAGCGAACGACGTGCCAGCACCTTAGCAGTTGGAAAAATCAACGTCCATCCCAAAACAAAGAAAAAAATCAAGATCCGACCGGAAAAACAGACCAAGGATTTCGTTTTCATAGCTTCCTTGAGATTGCAGTGATGATGGGTACAGAAAGAACCCACGCGCAGGTTCAACCTTGCGCGTGGGTTCGATGGACAATTTACCTCTGGACTCTGAACCAGTCCCACTTCGTCGCCACGCCGCCGAGTTCGTAGGTCGACGCCATAAACGTACCGAAGTAGGGATCATCGATATATTTGTGATCGGTGACGGTTGCAAGATGTCTGCCGTTCATATAGACCTTGATATTACTGGAATCATCATCGGTCACCCGGATCTCCCACTCATTCCAACCCAACGCATCGTAATCGAACTCAATGGTTTGCCAACCGGCAAGAAGATCGACACCGCGTCCCTTTCCGCCGCCCTCGTTGCCCTCGTGATAATCAATCCGCTTGAGCTGCCAATCGAAACGACCCGCCGATTGATCGTACGTGATTAAGACACGGTAATAGTGACTGAGACACCCATTGGGGCTGTTACGATCCGCCGGGCAGGGCGATCCGCCGTTGCCGCCGAAGATAATGCCCCACGTCATCCCGGTCTTTGCGGAATACGGGCCCTCACCATCGCCGGGAATGTCCTCGTAGTTCACAACATCGACCCGGGTCTTGATTGTATAAGGCACGTCCGGCGCCTTGTCCATAGGTGAGACGATCGAAAAATCCGCCTTGCCCCAAACGAGATGATACAATTTTCCATTCCTCGAAATCGGTTGAGGCAAAGCATCCGGTTTCTCGATGTGGTCGTCACTGCGCGTGATCTCCCACCCCTCCGTGCTTGAGGTAAAGCCATAGGTCTGCCCGGTATTAACAACAACCTTGATAGGATCGCTCCAGGAACCGGTGAGAACCCGTCCGCCTTCCCAGCTCGTGTTCACGCCCCGGATACGGTACCAATAGTTCCCGTCCGCTTTGCCAGTGAAGCTCTTGCTGGTAACCGTGTCATCCAGGGTGAAGGTCTTTGGGCTATTGAATCCCGAGTTATCGTCCTCCTGCAATTGGAACTCGGTAATCGGCGCATCAGGATGGCTACCGTAGGACCAACGCACCGTGAAATTACCGTCATCATCTGACGATGGGGCTGTGAAAGACTCCACCACGTAGGGAACCGGCGGCCATCGTTTGAAGATGATCGGGAAGTACGTGTAGAATCTCGCATTCTTGACCGTCACCGTGATGGTATCCTCGTTCCACCCGCCACCCCCGGCGTAGGCAGCGCGCGCCATCAACGGGGTAGCCACACCGTCCTTCCGCTCCGGTCCCAACTCCCAATCGTACGTCCAATCCCACCAGCCGCCGTCGTTCCAAACCGGGGAGTCAACGGCGTGCCAGGTCGAGCCTCCGTCCGTGCTCACCGAGACCACCACTGTGGCATCTAGGGATGTTTGAGGTACCTGCCGTGCGGTTACGTTCCATGCATTCGCACCAAAGACATCCACTGTTTGAACATTGCTCCAACGGCTGGGATGTGCATCCCCATTATAAGCGGTAACGCGATAGGCATAGGTTCCGTTGCTTTTTCCCGAGACAAACTCCTCAGTATCAGACGTGTTGTAAACCACTGGGTTTTCAAACGTGCCATCTTCAGATTCCTGTAGCACATATTCAACCGCACCAGCCACCGGACTCCATTCGACAAAGTAGTTCCCAGCACCCTCGAAGTTTTCGATGGGCGAAATCACAGGTGGATTGGGGAAAGGCGCCGGATCGAATTCCACCCACGTCCGGCCCGACATCTCAACGACATCACCCGGCTGATCTGTGATAACCGCTCCGCTGTCCGGATCGTAGATCTGAACCGCCGGAGGCCGGCTTACCGTGAACGTCGCCGGGTTCGTCGCGAAAACAGTCGTTGGGTCGCTGATTGTAGCGGTGTTGGTGATAATCTCACCCGATGCCACCGTGTCGGTCACCGTTGCGAACAGACCGAGGGTCACAACTGAATTCGCCTGAAGTTGCAGCAACGTAAAGGTCACATACCCGGATTCATGAACCGGATCCTGATAAAAGGCCGGCCCATCGACACTAAACGAGTCATACGCCAGACGAGGATCCAACTTGTCCGTAACCACAACCTCACCAAGCTCCGACCCGCTGCTATTGCTCAACACGATGGTGTAAGCGACCATTCCACCGGGGGGCACCTCGTTGACGTCTGCGACCTTATACGATCCGCCCTCCAGCGCGGAGGTCGCGGCGCGTACCGGAAAAGCACCGGTACTCCACAGCAAGAGCCCTACCATTACGCCAACCATCACGCCGGCGCTCAGCAGGGCGACGTAAAACCTGTTCGTATGTCTCCGAAACATAGTTCGCTCCTTTTAATTTGAGAGAGAGCAGCCCGGCACT
>DAOTTS010000011.1:0-25063 GCA_034437735.1 Anaerolineae bacterium
CGATTTCGTCGTCGGCGCGGCACCTTGGAACGTTAACAGCTACTCGGTCAACGGGCGGGTCGACCACGTCCTCCTCTACCACCGCGCGCTCTCCGAGGACGAGATGCGCGACCTCTTCCGGCTGCAGGCGAAGTGGGTCGAGGAGCGGCAGAACACCGACATCAGCGTCGACGCCGACATCCCGACCTCCACGCTGATCTCCAATGACGTCTACCGCCCCAACGCCGACGTGATGCTGCTGGCAAGCACAGTGGATGAGAGCACCCACGTCACGATGATGGAGGTGGAAGTGAGTCACCGCGGCGGCACGACCGGGTGGCGGGCCGCACCCCGATGCGAGAGTGACGCGACGACCCTCCAGGGCGATGAAGCCTGGTGCCCGACCTTCGAGCCGACGGTCGGGGAAGGACAGTATGACCTCCAGCTCCGCGCCACAGACGGCGTCGGCCATCGCGAGGCTCCCACCACGTCCTACACGTTCCTCGTCGATGACACACCGCCGGAGGCCCAGACCGCCCACCAGGACAGGGAGCGCATCCAGGCATCCCCTCGACCGGATAGCACGTGGGTCGTCCCGCTGACCGGCACCGTGGTCGATCCGCAGATCGCGGGCACGGCATCCCCAGGCAGCGGTGTCTCGGACGTCAAGATCCGGCTGACGGCGACCGCCCACCCCACCGACACGCAGACGCCGCGCACCGCAGCGCTTACCGGCGACGCGTGGGCGATCGACTATCCCCTCCCTTACGCCGACGCCACGGGAACCTATACCCTGGCGGTGCAATCTACCGATAACGTCGGCAACGTCAGTGGTTTTATAGAACGGGTCACCATCGGACTGGACACCGCACCACCGGTCGCAAGCCTCGACAACAGCAATGCGATGACCGTGCCCATCACCAACACCCTGACGCTCACCGGGCGCGTCACCGAGACCGGCGTCATCAGCACCGGCATCGTCAACCTCCCTGTCGGTTTCGTCCCGATGGCAAAGGTCGCGATGTCGCAGACCGTAGCGATCTTCCATTTCGATGAACCTCCGACGGCGACGTCCTTTGAAAGCAAAGGGAACGGTCGTGCGACCTGCGACACAGCACCCTGCCCTGAGGCCAACGTGCCGGGCATCTGGGGCACGGCGTTGGACTTCAACAATGAAGCCTATCTCACCGCCGACTTCGTCTCTGCCGCGATCACCAATACAGGGGGACTCTCCTTCGGCGGATGGGTCCGCCCCGAGCACGATGGGAGCACCAACCCCACCTACGCGGTTCTGGCGTTCAATTCGGCCAACGGCGGCGACCGGAATAGGATCATCCGCCAGGGAGGGCAGTGGTGTTACGCTGACGCTGAGATCGGCGACCGATGCGGCGGCCCCCCAGCTAATTATGAGACCTGGTACCACGTGATGGTCGTCATCGCCGAGGATGGGGCGGGCACGCTCTACGTCGACGGGCACGCCGAGGTGACCTTCCAAACGACGGTCCGTCCCGACCCCAACGGACGCTTCAGCCTCGGTCAGGAGTGGGATGGCGCCACCGCGAGTGAGTTCCTGGAGGGCAAACTTGACGAGGTCACGATCTACGACCGCACCCTGACGCCGGAGGAGATCGTCTCGTACTACCGTAATACCCTGCTCGATCGTACGGGCGACGGGGTAACGGAAACCGGCTGGCATCTCGAGGTACCTACCGGACTCGACGGCCTCTATCAGATCAACCTGCGCCCGGAGGATCGCTTTGCCAACTCGCCCGACGGCGACTGGGAAGTCTGGAACGGTGAGATCGACACCGCAGCGCCACGGGTTGAAGTCGCTGCCGAGGAGAAGATCTCCTATTTGGACGTAAGGACGACGTATACGTGCCGCGCTGCAGATTTCAATCTGGTCTATCGCTCTGAGGATCACCCTGACTATGACTTCCGGTGCCCCTGTCAGTCCCTGGCGCCGCTCGCCACCGTCTATACCCCAACCTACTACCACGAGATATCCCCGTGGTATGCCGGCACGTTCACGGACACGAATCGCCTCTACGAACTGGAGGTGTCGTGTACGATCGTCGGACCGGACGTCCACGACACCACCACGCGCGCCTGCGACGCCTACGGACATTGCACATCTGCCGTCGCTCCCGAGGCCTCGGAGATCGTGAACAGACCCTTCATCGATTCCGCCGTGCTGACACCGACCCTCAATACCGTGATCGACACGCTGGATCCCGTTCACCTTGAGGGCCAGGCATATGCACAGGACCATCTGAAAACGCTGACCGTCTTTGCGAACAACACCCCGATCGATAGTTTTACGTGGTCATCCGTGGGGGTGACGAAGACCGACTGGATAACCACGTGGACGCCCGTGTCGGAGGGAACGTACCTGCTGACGACCAAAGCGACCGATCATAACGATCAGCACCAACCTTTCATTCAAAAGACCAAGGTCATCGTCGACGTCGCGCCGCCGGCGGTCGCGATCGACCCACTGATCCTGACGACGACGCATCGCTTGAGCCAGAACCGCGTCGCCCTCACAGGCCGAGCAGACGACGCCAACGGCGTCTCCGAGGTCCAGATCCGCACTGACGACGGACAGACGCAGAACGGCTGGCAGACCACCTCGCTCTACGGCACAACCTGGCAGCTCGACTGGAATTTAGGAGAGGAGCCCGCCGGCAAGCCCTACACCGTGACCGCAAAAGCAATCGATATCGCCGGACACACGACGCAGGTAACGCAGACCGTCACGGTCGATCTCGAGACACCCAACCCAATTACCCTCACCCTGACCAGCAGTGGCGAGGTGGTCACGCCCGGCCTCACGCTGCGGAGCGCACCCAGCGATCTGACTCTGAGCTGGACCGCCGGGGCACAACCGGCAGATCTGAACGGATACGAAGTCATCTGGACCACGTATAGTGCATCAGGCATCACGACCGATCAATCGTTCGTGCCCGCGACGGGACCTTTGACGAGCCCACATCTGGCCCAGGAAGCCCAGCGCATCAGGCCTCAGGTCGTAAGCCATATGACCAGCGGCAATAAGCAGTCTGACGTCTACGGTACGGTCGCCGTCGACAGCCCGCTCACGCCGGACTATATCTCCCTGGAGACCGCGCCCGGCGAATGGCGCCCCTACCTAGGCTGGATGGAGAGCGGCTGCACGCGGTTGAGCGTCGACCGGCGGGTCGCGCGTAACGCCCCCGAGAGCGCCGCCATTGACGATCCCCAGCAGCTCTACGCCACCTGGGACAGCCAGGCCCTTCGGCTGGCATGGACCGGCGCGAACTGGAACTACGCAGGAGACCTCTTTATCTACCTCGATACGATCGCCGGTGGTGTAGCACAGGCCGTCAACGTCCACGGCGGCAGCGGCATCCCCGTCTCCTTTGCGCTCGACCCAAGCCTGAACTACGGTGCCGACGTCGTCGTCTGGGTCGAGGACGCTCGAACGGCCCACCTCTTGACCTGGAATGCCGCAATGCAGGCGTGGGATAGTCAGCGGCTCTCCCCGGACCGATACCGTTTCGAGACCGGGCTCAATGGGGGCCAGACGGATCTTTACCTGCCCTTCAACCTTCTGGGTATCAGCGACCCCACCAACACGCCACTGACCTTGATTGCCTTCGCGACCGAGGAGGACGCGATGAACCTCTGGGCCGCGATGCCGCCGGGCAATCCGCTGAACAGCGACCGGGTCGTCCCCACCGACGTTTTCGCGCCCGAGAACGCGACCCTGGGGCTCACCCAGGCCTACGTCTTCCCCTCGCTGGGGCCGGGCCTCTGTCCCAATGCGCCCTTCGGGGACGCTGACGTGGAGCTTGGACTCTCGGTCGAGCCCGCCGGCACGGCTTACAGCTTCCTGAATGACAACATTTTCTGGCTAGGAGATAATCTCTTTGAGGACAATAAGGCCGTCGACCTCAGCCAGGCACTGACTTTCCTCGACGTCGACCACCCGCCGCTTGGCGACGGCGACAGGATCACCTATACCCTCCACTATGCCAACCGTGGCACCGGGGCCGCGACCGGGATCCAACTCTACGCATCAGGTATGGGAGCGCTGCGCTTCGTCGGCGCGACGACCACGACCATCTACGTGGGCGATATCGCGCCCGGCGCCACCGGGATAGTGAGCTTCACCGGCGAGATCGACGTAGACGCTGCCCGAACCGCAGCTTACGAGCCGTGTGGGTCTTCGATCACGTGCACCCAGTTCCTCAAATGGGCGATGCTCGAAGCAGCCGTCGTCGATCCGACGCTTGGTCTCGCCATGCCATTGGACGTGCTGCTGAGTCATCACGAGGTAGACGTCGACGCTCCCCAGTTCTTCGGCATCCGGCAGCCCGAGCAGTACGTCAATCCGGGCGATAATATCCTCGGCGGCTACGGCTTCGACCCCTCCGGCATCCCGTCACTCGACCTGATTCTACAATCGACGGGCGATACGACGCAGTGTGCGGACCCCACGCCCGGTGACGGTCAATGGGACTGTGTATGGAACGCAACCCTCGCCAACGGCGGGGTGCCCCCGTCCGACGGAGAAACCTTGATCCTGGAACTGCTACCCACCGATGGTCAGGGACTGGAGCCGCTCGGCGCCGCACCGCTGAGCCCGAATGCCGTCCGAAATGCGAATGCCAGGGAGCATACCCTGATTGTCGATGCCGTATCACCGGAGGGATCCTACGATGCAGCAACCACGGCTGCCTACAGCAGCACCACAGTCTCCGGCGAATCCGTCACCTTTAGTGGCGTTGTCACGGACAACCACGCCATTGACAGCGTAGACGTCTGCCTGAACGGAGAATGCGGCGAGGCCAGCGTCCAGGCTGCGGGGCAAGCACCCGCCGTGATCAACGACGTGGTCACCGCCGCAGCAGCGATACCGGACTGTGACGTCACCGACCTGCAGCGGACTTTTTTCGTCACTGACAGCTTCACCGTCGGTTCGGTGCAGTTGGGCTTCAACGCCGACCACGAACGCCGCAACGACCTCTGGGCCACGCTGACCTCACCGAGCGGTACGGTTGTCCAGGTCCTCGGGCCGCGAGAGGGCACGCCCTTGGAGGCACAAAACCTCGACGTGCAACTCTTTGACGCAGCCGGTGCCGGACAGCACGAGGATAAGACGTCGGACGACACCGCTGCGCCCTACTTCGACCGCGAGGCCCGACCCTACAAACCTATGGCCGCCTATCGGGGGGAACAGGTCGCGGGGACCTGGACCCTGTCACTCTGTGACAGCGATCCCCTCATCAGGACCGGCGTCTACCACCGGGCTGAACTCTACCTCATGCCGACCAACACCGCAGCCACCGCGGGTACGTGGTCCTATACCGCGTCGAGTCTCGGCGCCGTCGACGGCGAAGCGCAGACCGTCGAGGCATTTGCCGTCGATCGGGCGGGCAACCGCAGCCCGTTGAGCTTTGGGACCCTTGATTTTGTCCTCGACAACGTCGCGCCAACGCTCACAGCGACCCAGCTTGAGACGATGGTCGAGATCCCCCGGGATCGGAAGCCTATTCGAATTCTAGAGGGATCGGCGACCGATGACGGACGGCTGGTGCGCATCACCGCCCTGGTCAAAGCTCCGTCCGGTCGCTTCCGTAACCGGCAAGTCTCTCAAAGTGGGACGGACTGGTGGTTCGATCTCACAGTCGACGACCCGGGTACCTATAAAATCTGGGTTGAAGCCTTTGACGCAGCGGAGAACACGACTACAATCGGAGTATATGAGGTCACGGCGACGATCGAGCGCCACCACATAGCTATGCCGCTCATTATGAAGCTGAGCCGCGGCGTCAGAACCACGACCATCCATCTCCCAGTCGTCCTCCGGCAGAAGCCGAAAACGCGCTGGGCCCGTTGATGTAGGAAGAGTTAACGGTAGGAGGATTACGATGAGCAGAAGATCGCAGTATTGGTACGGCATTCACCTCGGCCTTCAGCACGATGATCAGGTGGAGGCGCTGATGGCGGAGATCCCCACCCTCGCCGGCATGGGTCTCAACGTTCTCATCCCGGAGGTCAATTACGGATTTACGTACGACGCCCATCCCGAGCTGCGCGGCGACGACCCGGTGACGCGGGAGCGGGCGCACGCCCTGGCAGCGGCGTGCCGCGCCCACGGCGTCCGGCTGATCCCCCAGTTCCAGTGCCTGGGCCACCAGTCGTGGTCCAAGACCACCGCGCCCCTGCTCACCGTCTATCCGGAGTTCGACGAGACGCCCTGCCAGTACCCCGACAACGAGGATATCTACTGCCGGAGCTGGTGCCCGCAGCACCCGGAGGTCAATCTCATCATCTTCGACCTCCTCGACGAGCTGCTGGAGGCCTTCGAGGCCGATGCGCTGCACGTGGGGATGGACGAGGTCTTCCTCATCGGCTCGGAGCACTGCCCGCGCTGCGCCGGTCGCGATCCGGCGGCGCTCTTCGCCAAGGCGGCCAACGACTATTACAGTTACCTCGTCCAGGGACGCGGCGTGGAGATGCTGATGTGGGGCGACCGCCTCCTCGACGCCGAGGCGACCGGTTACGGCAAGTGGGAGGCCGCCGAGAACGACACCCACCCGGCCATCGATCTCATTCCCAACGACGTCATCCTCTGCGATTGGCACTATACCACGCGGGAGACGTATCCTTCGATCTCGACCTTCCTGGAGAAGGGATTCCGCGTCTGGCCCGCCGGCTGGAAAGAGGTCGAGGCGACCGAGGCGCTGCTCGATGCGGCCCTGGCCCACGACGACCCGCATATGCTGGGGTATCTCTGCACCACCTGGGGCCAGGTGGCACCCGGTGAACTCGCCGAGTGGCCGCCCATCCGCACCGCGATGCAGCGAATCGGCGGTTGACGCTGTCACGCGGACGGCGGCAGGAATAATCAGCGCGACAAACCCGCTGGCAACGGCTTATTCGTCATCCTGAGTTACCTGTCCCGAGCTCAGCATGACGAGAGTAGCGGATCGACCCAGGCAAGCCGACCCACACCCAGTCGACCTTCAGTCGACTTCAGCTTTGCCGCCGTGCATTTGAATGCGCGGCGGACAGCGGTAGGTCAGCAATCGTGCCTATCAATGGCGGCGGACGGCTCCACCTTCGTCGAATCCTCGGCGCTGGGATCCGTCCGCCGGTGCGCGGCCACCATCTCCGGATTGAGCCGGTAGCCCAACCCCGGCGCGTCGGACAGGAGAAGATACCCATCCTCCACCGGCTCCCGGGGCTCGATCAGGGAGGCGCGCCAGTCCACCTCGCCCCAGGCGTACTCCAGAATCAGGAAATTCGCCATCGTGCTGACCACGTGCGCCGTCGCCACCGTCGCGACCGGCCCGGACGGGTTGTGCGGCGCGACGAGCAGGTTCCGCAGCCGGGCCGCCTCGGCGATCGCCGCGCACTCCTTGAGCCCGCCGCAGTGCTTCACGTCCGGCATCAGCACGTCGACCACCCGGTCGAGCAGGAAGGGCCGAAAACCCTCTACCGCGAAGACGCTCTCGGCCGACGCGGTCGGCATCGGCACGTGGCCCGAGACGTGCGCCAGCTGATCCGGGTGCGTGTGCCGGACCGGCTCCTCGAACCACATCAGATCGTAGGGTGCCAGCGCCCGGCCCACGGCGATCGCCTCGGAGGGATCGAACCGCCCGTGGCAGTCGACCATCACATCGACCGCCGCGCCTACGGCCTCCCGGACCGCCGCCACCCGTTCCACGCCGGTCTTCCAGGCCGCCTCGGGACCGGTGCGCACGTGATCCCGCGCCCGTACCTCGTCGAACGGCGCCAACTTGACCGCCGTGAACCCCTCGTCCACCGCCTGCCGCGCCGCCCGCGCGAATCCCTCGGGCGAACGGTCCCGCACGTGGCGGTTGACGTTAGCGTACAGCCGGATCCGGTCGCGCACCGCCCCGCCGAAGAGGGTGTGGATCGGCACGCCCAGGTACTGCCCGAGGATGTCCCAGAGCGCCTGTTCGATCGCGCTCAGCGCCGTGTGGGCCGTTCGCCCCCCGTCCGCCCGCGACAATCCCAGCCAGATCTCGGCGATCGCCAACGGGGACCGGCCGACAAGCCGTTCCTTGTACGCCTCCAGCGTCGCCACGAGCACCGCGTCGTTGAGGCTGTGGCTCGCCTCACCCAGCCCGACGATCCCCGCATCCGTGTGCACCCGGACGAAGACCCAGTCCCCCCGCTCGGTCACGTGGACGATGACGGGTTCGATATCGACGATCTTCATCGCCATCCCCTACGCGGCCCCATCACCGGAAAAGGCCGTCAGGATCACATCCAGGACCTCCGCCACCACAAACGCGATGGCAAATCCCTTGGCCACCTGTAAATAGACGCCCGGCCCCCCGTAGAACGTCACCGATCCGGTCACGCCGGCGACCACGAGCAGCCCCCATCGCACGGCCTCAAACCATCGCTCGCCGGCCCGGACCGTCTGCACGACCATCACGCCGGCAAACACCGCCAGCGCCGGGTAGAGAATGCGCCACAGCAGCGGCCACTGATTGATGTAGCACTTGACCGGCCGCAGCAGGAAAAGCGCAAAGAGAAGCACAGCCCCCACAACAATCGCCACGGTCACCCAGGTATCCCGGCGTGCCTCTGAGGTCTGTTCGGTCATCGTTCCATCCTCCCCATACTTGGTATTCAACTCGTAAGTACGCGTGCCGATCTCAACAGCTCACGGATTGACACGGATCTTCACGGATTTTCTAAGTAACTCCGAAAAAGTTCCTTGGCCTCCGCCCCCGGGGACGGGGGCTACGAGCACTGTTAAGATACTTTCTCGCATCTACTTAGCTGCCGGACGCTTTTATTCAACGGCACAGTATTGGAATTTCTCTATGTATCTCTGTGTCGCCTCTGCGTATCTCTGTGTAACTGATAAAACCTATCGACGAAGTGTTTCGATTAGGCGCCGGGCCACGTCAGATAAGGCTGGATCCGCGCCCACGTCCGGTCGATCTCGGCCATATCGTCGTCATCCAGGGCGTGCGTCCGGCTGCGCACCCGGTGGTTTTTGAAGATCCCCCGCCGGATCATAATCTCCTTGGTGTAGGCCATCCCCATCATCCCCTCCAGCATCAGGGAGGGCAGCAGGTGCTCGAAGAGATCGCCCGCCGCCTCGAGGTCCCCGTCGTCCAGCAGCTCCCAGATCGCCTGCACCACGTCGCAGAACTGGCAGGCGTGCACCACGCCCCGGGAGCCCCGCGCGTGCTCGACCATCATCGGGCGACCGCCCCCGCCGCCCATCACGCCGTGGATCGCCGGACAGTCCTGCGCCAGAACCCGGCTGATGTTTCGGCGGCTGGGCGGCACCTCCTCCTTGACCCAGCTGACGTGCTCGATCTCCGTGCAGAGCGTGGCGATCTGGTCTGCGGAGAGCGAGGAGACGCTGGCGTTCTGGATCCACACCAGGACCTCCACCGCGTCGGAGATCGCCTGATAGTAACGGCGGATCGTCTCGTAGTCCGGCTTGTGGATGTACGGCGGCATCGCGATCACCGCGTCGGCGCCGGCCGCCTGGGCATACTCGGCGTAAGCCACCGCCAGCGGGATGTTCACCGCCGCCACGTTGGCCACGATCGGCACCCGCCCGGCGCTCACCGCCACCGGCACCCGGATCATCAGCTTCCGTTCGTCCTCCGAGAGCGACCGGAACTCACTGACCATCATCGGGGTGCAGATGCCGCCCACCCCGCTCTCGATGCAGAACTCAATCTCGTCCGCCAGGACGTCCTCGTCGATGCGGTCGTCCGCGTCGTACGGCGTCATCGGAATTGCGAAACTGCCCCGCCATGCCGCCTCTGCCATCGTGCACCTCCTTGCTTGGGATAGGAACCGCTACAGACCTTTCGCCTTGAGATCCTTCAGGGTCCACTCGTAGACCTCGTAATGCTCGCCCTCCACCTCGTCCGGATCGACGTACTTGAACCACATCGCCTGGTTGGGCTTGTCACCGGACAGTTTGCGGCGGCTGACGTCGAGGATGCTGGTCTCACCGTGCCATTTCACCTCATAATCCTGCAGCAGGATATACTGGTGAGCGTACTTGTCCACAAACGACGTGACGTGGTCGCGATAGTAGAGCGCCTGCTCGCTCGCCGTGCGGCGCCAGCTGACCATCCGCTCCATAGTATCGGTATCCCGGTAGTGGGTGAAGAACGTCCCCTCCGGTTGCGGTTCGACCTCCGATGCCATGTCGATCTCGTCCAGGTCGACGGTGCCGTACCCGCCGTTGGCGGCGACCAGAATCGCGTTCCGATCCCGCCGGAAGGGCTCCTCGGGCCAGTCCGCCTTCGGGTCGTGGCCCATCAGCATCGCCCCCACCGCGTCGGTGGCCACCGGATGATCCCCAGCGACGAGCGCGTCGATCACGCGACCGAGACCCTCCCCGTCCCCCCACTCCATCCCGGCCTGCCCGGTCAGCGCGTCGATGATGTTAAGCGTGGGATTGAAGAGCCGACCGATGTCGGCCAGCATGTAGGGCATGCGCACCAGGTGGTGGAAGTACTGCCGGGATCGCCCGTGCGGCTCCCGGGGTATCAGCCCGAAGAGGTTCTTGAGCGTCAGCGTGATGCCCATAAACCGGTGGTTCTTCATCTTCTGCACGTCCACCAACGCGTCGGCCTCCATAATCTCGGTCGGCAAGAGGTACTGGCGGAACATCTGCCCGCCGCCCGGCACCTGGTAGACGTCGTGGGGCGGCCGGTCGCCGTTGACGTAGGGGACGTCCAGCGTCTCCATCAACGGGGCCAGCTGTGTGGTCGCCAACGGGTTGGGATCGTCGGTCCGTGAGAAGGCGGTGATATCGGTGAAGAAGAGGTCCGCGTCCGTCTCCTCCCGGAGCAGGCGCACGACGGCCTTCGCCACCTTGTCACTGACCAACTGCTGGCGCATCCCCTTGAAGCGCGGGGAGCGCTCAATGCGGTAGTCCTGGTTGAACTTGATGCCGATGCGTTCGGCGCGGCGGAGTTTCTCCCACACGCGCGTCAGCGGCATGGTCGCGCGCCGCAGAGCCTGGTAGACGGCCTCATCCTCGGCTTGATGATCGCAATGCACGGCGCGTACCGAATAGTTTGACTTCGACGTTATCTCTGACATCTGCACTCTGACTCCTTCAATCGTTTTAACATTAACTAGACGGACAAATCACGCTGCTCCAGGTCTTCGAGCGCATGCTCATAGACCTCGTAGTGCTCCTTCTCGGCCTCATCGAGATCCACGTACTTGAAAAACATCGCGTGATCCCGGTGCCGTCCCGCCAACTTGCGGCGGCTCACCTTCATAATGCCCTCCGCGTCGTGCCATTTGACCTCGCCGTCCTGGAGCAGGATATACTCCCCCGCATACTCAGCAAGGGTGTCCCGGTGGTCGCGGTAATACAGCCCCTGCTCGGCCATCGTCCGCCGCCAGGTGACGACGGTCTTGAGATCATCCCACTGCTTCGCGTAGAACGTCCCCTCCGGCTGCGGGTCGAGCTCTGAGTCAAAATCGATGGCGTCCAGGTCGACGGTGCCGAACCCGCTCTCGGCCGCAACGAGGATCGCGTTGCGGTCCCGGTGGAACGGCGGCGTCAGCCAGTCGGCCTGCGGATCGTGCCCCATCAGGTGCGTGACGCACGCGTCCGTGGCGATGACCTGATCCCCGGCGATGAGCCCATCCACGATCCGCCCGGTGCCCTCACCGTCGCCCCATTCCATCCCGGCCTGTCCCACAAGCGCGTCCACGATGTTGAGCGCGGGATCGATGATGCGGCCGATGTCGGCCAGCATATAGGGCATCCGCACCAGGTGATGGTAGTAGTGGCGGGGGCGCCCGTCGGGGGCGCCGGGCATCAGGCCAAAGAGATTCTTGAGGCACGCCGTCACGCCCATGTACCCGTGGTTCTTCATCTTCGCCACGGAGACCACCGCGTCAGCGTCCACCACGTCCCCCATCATCACGTACTGCTCGAACATCTGCCCGCCGCCCGGGACACCGACGGTCTTGAAGGGCGGCTGGGTCCCGTCGACAATGGGGACGTCAAACGCATCGAGCACCGGGGCCAGCGTGGTCGACGCCGCGATCGCATCGACCTTATCATACATCACGTGGTAACTCGCATCGACGCAGCACAACTCGGCGTCGGTCTCCTCCCGGAGCAGGCGGAGTACGGCCCGCGCCACCGTGTCACTCACCAGCTGCTGGCGCTGCCCCTCAAACATCACGACCCGATCCAGGGGCCAATCCTGATTGAACTTGATCGCAATCGTCTTCGCCTCGCGCAAACGCGCCCACGCCCGATCCAGGGGATCGGTCGCACGCCGCAGCGCCCGGTAGACCGTCTCATCATCCGCGACGTGATCGCACCGAACCGCACGCACGCAATAAGGAACCTGTTGTTCGTTCACTGTCCTTGCCTCCTACACTAAAATTCGCGTTCTCTCAATCCCCATCATCCTCCGGCTCACTCGCCGCATCCTCCACCTTCCATAGATGAAACATCAACGCTCCGCCCAGCCGGATCGCGCCGCCGGCGAGAAGCACCCAACGGATATCGATCACCTCCGAAAGGGCCACGCCCAACATCGGACCGACGAACGCCCCGGCGTTCATCACCGAGGAGAAGAACGCCATATAACTGGCGCGCCGCGCCGGCGGACACTGCTCGATAAGCAGCGTGAAGTGGCTGAGGTTGACCCCGGGATTGATCAGATTGATCAACATGCCCCAGATCAGAATCAGGGTGAGATCGGGGAAGAGGGCCACCAGGAACGCATAACTCGCCGCCATCGGAACCGCCAACCGCAGCGTCCGCCCGTTCCCGTAGCGTTGGATAACCCGGCGCCAGATCAGATGTCCGGCAATCCCCCCCACCTGCGCCAGCGTGCTGTTGAGGCCGATCCAGCTATCGGACGCCTGGAGCTGCTTCACGAAGAAGATGACGTACAGCGGCATCACTAACCAGGCGCCGAAGTTAAAGAGCAGGGTGTTGATCACCATCCGGACGAAGCTCTGATGCTTCGACGCCTGCGCCCAGACCCCCGTCAGCGTTGACCGAACGCCCGCAAGCGTGGCCTTGACGCTTGAGAGCACGCCGAGCTTGTCCTCGTCCCCCTCCGCTTGGGGGCGCGCGGAGCGTCCGACGACCTCGGTCTCGGGGATCCGCACCCGGCTGACGTAATACGTGCTCAACAGCGCCGCGATCCCACCGACCACGTACATCATCTGAAAGTTGACCGGGAACCCCGCCCACGGAATCGCGTAGGCCGCGTCGAGCCATTTGCCCAGGAGAAAGGTACTGACGGCCAACGTCGCGCTGTGAATGATATTGCGGTTGGCAAAGACCCGCGCCCGATCCCGCGCCGGCACGATGTCGGCCAGCAGGGGGTTAAACCCGGCGCTGAAAGCGTTCATCGGCAACGACCTCAGGATCAGGATAGCGATCATAATCTCAGCGGCACGGTTCGGGAAGACCCACGGCACGAACGCAACGCCGAGGAACATCCCCCGCCCAATGAGCAGGCTCCACCGCAGCCAAGGCCCCCGGTCGGATTGGGTCTCCAGAAACCGCGCCGCCGGCATCAGAATAATCATCGCAAAGAGCGCCGGAAGCGAGGAGAGCCACCCGATCATGGTGTTCGACGCACCCAACCGCAGGGCATACGTGGCGTTGAAGGCCATCACCGCCATGAAAATCGCCGCCCAGAACATGTCGACGTAGAGGTACCATACGTTCTGCTCGATCCGCGAGCGGATGCGCGGGGGCTGCCAGCGGCGCAGCATACCGGCCCATCGAGCTTCGCTCACCCGATAGCGCAGACTTGACACAAGATGCTTCAATCGATGGTGTCGTGATTTACTCATCCATGCTCACACGATCCAGGGCCGAAACGTCCGACGATCAGATACTCACCCATCTCGCTCCAAGGGGATTTGAAATCCCCGACTCAGCTATGCAGCGCTCAAAGACACATCGTCCAAGGATCAGACCCTCACCCCTTTTGCTCCGAGGGGATTTGAAATCCCCGACTCAGCTATGCAGCGCTCAAAGACGCATCGTCCAAGGATCAGACCCTCACCCCTCTCGCTCCGAGGGGATTTGAAATCCCCGACTCAGCCACACAACGTCCAGGCATCCCATCCCTAGCAACTAGGACCAACACCCACAGCACAAAGACAAAAGGACACCCGCCGGTGTCCTTCTTCCTCGCCTACGAGGTTAGCTGCCGGGCTCGGATCGAAGAAGCTGACCCTACGGATACCGCGATCCCAACGCCGCCGTATCGATTCGCCCCGAAGATGGGTCCCCCGCTGCATAACAGCTCTGCATTCGGCCTATACCTAGCCTGTACAATGCCGCATAGTAATGGGCCGGTATCCCTCCAAGTCGAAAGGATACCGACGCCTGTCCACCTTAGCACAATTCAACCTGTTGTCAATGAGAAACGCCCCCATCACCTCATCCTTCTCCCGCAATCTCCGGCTTCACCGCTTACCATCATTATTGCGAGACAACTTAATCTTTTTAAATGCAATATTAATAATATTGAGATATACGTGGCCCAGGATGGATTGGGCGGACTGCTCATCAGCAAAGTCTTCAACCTGACCCCAAAGAGACGAAGGAGCCGGTCCCCGTCGCCGGCTGAGACCCGAACGCAGCGCACGATGTGAAAAAGCCCGCCCGGCTTCATCACCGGGCGGGCTTACTATTGTGACACCCCACACCACGAATCAGGTTCTATCTTCGGTGCGAGGCACTCACGCGTCCCTGCCACCCCCCCCCCAGGATCCGGCGCAGCAGCTTCAGACCGCGCCACACCGCCGGCACCCAGACCGGGAAGGAAAAGCCGCGCCAAGGTGGTGCAGTGCAGCGATGTCTCCATGCATGAGGGAAACCTGCCGCGTCGTGGACCGTAGGCTTTGACCCTGTAAAGTCAAGTGGGTGCCTGCCGGCGACACGATGCTCTGTGTAACCGGACTACAGCTCCCTATTTTTTAGGTGTTGGCTCAACCCCGTACCGGCCCTCCGATCACGGCAGGTCCATCTATAGGCTAACATAGGATGAGAACATTTCAAGGGCAAATCTAGCCGTACGTCCCCAGCGTCAGCCCCTTCTCGATGAAGTAACGATACGTGTCATAATGCACGGTGTTTGGAATCGAATGATCGCTGTGCAGCACGTAGCCGTAGTTCTGCATCACCTCGGGAATCTTCGCCTCCAGCTCGGCGTCGATCACCGCGCGGTCGTTGGTGTAAAGCGCCCGCACGTCGATCCCACCCATAAACGCGATGGCGTCCCCGAAGTCGTGGTAGAGCTTGAGCAGGTCCATCCCCGCCTTTACCTCGATCACCTGCAGGCAATCGATCCCGGCCTCGATCATCCCCGGCACCAGCGGCTCCACGTACCCGCACGAGTGCATGATCACGGGAAGCCCGTTGGCCTTCGCAAACCCCACCGTCAGCGCGTGGGCCGGCTGGATGATCGCCTGGTACATCGCCGGGGACATAAAGGGATGCTGTTTGAAGCCCATGTCCTCATAGTACCAGATGCCGTCGGGCCAGCCCTCCTCCGCGAAGAGGATCTCCTGCAGATCGACCGTAAGCTGAGCGTACGTCATGGCCATATCGAGAACCCAATCCGGATCCGAGGCCATGCCGATCAGCATGTGTTCGTGTCCGGCGACGTCCTTCATAATCTCAAAGACGTTGACGCCGGACCAGGCGAAGAAGCGCCCGGCTTCATGGGCCCGCGCTTTCGTCCGCCGGTAGGCCTCAAAATTGATGCGGCGGCGCTCCGGCTTGAGCTTCGGCTTGATGTGTGTCTCCCACGCCGCCCGGTCCTTCACCAGGAAATCGATGTGCTCCGGCGTCGCATCGTGCAGCTTGTGGCGCCGCAGCACCGCCCCGTTGCCGTCCCGCGTGAGGATCGTCTCCTCCGTCTCCTCCAGCACCTCCGGCTCGAAATCGAGGTCGGCGGTCACATTGAACGCCCAGCTCGTCTCCATATCGAATCCGAAGTGGTCGGCGAGGTTCTCCCCCGGTTGAATATGGCCCTGCTCGGTCCATACCTTCTGCGTATCGGACCAGAAATGCTCGAAGAGGCCGATACGATCCACCGGTCGCCGGTGGAGGATGTTGTCAATGCGTTCCAGCCCGTTCATACTCTCCATAAACACCGCTCCTATGGGTCGTCTACATCATTGAGCCGCCCGGTCGCTGCGCACGTTTCACACAGCGCGGGCCTGGCGGCTCATACACAATCTGAAAGCCACCAAGTGTCAAAGGACAATCAGGGGCAAGGCCCTTACGGGCACCCCCCTCTAATCACCCAGAAGGGCGCCTAGTCATAATCCTGCGGGAAGATCGCTTCGAGGTCCTGGGCCTTTTCGGCCAACGCCGCCGTTTCCTCATCCGTGATCGGCTCGAAATTGTCGGCGGCGTCGCACGCCCACCAGAGCAGCTCGGCGTGCCCAGGGCTGACCGCCGCGGTCACCGGCTTGGAGAGCGTGAACCGCACGGCCATCTCGGCCTCCTCGTAGCTGTCCACGGGCGAGTACCACGTCTTGCCCCAGTCCCGCTCCTCGTCCTCTTGCCACGCCCGCTTGGCCAGCGTCTTCAGGGCCAGGATACCCATATCCTTCTCGGCGGCCTTCGCCATCACGTCCGGCCCAAAGCCCTCCTTCAGCCAGCAGGTCCAGTTGAAGGGGAAGAGGATCGTGTCGAAATCGAAGCGGTCCATCAGCGCCAGCGCAGCTTCCTCCGCGTGCGCCGAGAAACCCAGGTATCTCACCAATCCCTGCTCTCGGGCGTTCACGAAGGTCTCCAGCGCGCCGCCGGGCCCCATAATCTGCTCGACCTCGTCCATCGACTTCACGGCGTGAAGCTGGTAAAGGTCGAAGTGATCCGTTTGCAGCCGCTTGAGGGATGCGTGCAGCTCCTGCTCGGCCCCCTCGGCGTCCCGCTGACCGGTCTTGCAGGCCAGGAAGACGTCGTCGCGGTAAGGCGCCAGCGCCGGTCCCAACCGCTCCTCGGCGTTGCCGTAGGTCGGCGCGACGTCAAAGTAATTGATGCCCCGGTCGATGGCCTGGGCCACGTAACGGCTCGCATCATCCGGGCTCACGTCCTTGACGACGATCCCGCCGAATCCGATCATCGATAACTGTTCCCCAGTCTTTCCCAGCGTTCGCTTATCCATTTTATTCTCCGTTATAGATCGATACGGTGTCGCTTGGTCACCCACACTATACAAGGCGTCTCAAGGGGAATCACCCCACACTCATACTTAGTTTAGCACAGACCACTCGATCTTCATAGGAAACAATGGCAATCGCCGTTGGATCCAGGGGCCTCCATCCCGCCCGGGGGGGGAGTCAGAGGGGGGGCAGCTCCGACCGCACCTCCCGAGCGATGGCGACCCACCGGTCGAATCGCTCCGGATGGTGCTCGCACGTGTGCGTGTCCTTCAGGACCATCTCCATCACGCAGTCGTTCGCCCGGGTCACCGCCACCGCGTGCCGAATATAGGCCCGGATCCTCTCCTCATCGAAGGATCCCACCAGATGGGCGGGGTTGGGCTTCCAGGAATAGATCGCCCGATCGCCCAGCCGCTCCGCGCTGGCCTCCACGTCCGCAAAGGGAGAGATCGAGATCCGCCGGATGTTCGGGATCGCCAACACGTCGTCCAATTTCCCGGTCAGATCCTCACAGCACCCGTAGCCAGTCAAGCCAAAGGGTTTCAGCAACTGCCGCTCGTACCGGAGCGAGAACGCCTCGTGCATCCTCGGGGAGACGCCCGCCAACTCCTGGGCCTCGGCGCTGCCCCACATATCGCACAGGCGCACGCGGTCGGGGTCGAATCCCGGCGCCGGGAGATCCTCGGTATAGCCGTTGCCGCCGGAGCTCTGGTAAGTCTCGTCGTTGTTCAACGACAGAAGGTTCTGCTCGACGTACTGATTCAGGATGTAGCGGTGCCCCTCCGTCAGCAATGCCATCGCATCGTGGACCCAGGCGGGGTTGAGGATCATATCCATCATCACCTCCTCTAACCCGCGCCAATCCGTGTAGAGCGACATCAGGTGAAACGAGATCTTCGAGATTCCCTTCAACCTCACGTCGAGGATATCTCCGAAAAGCTCCTGAGCCTCTGCCCACCGCCGTTCGGTCTCGGCTTCGTCGTGCGTGATCTTGGGGAACCGCAGCTTCTTCAGATCCTCCGGTTCGTGAATCACCGGATCGAAACGCCACGCGCCCCGGGCGTCCGGGCTGGGGATGCGCTTGACCTCCAAGCCCCACCCGGAGTTGTGGATCGCCTTGTGCACCGTCCAGGTCCGCTCGATGACCGTATCGTCGCGCAGGTGGTCGTGGTAGGTGAGCCGGCGGCGCAGGGTCATCTCCATCCGTCGCGCGTCCTCCGCCTCACACGCCAGCGCCTCCTCCGGGATCAACTCCTGCCAGGAGCCCTCCGGAAAGACCAGGATCATCGGGCGCCGGCTGTGTAGGTCGTTGTGCGCGACCCATTGCGCGCGGCGCTGCGCCTGGATCGGATCCGAGGCCGCCTCGGCGACCCGGCGGGCGAGATCACGTAAAATCGTGCGATCGTGCGAAGATACAGCCATATTCCCCCTCTTACAATGTCCTGAAGCGAAGTATACCCGGAGAGTGGAGCGACGCGATCATCTGCATCCTACCGCGTCAGAACGTCGATCAACACGCTGATGGCAAACCCGCCCGCCCCCACGGAGAGCATCCGCAGGGCAAATCGGGCCCGGGTGCTTAACGACTCCGAGTCCCCATCCGACGCGTCCTCAAAATCATGCGGGGGCGCACCGGAGACCGCGACCTCAGGCCGCTCATCCTCATCCTCCTGGTCGTCCTCCTCCTCGTCAGAGATGTCGATGGCCCACGGGCGGGGGCCCGATCCCAACCAACTGATCATCCCGGCCATGCCGATCGTCAGCGGGACCATCCCCACCCAGAACATGCGCGCGCTCCACACCAGCCGCGTACACCGCGTGCCGATCAGACAGGAGAGACTCACCACCACAAACAGGGCCAGATCGACCAACAATGAGAGACCGATAAATTTCAACACCGCGATGCCTCGTGATTTCAACGTATCCATAGCCCTCCTGCTCTCTCCAACCGATATTCCCCCTCTCAAAAACGCTCGTGGTCCCCGTACCCCGAAGGGCAGGCTTCGCACTCCTCGGGGACTACTTTTCCAGATATCGCCTCTAATTGTACCTTATCCCACCGGATCGCAACCCCTGGCTTACGACAGTGCGGCAGGATAAGAATCAGGGCTTATCAGGGCTCAAACATTAGTCATCCAAGATAAACCACGATCAGCCAAGGCGTTTGCCGCACGGTGACCATTTGGTATGGAGCGATGGCCTTGTTGGCAAATGATCTTCAAGATCATACCGCGCACTTTGCTCAACGGCACGGCGGTTTTACGCGCAAGATTGTCAGCTAACTCGCCACTGGCCGTCCGCCACTAGGCCCGCTCCTCCGTGCATCCATCGCGCTTGTTCGTGTCCACATAATCTGGCGGTACGTCGCCCAGTTGTACCTGCAGCCAGTAGGCCACCGCTTCCGTTACTTCCCCGTGGTCACCTTTGAATATCTAGAGATAGCCCCCCTTTTCCAGGACCGTCGTGCTGACTTCCCGGTTCAAGAGACCCGTATCGAAGGTGGACATCGTGTTCTCCAGCAGCAAGCGTTTTGGTAACTCCAGTGTCGCCGCAACGTCATCTAGATGCGCATTGGTAGCCTGTCCTAAGACCAAGCCATTACCTTATTTTCACGTTGTGGGTCGGAGAACTGATAAGCCCTGTCGATCCACAAGCACCTCTTGACAAAGTATCCCTGTTTGTTTATAATGTGAGCACTCAATTATTAAATGAGCACTCAATATTTGATCAAACGCTCAAAATAGACCAGGGAGGTCAGCTATGTCCGATGAACCCACCCTATCGCGCCGGGAACGCCGGGCGATGGCCCGCAGGGCGCAGATCCTCGACGGTGCCGCCAAAGTCTTTGCCGAGAAGGGCTACCACGCCGCCACCACCCGCGAGATCGCGGAGGCGGCCGACGTCTCCGAGGGCTCCATCTACCACTACTTCGACAGCAAAGAGGATCTGCTCATCGAGATTATGGGAAATTTAACGGTGAGCGAGGTATCGGACCCAACCGGCACGCTCAAAAACCTCCTGCACCTGCCGACCGATGATATACGGGGCGTGATGGAGACGGTGCTCCAGTGGCGTCAGAACTTCGTGACCAAGAAGCAGCCGATGCTCCGCGCCGTGGTCTCCGAGATTCTCATCAATGAGGACTTTGCCCGGCGGTACTATGAGGAATTCCTGACCCCCAATTTAGAGATGACCGAGCGGTTCATCCAGAAGCAGATTGACAGCGGTGAGCTCCGCGACGTTGACGCCGCGCTCTTTGCCCGCGTCTATATCGCCGCGAACTTCGGCCTCTTTGAGCTCCTTTTCCTCGGCGACCCGTTACTCGAAAAGCTGTGGGGTACCGGCGAGCTCGGTGAGGCTATCGTCAGCTTCTACCTCGACGGCCTGCTCCCCCGGGAGACCTCGAAGGATACCGAGGCATGAGTCAACTGCGCGCTATCTTGCGCAAGGAGGTTTGGCACATCCTGCGAGATCCCTACGCGCTCATTGGCGCTACCTTGGGCACGGTATTGCTGATGGCGCTCCTCGCCTACGCTCTTTCAGCGGACATCGAGCACATACCCATCGCGGTGATGGACGGGGACCGCAGCGCCCAAAGCCGGGGCTACCTCCAGCGTTTCGACGCCGACACCTTCTTCGACATCCAGGCATGGACCATGAACCTGGGCGAAGCGCACCAAAGCGTGATCGCTGGAGCCATGCGCGGCGCGATCATCGTGCCCTCGGGCTTCGCCGCCGCGATCCAGGCGGGGGAGCCCGTCGCCGTGCAGATCATCGTCGACGGCACCGACCCAACCATCGCCCGCCAGATCCGGAGCAACGCAGAGCGGATCTCGTCAAGTTATGCGGGCCGGGCGCAGATGACGCGCGCCACGACAGCAGGGCCCCCGACCACGTTTGAGTTCCGCGTCACCCCGCTCTACAACGCCGAACTCAAGGAGCTCAACACCGTGCTGCCGGGTCTGATGGCCTTTGTCCTCATCTTCCCCTCCCTCTTCGCCATCCTGGCGTTGGTTCGCGAGAAGGAACAGGGCAGCATGGAGCAGTTGATGACGACGCCCATCCGGCGCTACCAGCTCCTGATCGGCAAGATTGTACCCTACCTGGTCATCGGTCTGCTGGACGTCTTGATGCTCTCCGCCATCAGCGTCCTCTTTTTCGACATTCCCTTCCGGGGCACCCTGGGCGACCTGATGATCCTTTCTGCCCTCTTCCTGCTGGCGAATCTAGGGATCAGCATGCTGCTCTCCAGTGTGCTGCGCAACCAGATGACAGCGCTTATCGTGGGCAGCCTGCTCTTCATCTTCCCCATCACCCAATCGGGGCTTACGTCGCCGATCTTCACGATGCCCCTCGACGCCCGCATCCGCGCCTGGATGTGGCCCGCCAGCCATTACATTACCATTACCAGAGGCATATTCTTGAAGGGACTGCGCTTGCCCGATCTGGCGAGCCACGGGCTCTACCTGTTGGTCGCCGGGCTGGTGCTCAACGGACTCGCCCTCTGGCGCCTCAAGATGAAAGTAAACTGAGAGAGGTAAAACGGACAGTGAAGACACTTGTGCGCATCGTCCATATGGTCAAGAAAGAGGCCATCCAGTTCTGGCGCTATAAGATGCTGCTAATCTTCGCCCTTCTGGTCCCGGTTGTGCAACTCCAGGGTGTTGCCCGGATGGCCGGAGAGGGCGTGATGCAGCTTCCTATGGCCGTCTACGACCGGGACAAGAGCGCCAGCAGCCGCAGTCTCGTCACGATGCTTGAGAACTCGGATCTCTTCCGGGCAGAGGTGTATGTAGACAAACCCGACACCTTGAAGCAACATCTGCATACAGGTGAGGTGCGGGCCGGTCTGGTGATTCCCCCGGGCTTCGGGTCCGATCTCCTGAGCGGGGAGATGGCAACCGTCCAGATCCTATTGGACGCCTCAGAACCTGGCGCCGCCTCACAGGCCGATGCCTACCTGGCGCGGGTTGGCCCCCTCTACGCCCGGGCGCTCTCCGGCGGCCGGGCGGCGGATATGGCGATCCGTGTCACCACGCAGATCGACGCCCGGACCCGCATATGGTTCAACGAGTCGATGCAGGAAATGATCTTCCGCCTGCCGGGTGCGCTGGCGGCGGGCGTCGCTATGCTCGCTATCTTCCTGCCCGCCGCTATGATCGTCCGCGAGCGCGAACGCGGCACCCTGGAACAGCTCTTCGTGACGCCCATCAAGCCGATGGAGATTATCTTCAGCAAGGCGGTGTTGGCGATGGTCATTGCCTACGCCTCCTTCGTGATGATGCTGGCGGTGACCACCTTAGGCTACGATGTGCCGATGCGCGGCTCCGCCGCGCTGCTGCTGGCGCTGGGCGCCTTCTACATCTTCGTCGAGATGGGCATCGGCCTGATTATCTCGGTCGTGGCACAGACGCAGGGACAGGCGCTGCTGGTCGCCTTTTTCTGGTCGCTACTGGAGCGCATCCTCTCCGGACAAATTCTGCCGGTGGAGAACATGCCCCGGCCCGCGCAGCTCGCAGCCCAATTGGCGCCCCTCACCCACTTCACAGCCATCGTGCGCGACATCATGCTCAAGGGCGCGGGGCTGGTCGACCTCCGCACTGAATTGGCCGCCCTGGCCCTACTGGGCGTTGGGCTCTACGCCTTGGCCGCCAGCCGGCTGCAGAAGCGGTTGGATTGAGGGAGAAGGCGAGTTAGCGAATGAGCGACAAAGCGAGCAGGCGAGAACGTGAAAAGGTTAGGAAGCGATAAGGTGTATAGGGTGAATGGCGAGCATGAGGGAATGCAAGAATAAGGAATGTGAGAATGAATAAAGACTTGGGGATGGAGGATTGTGTAATTGAGGCGCAGGGGTTGACGAAGCGGTTTAAGCGCACCCAGGCCGTGCGGGGGATTGATATGCGCGTGGGCCGTGGGGAGATCTTCGGTCTGCTTGGCCCCGACGGCGCCGGTAAGACCACCACAATCCGCATATTATGCACCGTGATGGACCCGACGGCGGGCCACGCCCGCGTCGCCGGGTTCGATACCCGCAAACGGGCCCGGGCGATCAAGACCCGCATCGGCTATATGCCGCAGCAGTTCTCCCTCTACGGCGACCTGACCGTGGAGGAAAACCTGGTCTTCTTCGCCGACGTCTTCAAAGTCGCGAAAGAGGAACGCCGGGCGCGGATGCGGTCGCTGCTGGCCTTCGCGCGGCTGGCGGAGTTCCGCGACCGGCCCACCGCCAAACTTTCCGGCGGTATGCAAAAGAAACTGGCGCTGGCCTGTACCCTCATCCACCAGCCGGAGATCATCTTCCTGGATGAGCCCACCACCGGCGTCGACCCCGTCTCGCGGCGGGAGTTCTGGGACATCCTGGCAGAGCTGCATATGCAGGGTGTAACCCTCTTCGTCAGCACGCCCTATATGGACGAGGCCGAGCGGTGCTCGCGGATCGCGATGATGTTCGAGGGCAGGATCATCACCACAGGCCAACCGCAGCAGATTAAAGGAATGGTCGCCGGCGAGTTGTTGGAGCTGCGGCCCGACCACCTGCGACGCGCGCGCCGGCGGTTAGAACATGAGCCCGGCGTCATCGAGGTACAGACGTACGGTGAGCTGCTCCACGTCTTCGTCGACGACGCAACCGAACGGGCACCGGCCTTGACGCACGCTTTGACCGACGACGGTATCGCCGTGCACGACCTGCGCCGGACCCGCCCTAGGATGGAGGAGGCCTTTATCTCGCTGATCCGGAAATCCCAGGCACAGCGCGCGGGCACAGACGAGGGAGGAGAGGCAGCCCTATGAACCAGATCGCCGTTGACGTGGTCGGCCTGACCAAACGGTTTGGTGATTTTACCGCCGTGGATGGCGCCACCTTCCAGATCCAGCGCGGCGAGATCTTCGGCTTTCTCGGTCCCAACGGAGCGGGCAAAACCACGACAATCCGCATGCTGTTGGGCCTGCTCGTCATCACGGGAGGGCAGGCGACCATCATGGGCTGCGACGTCGCCCGCCAGACCGAGGCTATGCGCCAGCGGATCGGCTATATGTCCCAGCGGTTCAGCCTCTACGAGGACCTGACCGTTAAGGAAAACCTGGACTTCTACGGCCATACGTACGGCGTGCTCGGGCGCCGCCTGCGGCGACGCAAGGACTTCGTCCTGGCGATGGCCGGCCTGGGCGCGCGGCAGCACGAACTGACCCGCAACCTCGCCGGGGGGTGGAAGCAGCGGCTGGCCCTGGGCACCGCCATCCTCCACGAACCGGAGGTACTCTTCCTCGACGAGCCTACCGCCGGCGTGGACCCCATCTCGCGTCGTGCCTTCTGGGACCTGCTCTACGATCTGGCCGATGGGGGTACGACGATCTTCGTCACCACCCACTATATGGACGAGGCCGAGCACTGCCAGGACCTCGCCTTTATCCACCGGGGTCGGATCATCGCTCAGGGCTCCCCGGAGGAGATCAAAGCGACCACAATGCGGGGCGACGTTTTGGAGATCGACTGTGAGCAACCGGGACGCGCCCTTGCTCTCCTAAAAGACGAGGAACACTTCGACGAGGTCGCACTCTATGGCGCCCTTATCCACGTTGTCGGCCCGGACGTCGCCGCGCGGCTCGGCGACATCCGGTGGACCCTAAAGACGGCGGGTATCCACATCACGGCGATGGACCTGATCGCCCCATCACTGGAGGACGTCTTCATCGCCAACGTCCGCGCCCACACGCACGCTGCATCCCAGTCACCTCAGGCAACAAAGGCAGAGGCCGAGGAAAACGCTCAGCATCTGTAAATCCTGGTTCTATCGGATTCTGTGGTTGAGTCTGTTCTAACCATATAAGAATGCCTCGAGACATCTTAGAGCAAGTTAAACGTACTTTTTTCGATGTGATTAACGTGTTGACG
>DAOTTS010000012.1:0-7119 GCA_034437735.1 Anaerolineae bacterium
GTTCAGGATTGAGATTCTCTAACATTTCTTCCTCACTGGAAAATCAATTCTCTACCAGCTTACTCCCACTCTATTTGAATCGAGTTAGAGTAATGCTAGAATCATATTAGAATTCACGTTACCCCGGAAAATTGAGAAGATACACAGTTTACACTCAAAAGAGAACCTCGTTTCGTTAATCAACAAATTCCGGATTGCGTTGGCAGATGCAGGACTTGCTTCGTATGGCGGTAGGATACACCGAAAGGAATTGAAATCAGAACTCGAAAAAGCATTTTCTTCGGGACTTCTAGCGAGATTAGGATGCAGCATAGATTCAGACATAAAGAGCCATTGGTCTGATCTGATTCTGCGCTCGCCACCGAAAGCTCAATCCCCTATCCGGTACATGTTGCTAGCACGTCTCATAGATATAACAATTGACGATATCATGAATGGACCAACAGAGCGTCACCCATTTGGTCATGGACCTTGGCCATGCTTGAATCCTGTTTGTCAACACTACAAAAAATCGGTGATTGAGTCAGCAGAAATCACGTTGCAAGGAGAAAACCACAATGGAGTGCCCCGAGGAGTGTTTCAATGTAACTTTTGTGGTTTTGAGTATGTGCGTGCGGGACCCGACCACTCAACGGAGGACCGATATCGCATCGGACGTGTCAAATCCTACGGACCTATATGGAAAGCTGAGTTACGGAAAATGTGGGCTGATTCCGATATAGGTCTAAGACAAATGGAGTTAGTCTTAGGTGCAGAACGTCGGACCCTTGCCAAACAAGGTGCTCGTCTAGGACTCCCATTTCCCCCTCCCGGGAGTAGTCCGTGGAAAAAAACGACCATGGATTTATTCTCTCCAGGGGAAGTAAAAACAGGCACTAAAACACGTGAATATCGCGGGGTTTGGAAAAAACTTATCAACGACAATTCTAGATCGATGGCACCAAAATTACGTCAAAGACACAAAGAGATCTACACATATTTGTCCTTATACGATTCGGAATGGCTAAATCAGCACAGGCCGGTTTGGCGGGAGAATGCCATATCGTCAAGGCGTTACCCGAATCCGCAGGAATTAGATAAACAAGTGGCAAAAGAGATCTGCGACGGTTTCCGGGAGTTGACAGAAGGTACAGACCAGCCCATTTGGATCACAGAGACCCGTATTCTGAATTGGATGGGCCTAAAGGGCCTATATTACTATCATAGAAATAAGCTCCCAAAAGCAACGAAAATTCTTGATCAAGTAACCGAGACCCGTGAAGAGCATTTGATCCGGTGTATCTGGTGGGCAGCGAATGGATTTCTACATGAGGGAACTATCCCCACTAAGGAGAATCTGAAAACGCGAAGTGGTTCGCCTACAAGTAAGTTTTACAATGCTCCAAAGGTTATAGAAGCGATGAACGCTGCAATGGAAATGCTGCAACGCTCGCTGGAAGGATCTGAAAACACCGATTCAAATGATAGCACTGAAGTGTAATATTCCTCAAATTATTTCACATTTACATATAGGACACTATTTACAGCCCGTGATCAAAGCGAGAAATCAAAGGATCCTCAAACCATTATCTAGCCTTCTGATCATTTAAGAATACCCTTGGAAAATCTTTAACTACGTAGGAAAACACTCACCTCGTAGGTTCAATCTAAAAAAGAACATAACTATCTCCGATCGCTTAGAAATTTGAAGCCAACGATACTACCACAAAGAACAGCAAAACAAGTCAAGCAAAGTAGCCCCACTTTTATAAATCCGACCCCTTATAGCAACTCAGTTCACATTTAATTTTCCATGCCCTAGAGCGGATAAACGAACTCAGACCGCGCTTATGTACGATTATCATTCGCTATCGCACCGCATCAGGGTTTGCTGGTACGAAAAGTCCAGATTAGTTGACATCACTCCTAGCGCCCACAAATGCCACTATATATAGTGTACATATAATCAAATAACACTATATATAGTATACACTATGATATCACGAATCGAAAACGCAAACTCTAATCCAACCCAAATTATTTGCAGCGGTGTATATCTTTATTCACCATATACATGGATCGCGGGCGTCCCCGCCCGCACCAAGGCGCCGTCTCCAAAATGGCAATCTGGCGTCATAAACATAAAGTTGCGAGTTGAAAGTTGGAAAGTTGGACTGGGGCCATCCGGTCGGAGTGACCGGATGGCCCCAGCGTCGTACCGTCCGTGCGCGCCTAGAGAGAGGGCTCTAGGGCTTGGGCGGGTTGGGGCGCGGGGGCATGACCTTGTCGAGCCCCTCGATCACCTGCGTCAGGACGGTGAACGAGCCGCCGTTGAGATCCCCCACGGCGTAGACGATGTAGGACTTGAACGGGTTGAGCACAACCTTGATCGGATCGGCCACGGGGCCGGCCTCACCGGCGGGGAAGATACTCGCCTGATAGGCGCCGGGGCGGATGTCCAGCGGGTCGGCCTCATCAGGATTCTCCAGGCCTGTGATCGGCCGGGCATCCATCGGGCCAACCGGCCGGCCCCGGCCCCAACCGCGATTGAGCGTGACGTCAACCGCAGGCGCCGCCGCCGTGTGGCGCACGGTCAGCCGGGCCTTGCCGGGGACGATCGCAGAGACGTCGTTCTCGAAGGCCGTGGCCGTGGGCACGCCCGTCGCCGTGAGATGCGCGAAGACGGTGTAGTTGACGCCGTCCATAACGGGCACATCCGTGTTGATGACCGCTGCGTTAGCACACGGGGGAACTGGCGGATCCGCATCGGGATCGGCGCTTGCCAGGCTGATCTTGATGTTATAGGTTCTCCCAGCCAGGTCGAACGGTCCCTCGAACTCCCCGAACTCAAAGCCCTCCAAGAGGCAGATGGTGTCATCGACCAGGACGTCCACCGGGAGCGCGGGATCCAGACTCAGCGCCTCGCCGGGGATGCCGTGGCCGACGTAGACCATCGCATCCTCTCCATTTGCCGCTGCGGTCGCGAAGCTCAGCGTCGCCAGCAACAGCACCAACACCAGGGTTACAAGCAGCTTGCGTTTCATGGTTACAACCTCCTCATCCAACAGGTTCTAGGTGTATCTGAATACCTGCCATACCGCCTTATGCGCGCGTGCCATCACCTCCTTTCCCCATCAGAAACCTACCCATACCGGTCACGAGCGTCCATCCGGAACCTGGCCCGTGAAGTCGTCGTCACGTCCGCCTCGCCGGCGGACGCATCATCTATGGACGCACCGTGAACCCTTCCAAAGGGCCAGAGAGGGTCATATCCATCCCGTCCACCTGCGCCCCGACGCGCCACCAGTAGGTCCCGGGCGCCAGGGTCTCTCCGCTGTCGAGGATGCCGTCAAAGGATACGGTCATGCCGTCGACGGCATCCGACTGCCACACCCGTTGGAGCGCGCGCCCGGCGTGCAGATCCACCCAGTACCGGGAGGCGTCGGGGTAAGGGTCCCACTCAAGGGTCAGGGGAGCCTGAGGTGTGATCGCGCCCACAAAGGCGTCGGCCGGCGGATCGGTCTGCGTCAGGCCCAGGAGCCCGATCTCCAGATCCGGCACGTCCACCTCAGCGCCGTTCCGGACCGCCAGCGGGCCGATCCAGGCCCAGCTCACCACGTCGTCGACGCCGAACTGCGGGTTCGACGCCTGCATAAAGACCACGTTGTACCCTGCCACGGAGGCGGGCAGGTTCTCAAAACGGTAATCCCCACCCGAGACCTCGAGCGCCCGCAGCGGCTGGTACGCCTGATCCTCGAGCGTGAGCCACACCACCCCCTCCGGCGGGGCGCCGTTCAGCAGGATCCGGCCTCGGATCGCCGCGCTGCTGGGTGCCGGCGTGTCCGTCGGCGTGGCCGTCGCCGTTGGACGGGGCGTTGCGGTGGGCGTTGGCTGCGGCGTGCGGCTGGCGACCGGGGTGGGCGTCGCGGTCGGCAGGGGCGTAGAGGACGGCACCGGTGTCGCCGTGGCCGCAGGCGGCTCGGTCGCGGTGGGCTCGGGCGTGGCGGTGGGGACCGTCGCCGCCGCAACCGGCGTGGAACTCGAGGTGGGGGAGGGTTTCGGGGTGCCGGATGGGGTGGGTGTCGCACTGACCGGCACCGTCGGGCTGGCCGGCGGTTCGGGGGTGGGCGTCGGGGTCGGCGTGTTGGACCGCATAGGATCGCCCGGCGGCGCCCGGGTGGCGGTCGCCGTGCGCGCAGATAACCCGGCATGTGGATTGGAGAACCCAGCCTCGCGCTCCTGCGGGGTCGGCTCCGCCTCGGGCGTCCAGAAGAGGGGCTGGGTCAGATCCCGCTTGGCGAAACCGCTGCACGCCGTGGCCAGCATCAGCGCCATTGTCCCCACGATCAGCGCACGGCGAGCGATAAGCTGCGTGCGTGCCAGCACGACGTCCAGGCGTAGGGGCTTCATCGGACGCCTAAGGTGCCCCCTGCACCGAGACGGTGTCGATGTAGAGACTGGAGTAGTTATCCGTCTTAGTATGGCTAGTAAAGCGGAGCGCCACCGTCTGCCCGGCATACGCCGTCACGTCGACCGACCGCTGCACCCAGCCGCCCGTATCCGCGCCGGCACAGAGGGGATAGGGGTCCACAACGGTCCCATCGAGCATCACGCCGCCCGTGCTGCCGTCGCACGCAAAGATCGAGTCGATCCAGTGCCAGTAGACGAGCGTCGCGCCCGCCGCCGGCACGCTGATCGTCTGCTCGATCGCGGTGGTCAGCTTGGCGTCGCCGCCCAACCAGGCGGCCCACTCACCCTCCTGGGGGGTGATCGGATTCGGCAGACCCGAGGCGTGGACGATCAGCGCATACTCGTAGGCGGTGTCCTCATCCCACCCGGTCCGCCCCGCCTCGAAATCGCCGTTGGCCACGACGTGGGCGTCCGGGGGCGGCGCGCCGCTCCCCGCCCCGGCGACCAGCGGCAGGTAGACGAAGACGTCATACGTCGTGGACTGCGCGCCGGCATACCGCACGACCATCGCCATCACGGCAGCCAGGCACCCCACCAGCCGGAGTCCCGTCCATCCAGTCTTCAGGGTGACCACCCCCTCTGAACGACTCATACCCTTCACAGAATGGTACGCACACGTACAGGGTGGGCGAGCGATGTCGATCGTGCCTTGCGTCTATGCGACAAGCCCGGCGTTGAGGAGGCTGAGAAGGATATGAAGGAGAAAGGGCCCTGGTCCCGCTCGGCAACGAGCCCTCTACTTATTAAGACGCCGGACGCCTACGAACCTTACGGCCCGATGACAATTTTAAGAATACGCACCCACCCGCACCGGGGCGCCGGGCGGCTTGTGTATTCGAGGCGCCGGCCTTACACTACAAACACCGTGAGCAGTCCCCCTCCCTGGGGAGGGGACCTATGCATAAGGAGAGACCTATGTCAACGCCAACACCCGAACCCACACTCCCCGAACGCGGGGACACCTTCAACGAAGCCCAGCGGTTTCCCGATGAAGTCACCCTGCGCCCCACCCTGCAGCTGACCCAACACCGCCGGCGGAACCAGATGCCCACCTACCACCTCAACAACGGCTTCTCCAAGGACAGCCGGTACCTGGCCCTGATGACCCACGACGAACGCGTGGGGTCCGCGATCCTCCGGGCGGACGTGGAAACCGGCGATCTGACCGTCGTCGACCGCACCCACCCCGGCGATCCGGCCCACTTCACCGAGGGCAACGACATGGCTATGTGCATGGAGGCGGGGCTGATCGTCTCGAAGCTCGGGAACGACGCGCTCGTCGCCTACGACGTGGAGACCCTCGAGAAGCGGGTCCTGCTGGAGGACATGGAGCCCGGGTATCACTACGGCCATCCGGCGGGCACCGCGGACGGAAAGTCGATCCTGATCGGCAAGCACAAACTGCCCAAGGACGCGACGACCCATACGATCTATCTCAGGATCGACCTGGCGAGCGGGAACGCCGAGGAGATCTTCTATGACGAGCGCTCGGCCAACGTCCACATCCTGGCCCATCCCACCGACCCGGACCTGCTGTTGATCGACCGGAACTACGCGCCCCGCTTCAGCGCGGGCAGCGACCACGGACGGACCACCCGCGTCTGGATCCTGAACCTCCGGAGCGGGGGTCTGACGGAGGTGCGCCCCCGGGATCCGAACCGCTTCCAGATTCACAGCAACTGGTCCTTCAACGGGCGCTACATCTACTACCACGGCCAATCGGGGGCGGAGGGCCAGCGCCCGAGGGAGGAGAAACGCGGCCTGCGCTACGACTTCACCGACCGCGCCTGGCTGCGCGACGGGTCCCTGGGCGTCGATCACTACATGGGCGTCGCCGACCTGCACGGCGAGGTGGTGTGGGAGGCCCGCTTCCCCTACTTCCACTACGGGCACGCCTCCTCCCACAGCACGAAGCCGGCGTTGATCACCGACGGCCTGATCACGCCCGACCTGATCACGGCGATCTACTGGCAGGACCGCAACACCCTCGACCTGCCCCGGATCGAGATCATGGGCCGCCACGGCACGTACTGGAAGCACGGCCAGCACTTCGATCCCCACTGCCTGATGTCGCCCGACGGCCGCTGGCTCAGTTACAATCGCGGCTACCGGGACGGCCGCTCGGACGTCTACCTGCTGCAGGTGGAGGCGTAAAGGCAATGCCCCAGGGGACGTCCATACGGATCGCGGGCGTCCCCGCCCGCCCCAGACAGCGGTCGCGACGCAAAAAGTGAAGGGACCCAAGCCATCCCTACGCGTAGCACCTCACCCCCGCCAAACCGCAACCCTTACCAGACTTGTCCGCCCCTGTTAGCATGCTACCCTAAAGGCACCGAGACCAAGCCCGACAACGGTACCTGGGCGCATCCTTGCGGGGCATCGACCCCAACGACGGCTGGATACTGTATCTTATTCTTTATACTAGGTGCGATGCACTCCCGTGCACAACCATCAATACTCAGCAACGTTGAAGAACGAAAAAGCTTACAAAGCCCTTCAAGGTTCTAGTGCGTTGCACCGGGTTTCGAAAACAAGCCTCAAATCATCATTGAAACTATCCTAGTTCTAGCGTTTTCTGTGGTCAGGTCATCTACTCACAGAAACACGATCCATTATTGCGTTTGCAGATCTTATGTGTGCGTAAATATGGCAAAAAGTCGCGATTTGACC
>DAOTTS010000013.1:0-18743 GCA_034437735.1 Anaerolineae bacterium
GTGAGTTTATGGAAATGCGAACGTTGGGAAAGACCGGGCTGAAGGTAAGCCGGTTGGGGGTGGGGCTCTCGGAGATCCGGTCGGTGGAGGTGTCGCAGGTCGCCGAGGTGCTGAACGCCGCCCTGGATGCGGGGATCAACTTCCTGGACACGTCGGCGTGCTATGGGAACAGTGAGGAACTGATCGGACGGACGGTGAGCCATCGCCGCGACGAGTTTATCCTGGCGACCAAGGCCGGTCACATCACCGGCGGTTATGAGGGCGAGGCGTGGGCCGCCGAGACCGTCCGCGACAGCATCGACCGCAGCTTGAAGCGTCTGCAGACCGACCACCTCGATATCATCCAGCTCCACACGTGCAGCGTCGAGGTGCTGGAACGGGGTGAGGTGATTGAGGTGCTTCAGGATGCCAAGCAGGCCGGGAAGACCCGGGCCATCGGCTATAGTGGCGACAACGAGGGGGCGCTGTGGGCGGTCGAGAGCGGGATCTTCGACACGCTGCAGACCAGCTTCAACCTGGTCGATCAGAACGCGCGCCTCAACCTCTTTGAGCCCGCCGTCGCGCAGGGGATGGGCATTATTGCGAAGCGTCCGATTGCGAACGGTGCGTGGGGCGCGACCTCTGCGCCGAGCTCCTACGCGGAGGACTACTTCAAACGGGCGCAGACGATGGAGGCGTTGGGGCCGGTGCCTGAGACCCCGGAGCACCGCATCCTCCTGGCGCTGGGCTTTGCGCTCGCCCACGAGGCTGTGGATACGGCCATCGTCGGCACGCAGAATCCCGAGCATATGCGCACGAACATCGCCTGGGTGGAGAACCGGCTTCCCATCGCGCAGGAGGCGGTGGCTGCGCTTCACGAGCGCTTTGAGCGCCTGACCGAGGATCGAGATTGGCGACAGCTTAGCTAGGCGTCGTGGACATGGGAGCGCTTAGCCCTCCCGTGATTCAGTTGAATCATCATAGGGGGGAACGCTGAACGGAGAACCTTTGGATTATACGCGCATCGATCCTGAGACTGAATCTCGGGTGGAGGACCTTCTGAGCCGGATGACGTTGGCGGAGAAGGTCGGGCAGATGAATCAGGTCAACCTCACCAGCCGGGGGGATTTGGATACCAAGATTCGGGACGGCAAGGTTGGGTCGCTTCTCAACGTCTGGGACGTGGGGGAGATCAACCGTTTGCAGCGGATCGCCGTCGAGGAGTCGCGGTTGGGTATTCCCTTGATCGTCGGCACCGACGTGATCCACGGCTATCGCACGCTCTTTCCGATACCGTTGGCCGAGTCCTGTACGTGGGACCCGGCGCTGCTGGCGCGCGCCGCGCGGGCCGCAGCCGACGAGGCCGCAGCCTCTGGCACCGATTGGATCTTCGCTCCGATGGTCGATATCGCCCGCGATCCACGGTGGGGCCGCATTGCCGAGGGCGCCGGCGAGGACCCCTTCCTGGGCCGGGCGATGGCCCGCGCGCGGGTGCGCGGTTTCCAGGCGCGGGGATTGGCCGGGGGCAAACGGATCACGGCCTGCCCCAAGCACTACGTTGCGTATGGCGCGGCAATCGGCGGTAAAGATTACAACACGGTGGATATCTCGGAGCGCACGCTGAGGGATGTCTACTTGCCCCCGTTCAAGGCAGCGTTTGACGCTGGCGCCGGGTCGGTGATGTCCTCCTTTAACGAGATTGCCGGGGTGCCGGCATCCGCCAACGCGTTCATCCTCCGCCAGGTTCTCCGCGAGGAGTTCGACTTCCCCGGCGTCGTCCTCAGCGACTACGACGCCATCGGCGAACTCATCCAGCACGGGGTCGCCGAGGATCTGCGCGAGGCCGCACTCAGGGCGGTGAAGGCTGGCGAGGACATCGACATGATGAGCTATGCGTTCGAGGACCATCTGGCGGACCTCGTGCGTGATGGCGAGGTCCCCGAGGCCTTGCTGGACGAGGCCGTGCGCCGGATCTTGCGTCTCAAGGTGATGCTGGGTATCTTCGAGCAGCCTTACACCGATGAAGCGCTTCAAGAGGAGGTCCTGCTGCGTGAGGACACCTGGGCGCTGGCCCTGGAGGTGGCGCAGAAGTCCATCGTCCTGCTAAAGAACGAGGACGCTCTGCTCCCTCTCGACCCTGAGACGGTGAAGAACGTGGCCCTGATCGGCCCCTTGGCCGATAACCAGCTCGAGTTGATGGGCTGCTGGTCCTGTGACGGGGATCCCGGCGACGTGGAGACCGTATTGGCGGGATGCCGGGGCGTGATGGATGAGGCGATGACGTTGACGTACGTCAAGGGATGCGCTATTGAGGGCGATGAGGATCTGGACGTTGAAGCGGCGATCGCAGCAGCGCGGGACGCCGACGTCGCCGTGGTGGTCGTGGGGGAGTCCGCGATGATGTCGGGGGAGGCCCACTCCCGCGCGTATCTGGGACTGCCCGGACACCAACAGGTGCTGCTCGAAGCGGTGGTCGAGACTGGGTGTCCGGTCGTCGCCGTCGTGGTCAGCGGGCGCCCGCTGGTGCTCTCGTGGATGGACGAACACGTCCCGGCGATCGTCCAGGCGTGGCAGGGCGGCACGCGCGCCGGACGCGCGGTTGCCGACGTGCTTGTCGGCGCCGTCAACCCTTCCGGCAAACTGACCGCCGGGTTCCCCCGAACGGTGGGACAGATCCCGGTCTTCTACGCGTACAAGAGCACCGGGCGCCCCATAGCGGAGCGGGCGGTGATCCAATTCAATCGGGCGCACCGGACCCAATATCTGGATGAGCGCCATACCCCGCTCTACGGCTTCGGGTACGGGCTCAGCTACACCACGTTTGCATACAGCGAGATGGCGGTCGAGACCCCGGAGGTCGGTCCCGAGGATGAGGTGGTTGTCTCCGTGACCGTCACCAATACGGGGGATCGCGCCGGTGACGAGATCGTGCAGCTCTACGTCCAGGATCTGGTCGGCGAGGTGACTCGGCCCGTGCGCGAGCTCAAGGGCTTCACCAAGGTGTCCCTGGATGCCGGGGAGGCCAAGCGGGTGGCCCTGATCGTTCCGGTCTCGGACCTGAGCTTCCACGGCCTGGATATGGCGCCGATCGTCGAGCCGGGTGACTTCAAGGTGTGGGTCGGCCCGCATGCGTACGAGGGCCTGGAGGGCGCGTTCCGCCTCGTCGCTTAGGGCTGAAAGCTCAATAACTTCCACGTTTGGGGGGCTTTCTACACCGCTTTCAGCTTGATTTCGCGGAAGTTATCTGATAACCAATCCTTAGCGGTGCCTGCGCCGCTTGGGCGCTGCGGAGTTTGTGATAAGGTGTATGAGAAACGGTCCTGTCCTTGCTGCTCAGAGCGGATAGAGAGAACGAGTGAATAGGGACAAAGTCACGAAAAAGGACAATTCTAGACAACTGGAGGGATGAACGATGGCGTACCAACCGTGTGACGAACGCTATGCATCAATGACGTACCGACGCTGTGGGCGCAGTGGACTGAAGCTCCCGGCGATCTCTTTGGGACTGTGGCATAATTTTGGTGGTGTCGACGTCTTTGAGGATGCCCGTGCGATGATCCGGCGGGCGTTCAATCTGGGCATCACCCACTTCGACCTCGCGAATAATTACGGGCCGCCGCCGGGTTCGGCGGAGGAGACCTTCGGACGCGTTATGGCGAAGGATCTGGCCCCCTATCGCGATGAGCTGATCATCTCCAGCAAGGCCGGCTACCGGATGTGGCCCGGCCCTTACGGGGAGTGGGGCTCCCGCAAATACCTGGTCGCCAGCCTCGACCAGAGCCTGGAACGGATGGGACTCGACTACGTGGATATCTTCTACAGCCACCGGTTCGATCCGGATACGCCGCTCGAGGAGACGATGCAGGCGCTGGACTATATCGTGCGGAGCGGTCGGGCGCTTTACATCGGTATCTCCTCGTATGACGCCGAGAAGACCGAGCGTGCGGCGGAGATCCTGCGCGACCTTGGCACGCCCTGCTTGATTCACCAACCCTCATATAGCATGTTCAACCGTTGGGTCGAGGATGCGCTGCTCGACACCCTTGAGGATGAGGGGATCGGCTGTATCTGTTTCTCACCGTTGGCTCAGGGACTGTTGACCCATAAGTATCTCGGCGGGGACATTCCGGATGGCTCCCGCGCCTCCAAGCCTCACGGCTTTCTCCGCCCCTCCCACATCACCGACGAGAAGCTGGCGAAGGTGGAGAAGCTCAATGAGATCGCCAAGGCTCGCGGGCAGACGATGGCGCAATTGGCCCTGGTATGGGTCCTGCGTCACGAGACGGTGACCTCGGCCCTGGTCGGCGCGAGCCGCGTCAGCCAGGTCGAGGATAACGTGGCGGCCCTGGATAATCTCTCGCTCAGCGAGGAGGAGTTGGAGGCCATCGAGGAGATTCTGGCCGAATGACGCCCCGCGAGCGGTTTATCGCGGCTCTGGAGAGGCGCCCGCTGATCGGGCGGGTGCCTCACTTTGAGCTGGTCTTCTTTCTCACGATGGAGGCCTTCGGCAAGGTCCATCCCAATCACCGGAGCTACCATCAGTGGATGCAGATGGAGGAGAAAGAGCGCCGGCTTCACCGTGAGGATATGGCCGACCTCTATATCGATACCGCCGAGCGCTACGAGCACAACGCGATCTTCCTCCATCCCAACCCCGGTACGACCGAGGAGGCGCTCCGGCTGATCGACCTGATTCGGGAGAGGACGGGCGATCGCTACTTCCTGATGATGCACGGGGACGCCACGTTCAGCATCCCCGGCGGGGATCGGATGACCGAGTTTGCCTATCGATTGGTGGACGATCCCGACGGGCTGAAGCGCGAGGCGGAGGCCCGGGTGGAAGGGGCGCTGGCGCGCGGGGAGGAGATTCGGCGCCACGGCGGTCTGGATGGGTTTGCCCTCTGTGCCGATTATTGTTTCAACACCGGCCCGTTTCTGCGCCCCTCGCAGTTCGCGGAATTCGTGACCCCTTACCTGGCCCGGCTGATCGATGGCTATCGGGATATGGGCTTCTACACCATCAAGCACACCGATGGCAATATCATGCCGATCCTGGATCAGTTGCTCCAGACGCATCCCCACGCGCTCCACTCCCTCGATCCCCAGGGCGGTGTGGACATCGCCGAGGTCAAGCGCCTCTGCGGCGATGAGGTCTGCCTGATCGGCAACGTCAACTGCGGGCTGATGGATACGGGCACCGAGGCTGAGGTCGTGGCCTCCGCGTGTTACGCGCTTGAACACGGGATGCCGGGGGGCGGGTACGTCTTCTCGACGAGTAACTGTGTCTACACGGGGATGGATCTGGCGCGCTACGACCTGATCCTGGACGTATGGCGCGAAGAGGGAAACTACCCGGCGGACACGACTTGAACTTACAGATCCGGACGTAAATAACTAAACTTTTCCAGGGTGTCTATGGAAACGCAGAATCTCTTTAGTTATTCATGACCAGATCCATAGACGATGACGTTCACTCGCTAAGATGTGGCGTGAACTTACACGATAAAAGCGGAGGTCAAGGGATGACAAACGATAATGTGAATACACAACAGAAGGATTGGGATCAACCGGCGGTGATTGCGTCCGGCAAGGCAGCGCCTCACGTACCTCTCCGCTTGTCGTCGGACGTCGATGCCGTCAAGGCTGGAGAGGACGGCGCAGCGGCGGTGAGCTCGCTCAACGGCGAGTGGGCGTTTACGTGGTCGCCCAACCCCGAATCGGTGCCCGAGGGTTTCTACGCCGTCGATTTTGACGATGGGGATTGGGAAGGGATCGCGGTGCCCGGTAATTGGCAGCTCCAGGGATACGGAACGCCGATGTACACCAACGTCCAATACCCGTTTCCCATCGACCCGCGCTATCAGGAGGCTCTTCAGCAGATGTCGCACGCCGGGCCGATCTCCGAGCGGCGCTTACCGGAGGAGGCGCTTGCCTTGCCCCTGGACGTGCCGCATGATGATAACCCCACGGGGTGTTATCGCCGGACCTTTGACGTGCCCGCGACATGGATGGGGTGGCAGGTATTCCTGCGGTTTGAAGGGGTGGACGCCGGGTTTCACCTCTGGGTCAACGGCCAATCGGTCGGATACAGTCAGGGGAGTCGCCTCCCGGCGGAGTTCAACGTCACCGACGTCGTCGAGCCGGGCGAGAACGTGCTGGCGGTCGAGGTCTACCGATGGACCGATGGGTCCTACCTTGAGGATCAGGATTTTTGGCGTCTGAGCGGCATCTATCGGGATGTCACGCTCTGGTCCGCGCCGCCCGCTCACATCTGGGACTACACCCTCCGGACCGAGCTGGATGATGACTACCGCGATGCCACGCTCCGGGTCGAGGTGGACGTGCAGAATCTAGGCGATGTCACCGTCTCTGGCTACGTGCTGGAGGCGTTGTTGCTGGACGACGAGGGCCGGCCCCTCGCGGGTTCCAGTGAGACCCTCGAGGAATTGGAGGGGGAGGGGGGACGGGAAACCCTGAGTTTCTCCATGGACGTCGAGGATCCGGCGAAGTGGTCGGCGGAGGATCCGAACCTCTACACCTTCCTGCTGGTCCTGCGCGATGGGGAGGGGGAGGTGCTTCAGGTCGAACACACACGCGTCGGATTCCGCACGGTCGAATTGATCGACGGTCAGATCGTCGTGAACGGCAGACCGGTGCAGATCAAGGGCGTCAACCGCCACGAGCACGATCCCGATACGGGGCACACTGTCTCCATCGCTTCGATGATCGCGGACATCCGGCTGATGAAGCAGTTCAACGTCAATGCCGTGCGTACCTGTCACTATCCTGACGATCCCCGCTGGTACGATCTCTGCGATGAGTACGGCCTCTACGTGTTGAATGAGGGGAACATTGAGTCCCACGGCGTGTGGGATCGCCCGGCCCGCGATCCGGCGTGGCGCGAGGCGTTCATGGCCCGCATCCGCAATATGGTGGAGCGGGATAAGAACCATCCCTCGATCATCGGATGGTCCCTGGGCAATGAGGCGGGATACGGGCCGAACTTCGAGGCGTGTGCCGATTGGATTCACGAGCACGATCCGACGCGCTTCGTGCACTACCACCCCGCCTATGATGAGCCCTGCGTCGACATGATCTCCCTGATGTATCCCTCCGTCGACAGTCTGGCAGCCCACGCGGCAGGAGAGGTCGGGGATGCGACGCGCCCGGTGATTATGTGCGAGTTTGCCCACGCGATGGGCAACAGCCCCGGCGCCTTCAAGGAGTACTGGGAGGTTGTCGACCGGTACCCCCGGGCGGTGGGCGGGTTCGTGTGGGATTGGGTCGATCAGGGCATTCGCCAGACGACCGAGGACGGGGAGGAGTGGTTCGCCTACGGGGGCGATTTCGGAGATGAGCCGAACGACGGCAACTTCTGCATCAACGGGCTTATCTGGCCCCACCGGGTGCCGCATCCCTCCCTCTGGGAGTATAAGAAGGTGTTGGAGCCGGTGAAGGTCGAAGCGGTAGACCTCGGGGCGGGCAAAGTCCGCGTCGTCAACCGCAACGCCTTCACGCATCTCGGCGGCCTGGAGGGCGCCTGGTCCGTCGTTTCGGACGGGGAAACGCTGCAGTCCGGCCCGTTCTCCCCGATGAGCACGCTGCCGGGTGAGTCCGAGGTTCTTACCTTGCCCTACGAGATGCCGGAGCCGGAACCCGGTTCCGATTATGTGCTTCATCTCTCGTTCGTGACGGCTCAGGCCGAACCCCTGGTTCCCAAAGGCCACGAGGTAGCGTGGGCGCAGTTCCCGCTGCCGGTCTCGGCGCCTGCTGACCGTGTCGCGCTCAAAGGTATGGAGGCTCTCAGCGTGAAGGAGGGCGAGGCGAGCATCCGCGTCGACGGCGATGGGTTTGCGCTGACCTTCGACCGGCGCACAGGCCATATCACGGGCTGGCAGGTCGGCGATCAGGACGTGGTCGTGTCGGGGCCGCAGTTCAACCTCTGGCGCGCGCCCACGGACAACGACGCGAAGCGGATGGAGGCCCTCTGGCGTGAGGCGGGATTGGATACGTTGGAGGAGACGGCGACCGATGTCTCTGCCGTCCAGATCGAGCCCCAATCCGTGCGCGTCACGGTCACGACCACCACGTCGATCCCCGGTGTCGCCGGTGAATACCGCTACACGGTCTATGGCAGCGGGGACGTGGTGCTCGAATACCGGATCGCGATTCCAGAGACCTTGCCGCCGCTTCCCCGGGTCGGCGTCAGGATGGCGCTTCCGGAGGACCGGCGCGTGCTCACGTGGTACGGTCGCGGCCCTCACGAGAACTACGTTGATCGTAAGGAGGGCGCGCCGTTGGGCGTGTATACGGCCAACGTGGACGCCCTCGTGGTGCCCTACGTCATGCCGCAGGAGTACGGGAACCGGACCGGCGTGCGCTGGGCCGCCCTGCGCGACAACGACGGGACGGGGCTGTTAGTGGTGGGCATGCAGCAGTTCGAGGTCAGTGCCCATCCTTACGCACTCTCGAATCTGGATGAGGCCAAGCACACCTTCGAGCTGGAGCCCGCCGATCGGGTTTTCTTATACGTCGATCTCGCGCAGTCCGGCCTGGGGAGCGCGAGCTGTGGGCCCGGCGTCCTGCCGAAATACGAACTGACCGCCACTGCATATCGGGCGTGCGTCCGCCTGCGGCCTCTCGCCGTCGATGATGACCCGGTGGCGCTCTCCAAGGTGCAGTTTCCCTGCCCCTAGCGTTTCTGAGGCTTTGCCTGCTTGTCTGGATGTGCATGTAAGTTTGTAGTGGGCGATTTATCGCCGTGCCTAACGGCAAATCGTGGGCTCGGCACGCGACCGATCGTAAAGGATGAAGACTATGATCTATCAGAATGCTGAGCTTCATAACGTCGTCGAGCTGTACGATCCCCCTGATGGCATAGGGAAGGAGCTCTGCCGGATTCCGCGCGATCTGAGAGCCCAGCTCAATGACTCGGCGAAAAAGAACGCGGTGCAGGGGACCGGATGCGAGGTTCGGTTCAACCTCCAGGGGGACGAGGCCGTCCTCACGTTGCAGATGAGGGAGCGCCCTGCGATCGTGGAGATCTACAGCGGTGCTTTCCTGACTGGATGGCAGGTCGTCACAACGGAGCCCACGGAGGTCGTGGTGCGCCGTCCCGACCGGCTGTCCCGGCTCGTTAAGCTGGCTGAGGATCAGGAGATGCCTTTCGATCCTGCCTTGAGCCGGGTGATGCTCCCCTGGCGCCCGCCGGTGCGGCTGCTGGGTCTCGAGGGGGAGGTCGCGCCCCCCTCGCAGGGTCAGGTGCCGCACCGGCGCTACCTGGCCTATGGCTCGTCGATCACCCACGGCAACAACGGCCTCCGGGCCAGCGGCGGATATGTTCGGCGGACCGCGCAGCGCCTCGGCGTCGACCTGCTCAACCTGGGCTTTGGGGGCGGGGCGCACTGTGAGTTTGCGATGGCGGATTACATCGCGGCCCGGGACGATTGGGACGTGGCGACGTTGGAGCTGGGCATCAATATGGTCTCCTGGCTTGACACGGCGGTCTTCAGCGAGCGGCTCACCTACTTCGTGACGACCATCGCCGAGTCTCACCCCGAGACGTGGATCTTCTGCATCGACATGTTCCCCTTCCATATGGATTTCGATCCTGAGAGCGAGAAGAACCACGCGTATCGCGCGGCGGTCCGCGATCTGGTGGAGGGGTTGGATGCGCCTAAGCTGGTCTACTTCGATGGACGCGATCTGATGCGGGACATCACCGGGTTGACGGCTGATCTCGTCCATCCCTCCCCGGTGGGTATGGAGGAGATATCTGAGAATCTGGCTTCCAGAATGGTGAGGATGATCGATGGCACCGACTAGATCTTCCTGGCTCGAACGCCGCAACCGTGCTTTTCACGTCACGATCCGGGACGTCGACTGCGAGGATTTTGACGTCCAACGCTTCATCGACGATCTTGCGTCGATGCACGTCACCTTCTTCAGTTTCTTCGTGGGCGGGTATGTGACGACCTATCCGACCGACCTCCCCTACCAGCGGGTCAGTCCTTACCTCGATGAGGAGGGGGACGGCCTCCGGGATCTCGCCGGCGAGATCGTCACTGCGGCCCACGAGGCGGGGATGAAGGTACTGGGGATGATCGATCTGGGGCAGATTCCCGAGCGGGCGGCGCGCGACCACCCGGAATGGTGCACCCAGGATCGGGCCGGGCATCCGGTCGAGCGGTTGCCCGCGTCGGCTCAATCCGAGGCGCTCTATGCCGCGTGCCCGATGGGCGGGTATCAGAACCGCTACGTGCAGGAGATTGTCGCGGAGATTCTATCCCGCTACGATTTGGATTGCGTCAAGTTCGGCGGTGCGAGCTTCAGTTTCCCTCGTTCGATCTGTTACTGTCCTAACTGCCGCGCGGGTTTCCGTGAGGCTTCCGGACACGCGCTCCCCGATCGGGAGGATTGGGACGATCCGGTGTGGCGGCAGTACGTGAGCTGGCGGCTGTCGATGACGCGGGCGCGCGTTCACACCCTGCGGGATGTCGTCCACAGCATCGATCCGGACATGCCGTTTATGGGCAACAGCGTCTGTTTCGGCGACCCCCATTGGACGGTGGGGGCGTCGCTGGACGTGGAGAACCAGGCGGCGGTCGCGGATGCCGTCCAGGTCGAGGTGCAGACGCGGGCGCGTTACAGTGAGGCGACCCAACGGGCGAGCTGGCAGTACGTGAGCTGGCCTGCCGAGACGGCCCGCTTCATGACCGCTGTTAGTGATAGGCCGATCTGGGTCGTCGCCTCCTATTTCCTGGCGTGGCCCTGGCGGCGCAGTGCGATGGCCCCGGTGGAGCAGAAGATCTATCTGGCCCAGATTGCGGCCAATGGCGCCGACCCGATGGTCAATCTCTCCGGCGGACCGCCGGCTGTGCACGAGGATCCTCGGGGCTTTGAGGTCATCCGGGAGCTCTACGGTTTCCTGGACACCTATCACCGCTACTACGAGGGCGACACGTCGGCAGCGAGCGTGGCCTTGGTCTACTCCCTGGAGACGCTCTTCTTCTACGGTGCGGATGCCCCCGAGGCCCGGTACGTGGAGGATATCCGGGGGATCGAGCAGGCGCTGCACGAGGCCCATATCCCCTTCGACATCATCTCGACCCGGGTGCTGGACGACGAGACCCTGGGACGCTACCGGATTCTGGTGCTGCCTACCCTCGCCTGCCTCTCCGACGCTGAGGCGGCAGCGATCCGCCGGTTCGCCGAGTCGGGCGGCAGTCTGGTGGCGACCTTTAACGTCGGACGCCGGACTCCGATGGGATCGCCGCGCGCGACCGGGCTGTTGGACGATACGTTGGGCCTCCAGATGCACGGGGAGCCCCGATCGCCGATGGCAAGCGACGAGGAGGGTTATAAGCAGGTCTACATGGACGTGGCGTCCGATCACCCCGTGCTCGCGGGGATCGAGGGTACCACGGTGCTGCCGATGGGGGGCGACACCTGCCCGGTCGAGGTCGATGCGGAGGCTGCCGTCCCGTTGACGCTTTCGGCTCCGTTTATCGTCTTTCCCGAGGGGTTTTCCTATCCGAAGACTGAGCCCTCCGGGGATCCGTTGCTCGTGGCCCGCGAGAACGAGTTTGGGGGGCGGACGGTCTACGTCGCCGGACAGTTGGGGCGGCTCTTCTGGAACGTGCGCTATCCGGATCACGGCCGGCTGATCGCGAACGCGGTCCGCTGGGCGCGGGACGCGGCGCCTCCTGTCCAGGTTGAGGCGCCGCCGAGCCTGCAGGTCTCGCTGCGGAAGCAGCCGGGCCGCTTGATGATCCATATGATCAACCTATCCGGCGGCGAACGGCTGTTCTCCGACTTGGTGCCCGTCCGGGACGTCAAGGTGACCCTCGCCCGGTCGTATTTTGGCGAGGTTGCGCCCGAGTTTTGGGTGCTGAACGGGCCGTCGTTATCGGTGTTGACGGATGAGGAGACGTGGGGGGTGCGGGTCCCGTACGTCAAGGACTACGAGGTGCTGGTCATCAGCGTCCGTGAGGAGGATTTCTGCACACATATGTGAGGGGGCGACGATGGAGTACGTAGAACTTGGTAGAACGGGCCGGACGGTCAGCCGGCTTGGATTCGGTGGGGCGCCCGCTGGTTTGACAGATTACCTGGCGTCCTATTCTCCGGAGGATGCGGCGCAGCGCCGTGAGGTGATCGCGGCGTTGGAGCGCGCGCTGGCGCTCGGGGTGACCTATTTTGACACCGCCCCGGCCTACGGGGATGGCGCCAGCGAGGCGATCTATGGGGAGGTGCTGGGTGATCTCGGCGATGAGGTGTTTGTCGCGACCAAGGTCTTGACCCGCGTTGCCGACGTCCGCGCCAGCGTCGAGGGGAGTCTCGAGCGGCTGAACCGCGACACCCTCGATCTTGTGCAGCTCCACGGCAGCAGCTATGCCCAGGCGCAGGCCGATGCGTTCCTGGCCCCCGAAGGGCTCGTCTCCCAGTTGGAGGCCCTGCAGGCTGAGGGATTGATCCGCCATCTGGGATTCACCACCGAGGATAACAACCGCGCCGTCTACCGGTTTATCGACTCGGGCCGTTTTGACGTGATACAGATGTGCTACAATCTCCTCTACCAGCATCCGGCGGAGTGGACCCGCCCCTTTGGCAGTATGTTCGAGGCCGAGGACGCCGGGATGGGCATTGTGACCATGCGTACCGTGACCTCGGGGCTCTTCCAGCGCTGGGTGCAATGGGTGAACCCAGAGAATACCTTTGATTACACCCCGGCTCTGCTCCAGTTTGTGCTCTCAAACTCCATGGTTGACGTGGCCCTGGTGGGGATGCGGGACGTGGAGATCGTCGAGGCGAACGTCCGCATCTGTGAGGATCTTTCAGGCCGGATCGACCTCCGGAACCTACACGCGAAGTACGTTTGAGAAAGGATCGAGAATGACTGACAGGCCCAATTTTGTCTTCATTATGACCGATACCCAGGCGACCAACGTGGTCGGTGCCTACGGGCATCCGGACCTCCGGACGCCGAACATCGACCGTTTGGCCGAGGACGGGATCAAATTCGAGCGGGCGTACACGACGTGCCCGCTCTGCACGCCGGCCTGGGCCGGTATCTTCACCGGCATCTACGGGCACACCGCCGGTGCGTGGACGAACAACCTTGCGCTGGGCAAGAACATCGTGACCATGGGGCAGCGCTTCCGGGATGGCGGCTACGACACTGCCTATATCGGCAAGTGGCACCTCGATGGGCACGATTACTTCGGCACCGGGATCTGTCCCGACGGCTGGGATCCGGACTACTGGTTTGACGGCAAGAACTATCTGGACACGCTCTCCCAGGAGGAGATCACGCTCTGGCGCCGGCAGCTCAATTCGCTGGAGGATCTGAAAGCGCATAACGTTGAGGCCGAGTTCACCTGGGCCCACCGGATTGGGGATCGGGCGCTGGATTTCTTGCAGCAGCAGGTGACCGGCGATGAGGCGGACCCGTTCCTGTTGGTCGTCTCCTACGACGAGCCGCACCATCCCTTCACCGCGCCGCCGGCGTTCGTGGAGATGTTTTCCGAGTACGACTACCCCTTGGGCGCGAAGGCTTTCGATACCCTGGAGGGCAAACCGGCTCACCAGCGGGAGTGGGCGGCGTCGGACGCCGTCGGCGACCGCATCAAGGACGGCACGTACCGGCATCCGATGTATTTTGGGTGCAACAGCTTTGTGGATGCCGAGATCGGCCGGGTGATCGATGCCGTGCACCGCTGCGCGCCCGAGAACACCATTATTATCTTCACCTCGGATCACGGGGATATGCTCGGCGCCCACCAGTTGACGGGCAAAGGGCCGGTGATGTATGAGGGGATCGCCCACATCCCCCTGATCGTTGAGATGCCTGAGGGGTATGGCGGTCAGACCATCTCGACCCCGGTCAGCCACATCGATCTGCTGCCCACGATGCTCACGTTGGCGGGGATGGACGTGCCCCCCATTATGGAGGGCGAGAGCCTCGTCGATCAACTCAACGGTGAGGAGGATCCGGACCGGGCGGTCGTGATCGGCTTCCAGCGGTATGAGATCGAGCACGACTCGTGGGGCGGTTTCCAGCCGGTGCGTGCGATCGTGGACGACCGCTACAAGCTGGTCATCAATCTGCACACCACGGACGAGCTGTACGATATGCAGGAGGATCCGGATGAGGTGAACAACCTCATCGAGAGCGAGGCCCACGCGGAGGCGAGGGACGCTTTGCACGATCGTTTGCTCACGTGGATGAATGAGAAGCGGGATCCGTTCCGAGGTCCGATATGGGAACGGCGCCCGTGGCGCACGGAGCGCCGCTTGCAGTGGCGGGGCCAGTTCCGCCCCCGCCCTGCGGACGGGTACGCGCCGCCGGTGCGCGATTACGACACCGGTCTGCCGACGCACGGCGTGAAGGTGGAGTACGGCAAGTAAGTTTGTTGGAAAGACGATGAATGGACCCCAAGCACAATAAGGAGATGAGAGAATGACGAATGCGACGTTTACACTCAGTGCCTTTGGCGATGAGATCGCCCCGGATTTGGACGAGCAATTGACGACGTTGAACGCGCTTGACGTGGGGTATCTCGACCTGCGCGGCGCCTGGGGCACGAACGTGCTCCGGATGGACGAGGACGACCTGGATCGGGTGAACGCGGTGTGCGAGGCCCACGGCGTCAAGGTGGCGTGCCTGGGCAGTCCCATCGGCAAATCCCCCATTGAGGATCCCATCGATATCGAGCTCGACAACCTGCGCCGCATCATCGAGATCGGCGAGCGGGTGGGATGCACGCGCGTGCGCTTCTTCTCCTTCTATCCGCCCGACACCAGCACGAACGAGCACTACGATGAATACGTCGATCTGTCGGTGGCGCGGATAGCGAAGCTGGTCGACCTCGCCGAGGAGGCCGGTTTCACGATGCTGTTGGAGAACGAGAAGGGCATCGTGACGGACACCCTGGCGCGCTGTGAAGCGGTGGTCAAGGCCATCGACAGCCCGCACCTGCGCTTCCTCTGGGACTCGGCCAACTTCATCCAGGTGGGCGAGGAGCGGGTGGTCGAGCGCGGATGGCCGATGCTGAGCGATTATATCGGATACGTTCACATCAAGGACGCCGTGATGAGCGATGGGCACGTGGTCGCCGCCGGCGAGGGCGACGGACAGCTGCCCGATCTGTTGAGCCTGCTCATCGAGGATGGGTACCAGGGCTTCCTGTCGCTGGAGCCGCACCTCAAGGTCGCCGGGCACAGCACGGGATTCAGCGGTGCCGAGGGGATGACCTACGCCGTCAACGCGCTGCGTAAGGTGATGGATGAGGTCGGGTGCAACGAGACCGAAGCGTCAGGAGGATAAGCGAAGATGGAGACCCTTGCGAAGTGGATGGTCTACGAGGGACGACTTGAGAGTACCACAGTCGACGCGTCCCAGGAGGTCGATTCCTTCTGGGACGTGGACGTGCGCGTGCGGTTCACCGGCCCTTCGGGCCAGGCCATCGTGGTCGAGGCCTTTTGGGATGGGGGCAACGTCTGGCGCTTCCGCTTTGCCCCCGACGAGGTCGGCGTGTGGACGTGGGAGGCGTCGTCAAATCTGAACGGGGACGAGGGGTTGAACGGGCCGGCGGACCGCTTCCGGTGCGAGCCCTATGGGGGCGACAACCCGCTCTACCGTCACGGCCCGGTGCGGCTGTCGGAGAACCGTCGGTACCTCGTCTGGGATGACGGCGCCCCGTTCTTCTGGCTGGCGGACACTGCCTGGAACGGCGTGCTCCGCGCCGAGGAATCGGACTGGGCGCGCTATCTAGAGATCCGCCGCGTGCAGGATTTCACGGCGGTACAATTTGTGAGCACGCAGTGGCGGGGTGGGCGAGAGGTGTTGGGCGACAGGCGGGCCTTTGAGGGCACGGATCACATCCGGCTCAATCCCGGGTTCTTCCGGGCGCTGGACGCCAAGGTGGCAGCCGTCAATGATCACGGGCTCGTCGCCGCGCCGGTGGCGCTCTGGACCCTGACGGAGCGCGATCCCGGTCAGGCCCTGACCGAGGTCGACGCGGTCCGCCTGGTCAAGTACCTCGTCGCCCGGTGGGGGGCCTACCACGTGGTCTGGCTTCTCGGCGGGGACGGGCGCTATCAGCAGGAGGACGTGGCCGCGCGCTGGCGTCGGATCGGGAACGCGGTCTTTAACGACCCGCAGGTCGACCGGCACCGGCGGTTGGTCACGATGCATCCATGCGGGCAGAGCTGGGTGGGCCCGCTCTTCCGGGGCGAGGCGTGGTTTGACTTCATCGGCTACCAGAGCGGGCACGGCAGCTCTGAGGACCACCTCCGCTGGCTCGTCCTCGGCCCTCCGGCGACGGAGTGGGACAACGATCCGCCGCTGCCGGTGATCAACCTGGAGCCGAACTACGAGATGCACCCCTCGTATCACATCGACCGTAAGTTCACGGACAAGGAGGTGCGCCGGGCTGCCTACTGGAGCCTGCTCGTCTCGCCGACGGCGGGCGTGACCTATGGGACGAACTCGATCTGGGTGTGGCCCGAGGAGCCGGAAGTGCCGGAGAACCACGAGAACATCGGCCTGGTGGAACCGTGGGAGGCCGGTCTGATTCCCCACGGCGTGCAGAGCATGACGCACCTGCGGCAGTTCTTCGCCTCGCTGCCCTGGTGGCGGCTGCGGCCCGCGCCGGCGCTGATCGCCGATCAGCCGGGGGCCGGCGATCCATCACGGTTTATCGCGGCGGCGAAATCCGTTGACAGTGAGGTCGCCGTGATCTACATCCCCGAGGGCGGCCGCGTGACCCTGAACGCCGAGGCGTTGGGTTCCCTGTCGGTGGGGTGCTGGTTCAATCCCCGCACCGGCGACTGGTCGGACACGTGTGTGCTGCCCGAGGACGGCGCGCCCCTGGACGCCCCGGACGATGAGGACTGGGTGCTCTGCATCCGGCACTGAGGATTAAGGACTGAGATTGGCACCTGATAGGTTCGTCTAGGCTGATAACGTCCACCCGGCGGATGCACGGCATCCGTTGGGTGGACGTTGGGTATATGAGGAGGTGTTAGGTTGAGGATGATACCGGATCCATCAACGGAGATTCCGGTGGTGGGGCAATATGACGTGATGGTGGTCGGTGGGGGGATGACCGGCGTGGCGGCGGCGCTCTCCGCGGCCCGGCTGGGCGCCAAGGTCCTGATTGTCGAGCAGACCAACTGCCTCGGCGGCGTGGCGACCTCGGGATGGCACAACCACCTCTCGCAGTACAACGCCTGGGACGATGACACCCGGGTGGTGGGCGGCCTGGCCTACGAACTCGGCGAGCGGCTGGTGCGCGAGGGCTACGGCACGACCGATGGCTCGTGCGTCGACTTCGACGTCGAGGGCCTGAAGCTGCTGCTCGACCGGATGATGGCGGAGGCCGGCGTCGAGGTTCTGTACTATACCTTCTTCTGCGATGCGCTGGTGGAGGAGGGGCGGATCGTCGGCGGGGTGATCCAGAACAAGTCGGGCCGCCAGGCGTTCATGGCCTACCAGGTGATCGATACCACGGGCGACGCGGATGTGGCGGCGCACGCCGGCGCGCCGTTCAAGATGGGGCGCGAGGCAGACGGGCTCTGCCAGCCGACGACGCTCATGTTCATGCTGGAGGGCGTCGATTGGCCGCGCGTCGACGTCTGGCGGACGAACTACCAGATGACGGAGGTCTGGGAGCAGGCCCAGGCCGACGGCATCATGGAGCCGTTCCAGAATCAGATTATGGGCTGGTGGCACACCGACGTGCGACCGACCCAGGTTGGGGTCAATATGACGCACATGACCCACGTCGACGCCACGGACGCGGGGGACCTGACCCGGGCGACCATCGAGGGGCGGCGCCAGGCCCACCACCTGACCGAGGTCTTCCGGCAGGTCGTGCCCGGGATGGAGGATTGCTACCTCATCGCCACCGCCCCTATGCTAGGGCTCCGGGAGTCGCGCCGCATCGAGGGCGAGGTCACTCTGACCGCGCACGATATGCTAGCGGGCCGCGAATGGGAGGATGCGATTGGGTACGGCAACTTCTATATCGACATCCACAACCCCGAAGGGCCGGGGATGAGCGAGCAGACCTACCGGCCCGAGCCCGGATTCCGGTACCAGATTCCCTACCGGATCATGGTGCCGAAGGCGGTGGACAACCTGCTGGTGGCGGGTCGCTGCGTCTCGGTGACGCACGAAGCGCTGGGCTCGATCCGGGTGATGCTCACCTGTATGGTGATGGGCGAGGCCGCCGGTGCCGCGGCGATGCTCTCGCTGCGGGAGGAGGTCCCGCCCCGCGAGCTCCCGCCGGACGTGCTCCAGGCCCGGCTCGAAGTCCAGGACGTCATCTTCGCCGAGGATCACGTTGTGGACGGATTGCCGGATTGGGAGGATGAGGATTAGATAGCGGCTCAAGGGTTTTGCATAATCGCTCAAAGGGGATCGTCAGATCCCCGCTCTGCGCAAGTCAGCATATCTCTTCATCGGAGGATACCGGATCATGTCCACTCTATGGGTAGCGGGACAAGGTTACGATGCGGTTGAGAAAATCTTGAGCAGTTGTTGGTTACCGGTTGAAAGTTAGTGAGCTCGGAGGTAATACGCGATGGCTGACCGAAGCGCTGTTCCACCGATCTCTAGAGGTTCGCCTTTGCTGCTTGACATGCTCATAGTACAATGCTGGTGATGATGTGGGCACCAGGACCTTGATGAGTTCAGAAGAAGACAAGGAGTCTACATATGCATAAACGTGAGAACGGAACCAAACTGGTACTGATCG
>DAOTTS010000014.1:0-22438 GCA_034437735.1 Anaerolineae bacterium
GGCGGTGGATGGCATTAACTTCTTCATCAGGCGCGGGGAGACCCTCGGCCTGGTGGGCGAGAGCGGCTGTGGGAAGACCACCACCGGTCGGTGTATCTTGCGGGCGATCGAGCCCACGTCCGGGGAGGTCCTTTTTAATTTTGGTGACGATCACAAGCGGGGATGGGTCGACGTCTCCAAGCTGAATAAGGAGGGACTGCGGGACTTCAGGCAGCACGCCCAGATGATCTTTCAGGATCCCTACTCTTCCCTGAACCCCCGGATGACGCTGCTGCAGATTGTGGGTGAGCCTTTGGTCGTCAACAAGGTGGCTAAGGGATCAGCGTTGGAGGATCGTGTGGCCGATCTCCTGCGAGCGGTCGGCTTGCGTCCCGAGTATATGCGCCGCTATCCGCACGCCTTTAGCGGTGGGCAGCGGCAGCGCATCGGGGTGGCCCGTGCGCTGGCCCTCAATCCCCAGTTTATCGTCTGCGACGAGCCGGTCTCGGCGCTGGACGTCTCGATCCAGGCTCAGACCCTCAACCTGCTTCAGGACTTGCAGGAGGAGTTGGACCTGACCTATCTGTTCGTGGCGCACGATCTGAGCGTGATTGAGCACATCTCCGACCGGGTCGCCGTGATGTACGTGGGGAAACTGGTCGAGATGGCCGATGAGACGGAGCTCTTTATCAATCCTCAGCACCCCTACACCGAGGCGCTGATGCGGGCGGTGCCGCTGCCCGATCCCCGGATCCATAAGGAGCGGGAGCCGCTGCCCGGTGAGGTCGCGGATCCGGCGAATCCTCCTAGCGGCTGTTACTTCCATCCCCGGTGCAGCTATGCGCAGGAGGTATGTGAGATCGAGGAGCCCCAGCTTCGCGAGATCAGCGAGGACCACTTTGTCAGTTGCCACTTCGCCGACGAGCTCTCGCTGAAGGGGAGCCTGGACTGAACGAGTTTCGTTTGTTAAATTAAAACTGATGAGAAGGAGGTTCTCAATGCAAGCATCTTGGGAGTCGATGTTAACGCTGGGTATCGTTCATTGCATGATCTACCCCGAGTGCATTACGGGCACCGGGCCGATTGTGGAGACGATGACCGAGTTAGCGGTGGACGACTTCTTTACGGGCGCGGAGGTCACGTGGATCAAGGACCCGGCAGTGCGCGAGGCGGTCAAGGATATCGCCGATCAGAGTCGGCTCAAGTTGGGCTACGCCGGCCAGCCGACGCTGCTGCTGCAAGGCTTGAGCCTCAACGACGCGGACGACGACGGCCGCGCCGAGGCCGTGGCCCAGATCAAGGCGTGCGTCGACGAGGCGAAGGAACTGGGGTGCGGGCGCGTGGGCGTCTTGAGCGGTCCGCTGCCCGAGGGCGTCGAGCTGGATCGCGCGCTCGATTGGTTGGCCGGTTCGATCAAGCATCTCTGTCAGTACGGCCAGGAACAGGGGCTCGGCATCACCCTGGAGACCTTCGACCATGAGATCGACAAGAAGTCGGTCCTCGGCCCCTCCAAGTTGGCCGCCGATTTTGCGGCGCGGATCAAGGCGGACTATCCGGACTTCGGCCTTCTCTACGATCTCAGCCATATGCCTATGCTGGGGGAGTCGGCCGCCGAGGCCCTGACCACCCTCAAGGACCACCTGGTCCACATCCACCTGGGCAACTGCGTCATCACGCCCGGGGAGACGGCCTATGGGGATCAGCATCCCCGTCTGGGCTTCCCCGGCGGCGAGAACGATGTCCCGGAGATGCGGACGTTCCTGGAGGCGCTCTTTGAGATCGGCTACCTGCGCCCCGAGGCGGGTGTGGAGAAGCCCTGGGTGAGTTTCGAGGTCAAGCCCGTGACGGGCGAGTCCTCGGCCCTCGTGATCGCCAATACCAAGCGGGCCTGGCGCCAGGTCTGGGCGGAGATGGCGGACCCGGCGTAAGCGCCTCCCGACGCCGGATGGCGGGTAAAGCTAAGGGCGAAGAGATTCTCTTCGCCCTTTTTGATTGCGCGGACGCTTTTCTCGAACAGCAGGAAACGTGCTTCTTCCTATGCTCCGAGGGGGTTTGTAACCCCCGGCCAAAGCCCGGAGATTACAAATCTCCTCCGAACAGTGGGAAAGTGCCTTCCTCGATCAACGGGAAACGTGCTTCTTCCTATGCTCCGAGGGGGTTTGTAACCCCCGGCGTGCAGCCCGGAGATTACAAATCTCCTCTGAACAGTGGGAAAGTGCCTTCCTCGATCAACGGGAAACGTGCTTCTTCCTATGCTCCGAGGGGGTTTGTAACCCCCGGCCAAAGCCCGGAGATTTCAAATCTCCTCTGAACAGTGGGAAAGTGCCTTCCTCGATCAACGGGAAACGTGCTTCTCTAAATGCTCGGAGGGGGTTTGTAACCCCCGGCTTCTCCCCCATCACCCTCCCAGCCGGCGCCCGACCTCCCGGAGCGTTACCACGTCCTCCGGATGAATCGCCCCGTCCGGCAGCGGCCCCGTATTCAGCAGCAGATTGCAGTCCTGCGCCTCGGCCTGGGCCAGCATCTCCATCACCGCGTCCGGCCCCTTGTGGTTTCCGTCGTCGGCCTTCGTATACCCCCAGGCGCTCGGCTGGAGCGTGTCGCAGATCTCGTTGTGCTGATCCTTGTTCCCCTCCCACGCCTGCTGGGCGACCTCCGCTTGCGCGTCCCCAATCCGCTCGCGGACCCGGTCGGCCAGCGAGTGCCCGTGGCGCTCCGGCGAGGCGAAGTCCTCGTCGCCGTTGGCCCCCTGTTTGAACGCGATCAGCGTCTGCGGCTGCAGCGATCGGATCATCGCGTACGTCTCCTCGATGGGGAAGAGGTCCGGACGCGCGTAGTACCCCATAATCGGATCGAACCAGATGCCCGCCAGCGGGCCGTAGTTCGTGAGCAGCTCGCGAATCTGCGTGTGGACGAAGTCGAGGTAGTGCTGGAAATCCTCATCCTTCTCCCACTTGTACCGGGGCTCCGGCTCGTCGTAGTCGGGCCGCGCGATGGGGTAGACGTCCCGCGAGTAGAAGTAGGGGTGGCGCCAATCGAGGGCGTAAGAGTAGTAGAGGAAGAGCCCCAGCCCCTTGGCGCGGCACCCTTCTGCCAGCTCGCCCACGAGATCGCGCCCGGCGGGACTCGCGGCGCTGGTGTAGTCGGAGGCCTGGCTCTCGAAGAGGCAGAAGCTGTCGTGGTGGCGGGAGGTGAGGGTCACGTACCGCATTCCGGCCTCCAGCGCCAGATCGGTGATGAAGTCGGCGTCGAAGTTCGCGGCCGTGAACTGATCCTGGAGCGGCTCGTACTCGTCCAGGGGAATGGCCTCGCGGTACATCACCCACTCGTGCCGGCCCAACAGGCTGTAGAGCCCGTAGTGCATGAAGAGCCCGAACCGGGCCTCGGCGAACCATGCCAGCGCGGCCTGATGGGGGTCCTCCCGGTAGAGGTCGGCGTACTCGGAAAGATAACTGGGTACCTGATCGATTGACTTGGCGTACATTGTGAGCTCCTTTTCATAGATCTGATTATGCCCTCACTGAAAAAACCTAGCTACCGGACGCTTTTGTTAACCAGTCTTTACTTGATAGTTACACAGAGCTTCACCGAGAAGGCACAGAGTCCCACAGAGATTGTCTTCTTGCAGACCGTGATCCGCACATCATCAATCTTAATATGATCCGCTGTTTTTATCTATCGATGAATCGATGGCCCGATGATAGACGTTATGGGGATTTCTCTGTGTCGCCTCTGCGTCTCTCTGTGTAACTGATGAAACGTATCGACAAGGTGTCAGGTCGTTCTCCCAGGACATCACCGTTGAGCGTCCAGGCTCTCCTGCCAGATCATCGGCTCGAAGTTCAGCCGCTCCGCGAGCCGGCGGGAGCCGGTGTTCCGCACGTCGTAGCGGTACTGCGCGAGGATGCCCCGTACCTGGCACCACTCCGCCAGGGCGGTCACCACCGAGGGCCCTAACCCTCGCCGCCGAAAATCGGGATGGGTAATCACCCCGACGTCCATAAAGGAGAGGAACCAGAACCCGGTGGCGGCGGCCACAATGCGCCCCTCGTGGATGCAGGCCATCCCGATCGTGTCGTCGACCGAGACCTCGGCCTCGTCCACGGCCTCGGGTTCGCACGCATCCTGGAGCGCGCTCAGCGCGAAGCGGTCGTCCCGCTTCAGGGTCCGGATGCGGAACCCGTCGGGCGGATCGACCGGGTGGAAGGTCTCGGCGTGCATATAGTGAAAGCGCGTGACCTCGCGGTTAAGGGGGGCATCGTGACCGAGCCGCGCCCACGCTCCGGCGAGGTCCTCGGCCTCAATGGAGGTCTGCGGGGGCATGGTGGCGAGCACGGCCCGCACAATGCTGCGCAGGGCCGAGGGCGCCTCGACCACCGTGTGCGCGCCGGCGTGCCACAGCGTCAGGGTCAGCGCGCGGCCCTGGTCGTTCCGCGCCTTGGGCTGCAACGTCGTGCCGGGCTGCGCCAGGACGCGCAGCGAGCAGCCGAGACGCCGGGTCCACGGTTTCAGGATCTCGGTCTCGAAGGGACTCAACGTCATGACGCCTCCAAATCCGGGACGATCGCGTCGTGCTCCCGCACCGCCTGGATCGCCGCGATGGCGCCGGCGGTCCCCCCGCCGATCACCAGGACGTCCACCGTTTCCTGATACGTTTTCATTCCTCTATCTCTCCTCGATCATAGATCTATCCTCTCCCTCAGTGTATCAGATAACGCCGAAACGACCTATCCACTTATCCAACGAAGGTGCCGGGGACCTGTGGTCGGTAAGGTGCCGGGGACTTGTTTAAAGCGCGAAGCGCTCAAAGTCCCCGGCACCTGGTTTTCATAAGCCCCCTCAGTCCCCGGCAAGCAGCTTCCAAAACCGGGAGCGTTGACACTCATCCCCCATGTGGTAGAGTAAGGACAGATCCGCTCTCATCGCCCCCGCATCTACGCCGATCTCTTCCCTGCACGTTTTCACCGCAACGCACAGCCCGCAAGACATCGCTCGGACTCCCACCTTCGGGGGGTAGTGAAACGAGGAGGTATCCAATGTGGAACAAGAAGATGATCCTCTCTGGCGTGCTCCTGACCGTCGCCGTCGTGGGCCAGATCGCCCTGACCCTCTGGCTCTACAACGATAGCGGGAACACGACGATCCGCAATCTTGGCTGGATCCTGCTGTGGATCTCAGCCATCTTCGGCTGGCTCCCCATCGTGACCATGCGGAAGTGGGGCGGGGTGTCGAAGGGCGAGAGTTACGTCGCCACCACCACCCTGGTCGATCGCGGGGTCTACGCCGTCGTCCGCCACCCGCAGTACACCTCGGGCCTCCTGATGGGTGGGGCCCTGAGCCTCATCGCCCAGCACTGGGCCGTCTGGATCCCCGGTGTGCTCGTCGCCGCCCTCTCCTATGCCGCTACCTGGCAGGAAGAGATCGCCCTGCGTAAGAAGTTCGGTCAGGCGTACGAGGACTATCAGCAGCGCGTCCCCCGCGTGAACTTTATCCTCGGCCTCCTGCGTCTCCTCGTCCGTTCCAATCCGTGAAAACTTAATCTCAACCCTAACCGAACGCATCCCAGCGTCAGGCCGGTCCTTTTTCTGCTACAGTAAGGGCGAGCGCTCGACGTTCCTAACGCGTGTCGTTGGGAATATGTCCGGGGCCGGCGTGCTTTCGGTTCCCCATAGTCCGTAGACGAGGCAGGTGACGATGAATCCGACCGAATTTCCTGATTATATGCAAGAGGTGTCCGAGACCGGCGACGTCCGCGCCGGGTCGCCGCTCCCGATGGGCGCGCATCGCCAGGGGGACGGAGCGAACTTCGCCATCTTCAGCCGTCATGCCAGGGGCGTGCAGTTGGCGTTCTTTGACGCGCCTGACGATGCGGAGCCTGCCAGGGTGATCGACTTCGACCCCGTCTATAACCGGACTGGGGACGTGTGGCACGTCTGGGTGGCGGACGTGCCCGCCGGTCAGCTCTACGGTTACCGGATCGAGGGACCGTACCGGCCCGAGGAGGGGCACCGCTTCAACCCGAACAAGCTGCTGCTCGATCCCCTCGCTGAGGCCGTCACGTACGACGCGGACTGGGATTTCGCCCCCGCCCTCGGTTACGATCCCGACGACCCGGACGGGGATCGCTCGTACTCGGAGGTGGACAACGCCGGGGCGATGCCCAAGAGTATTTTTGCGCCCCGATACTTCGATTGGAATGGGGATGAGCCCCTCCAACGACCGCTGGCGGAGATGATCATCTATGAGACGCACGTCCGGGGCTTCACGGTCGATGACTCCTCCGGGGTCGAGCATCCCGGTTCGTACCGAGGGGTGACCGAGAAGATCCCCTACTTGCAGGAACTCGGCGTTACGGCGGTGGAACTGATGCCGGTCCAGGAGTTCAACGAGCACGAGCTCGACCGGGCCAACCCGGAGACCGGCGAGCCGCTCAAGAACTACTGGGGTTACAACCCGGTGGCTTTCCTGGCGCCCGAGTCCTCCTACTGCTCCCGTGGGACGGTCGGGCACCAGATTCTCGCGTTCAAGGAGATGGTCAAGGCCCTCCACGATGCCGGTATCGAGGTGATCGTCGATATCGTCCTCAACCACACGGCGGAGGGCAATCACCGGGGACCGACCCTCTGCCTCCGGGGGGTGGATAACGTCATCTATTACCTGCTTGAGGATGGAGGGCGCCGGTACAAGGATTACACCGGCACGGGCAATACCATCAAGGCTGATCATCCGGTGGTGCGTGATTTCATCCTGAACACGCTGCGCCATTGGGTGATTGAGATGCACGTGGACGGCTTCCGCTTCGACCTCGCTTCGGTCCTGGGGCGGGATGAGGATGGGGAGATCCTCGCTGATTCGCCCCTCCTGGATCGCATCGCCGAGGATCCCATCCTGCGCGAGGCCAAGCTCATCGCCGAGGCCTGGGATGCCGGCGGCGCCTACCAGGTGGGCGGGTTCGCCGAGCGCCGGTGGGCCGAGTGGAATGGCCGGTACCGGGATGACGTGCGCCGCTTCTGGCGCGGCGATGAGGGGATGCTCGGGGATTTCGCCAGCCGGATCGCCGGCAGCGCCGACCTCTACCAGGGCTCGGGCAAGAGGCCGGAGCAGAGCATCAACTACGTCACGGCCCACGACGGATTCACGATGAACGACCTGGTGAGTTATCGCCGCAAGCACAACGAGGTCAACGGCGAGGACAACCGCGATGGGGCGGATCACAACTACAGTGACAACTACGGCGTCGAGGGGGAGACCGACGATCCCGAGATCCAGGCCGTGCGCCGCCGTCAGATCAAGAACTTTTTCCTGACGTTGTTCGTCTCACGGGGCGTGCCGATGCTCCTGGGCGGCGACGAGTTCCGCCGCACTCAACAGGGTAACAATAACGCCTACTGCCAGGATAACGAGATCAGTTGGTACGACTGGTCGAGGGTGGAGGCGCATTCAGGGACTCACCGTTTCGTCCGGCGGATGATCGCGTTCCGTAAGGAGCATCCCGTCCTCCGAAAACCTGCCTTCTACACCGAGGACGAGGTCCGGTGGCGCGATCCGGCGGGCGACGTCCCCGCGTGGGATGACCCGCAGGCGAGGCATCTCGCGTGCTGGATCGTGGGTGGGGACGAGGAGGCTGATCTCCTTGTGATCTTCAACGCGGCGGCCGAGGATGTCTCGTTTGACCTGCCCGACCCGTCCAATGACGGGCCGTGGCACGTGGCGGTGGACACCGCCCAATCGGCGCCCGACGACGTCGCGGATCCGGGCGAGGCGCCGCCCCTGACGGACGCCTCCTCCTTCAAGGCCGGCCCGCGATCGAGCGCCATTCTGGTGGCGGGCCCGTAGCGGGTGGCCAGCGCGTAGTGGGCCTCCCACCACGGGCGGGAACTCAGTCCCTCGAAGAACCCCGCCAACTGGTCGGGCGTAAGGCCCTCGGTTGCGCTGGTGTAGTGAATCGTCCCTGCGGGTTGTGGTTTCATCCTGTCAATCCCCTCTCATCGAAAAGCTCCCATCTACAAGCTCCCAAGGGTTTTGTAAACCCCGGCCTCCGCCAAACCCGTGCTTTTCCGCAAGCTATCACCCCGGTGATCCGCAATCCCACAAGCTCCCAGGGGTTTTGCAAACCCCGGCCTCCGCCAAACCCCCTGCTTGTCCGTGAGCTGAGTGCGTGCCTCACACCCGCCTCACCACCGCTCCAATCCACCGCGAATCCTCGCGATAGGCCTCCCCGGTGAGATCGCCCCAGACGCCCTCCACCTGGAAACCGTGGGCCTCCAGCTCGGCGGTCAGCGTCGCCGGCGTGTACTCCTGCCGCCAGACGCGGTAGACCGTCACGGCGGCGGGGACACCCACGTCGTCCCCCTCAATCACCAGGTACTGATCCAGGCGGAGCGCCGCGTCCTCGTAGTCAAAGCGCTGTTCCAGAACCAGGTGTCTCCCCGGCCGCCAGAACCCACCCTCCGCCGCGTACCACGACCTGCCGGCCTCCTCGGCGGACCAGGGGCCGCGCTGCGAGACGTCCAGCACGAAATGGCCTCCGGGCTTGAGCGCCCGGTGGACGTTCCGGAGCAGGCGCGCCCGCTGCGCCGGCGAGAGCGGGCAGAAGTCCCCGTAGATCAGAAGCGCGGCGTCGTAGCGGTCCGCGTCCTCTAGGGTCAGATAGTCCTGATAGCGGTAGGTGATCGCCAGGTCGTGGGTCTGGGCGTAATCAGTTGCATAGTCGATCGAACGCCGCGACGCGTCGACCCCCGTCACCCGCATGCCGCGCGCGGCGAGGCGGGCGGCATAGAGCCCCGGCCCGCATCCCAGGTCGAGGACGGCGTCGCCCCGCTGCAGATCGAGCGACTCGACGATCCACGCCACCGAGCGGTCGATCGTCGCCGGGGGACGGCTGGCGGCCTCGGTGTCAGGGTTGAGGTGCGCGGCGAGCATCCCCTTGGAGATGTGGGGATCATCCCAGAAGCGCGGCTCGCCCGGCGCGAACGGTTCGGGCTTCTCCTGCCAGGCCTGCAAGGCTTCGATGGTCAGTGTGCGATTATCCAAGGCTCCCCTCCATGTTGACGTGATACGGTGACTTCATCACCCATCCGATTACGAGCTGCAGTGTATCACGATTCGCAACACCTCGCAACGGTGCGGAGGGATGCGTATCCATACGCTACCCAAGGTTGGTAGTCGGCAATGTATCGCCTTGAGGAACGGTGGGGCGAAAAAGCCGGATTCATCCGGCGCAGCTTGGTAGCACGGGTACTTCATCCTCGTGCGGGCTGCTTCTGCATCTCCAGGATCTATAGTATAATATTGGTCAGAACATCGACACACCATAACGCTCATAACGCCCGGAGGTTAACCATGCGTGATTCGAAACTTGGTCGAGGGATGGTGGGGAGACAGCCAGCGAGATGCGCCCGTCGGATGCTGGCGGCGGTCCTGTTGAGCCTTTTACTCGTCGGGTCGCTGTCGTCCGGCGTGGAGGTCCAGGGCGTGGCCCAGGGGCCTGCCGGTGTCACTGACCTGAGCCTGGGGTTGGTGGCGTACTATCCCTTCGAGGGCAACGCCGATGACGCGAGCGGGAACGGCAACCACGGCACCGTCGAGGGGGCCACGCCGGCGTCGGACCGCTTCGGTGAGATCGATCGCGCCTACAGCTTCGATGGCGTGAACGATTATATTCGGGTGCCCGATTCGGATACCCTCGATCTGACCACGAGTGCCACCTTCGCGCTGTGGGTCAACGTCGACCCCGAGATCGATTATGGGGTGTATGGCAGCCCCCATCTCTTTACCAAAGGGGCAACCTACGGTGCGTTGTGGGCCGACTACGGATTCCGGATCCAGGAGACCCGGTCGATCTTCGAGGTCACGGTTGACGGCAATACCCCACGCACCACGGCCCTACCGGCGGTGCCCGAGGGGCGCTGGGTGCATCTGGCGATCGTCTATCACGACAGCACCGTGACGCTCTACGAGAACGGGCTCCAGGTCTCGCAGCCCATCACCACCCACGCCGCGATGCGGACCTCCGACCAGCCGCTCTATATCGGGATGCGCTACGAGCATAACAACGCCGGGCGCTTCCAGGGGGCGATCGATGACCTGCGCATCTACGACCGCGCGCTCTCGGACGGCGAGATCGAGGCCCTCGCCGGGATGGTCGCGCACTACCCTTTCGACGGCAACGCGGAGGACTCGACCGTCTACGGCAACCACGGCACGGTCTCGGGCGCCACGCTGGTGCCGGATCGTCACGGGCGCGCGGACACGGCGTATGGGTTTGACGGCGTCAACGATTACATCGTGGTCGCCGACGCGGACTCCCTGGATCTGACGACGCACGCCACCTTCGCGATGTGTGTCTACGTCGATCCCAGCATCAACTATGGGGTCACCGATCGCCCCCATTTGCTCTCCAAGGGCGCGACCTACGGTGCATTATGGGCCGACTATGCGGTCAAGGTGGGGGCCAGTGCGTCCTATCTGGAGATGAGTGACGACGCGGCCGTTCGTTCCCAGGCTAATTTCCCGGCGGTGCCGGAGGGATCGTGGGTCCACCTAGCGGTCGTCTACGAGAAGGGCACAGCGGTCCTCTACCGGGACGGGATCACGGTTACCACGCCCATTACCACCCTCGGCGCTTCCATCCGGGCCTCCGATCAGCCGTTGTACATCGCGCACCGGTACGCGAAATACAACACCGGTCGTTTCGAGGGGGCGATTGACAACCTGCGCATCTACGACCGCGCCCTGACCGGCGGGGAGATCCGGGCGCTGGTGTGGACCGACTGCGACCGGCGGGTCTATCTGCCGCTGGTCGTGAGGTGAGCTGCTGCGCTACGTCGCTGGGGGAGGATAGCTGCTGTTCGCAGCGGCCACCAGGGCCGCGTTGAACTGCTCAAAAGCCGCGGCGAAGGCCCCAAGGCGCTGGGCGCGTGCGAAGGCGGCGCGGCGTTCCCCGCAATCACGAGGGCTACGGCCTGGGCGATCGTCGTCTGCATCGCTACCGCTGCGACGATTCCTTCCGCGTCTGCCACCCGCAGTATAGGAACAGCAGGCTGGGCGAGAAGAAGAGCAGGAAGTACGGGCCGCGCGGGAAGCTGCCGGACCACGCGTAGTCCAGCAGATAGAACGCCACCATCGCGCCGACCGTGAGCAGGCCGCCGACGAGCTCCCAGCGCCAGCCCAGCACCAGGCCCAGCCACGCCGCCGCGAACGCGACCATCAGCGCGGTCTCCCGCCCTGTCAGGCGGAGGAGGGGCGCGCTCCCGCCGGCGATCCCTTCCCCGACGAAGATCAGCAGCATCAGCGCCGCTGACAGGCTCGCGGCGATCCTGGCGACCCAGCGGAGGACCCGCACGGGGTCGCGGCCATCGTCGCGTGATAACGCCGTTTCGTTCGTCATCTTACCCCCTTCCGGTTAGGGCAATCCCCCCCCTCTAACTCCCCCCCGGAGGGAGGGAGAACCCGAGTTTCTAATCCGATAGGATGCGATCAGTCCAGCGGGGGCGGCCCCTGTTGAAGACGCGCCGTGACGACCGCCACCGTCGCCTCCCACATCCCCTCGATCCACCACGTCGCGCCCGCCTCCCGCCACCCGCGCAGCACCTCCCGCCGCTGCCCGGGATCCAGATCCGCCGTGCTGCCGTTCACCACGATGTCGAACGGCGTGGTCAGCGTCCGGTTGGCCTCGACGTAGGCCTGGATCGCCCGCACGTCCTCTGGGGTGACCGGCTTCGCCTCCCCTTCCGCATTCATCGCCTCCGCGATCACGCCGTCGCACTTGAGCACGCGCTGCATGTTTCGCATCCTCGGCCAGACGCCCACGGCCCACAGCGGGATGCGCGGCTGCTGCACCGGCTTGGGCGGATAGTGCCGGGGGTCCAGCTCGGTCAGCTTGAGGTGGTAGTGATCGCCATCGTAGTCGAACGGCTCGCGTTTGAAGAGGCGCGTGAGGATGTCGATCGTCTCGCCCAGCATCTCGGCCCGCGTCCGGACGTCGGTCACCTCGTCGGGAAACGCGCGCCACCCCATCCAGACCGCGCCCGTGGCCAGGCCCAGAATCAGCCGCCCCCCGGAGAGGTGGTCCAGGGCCGTCGCCTCGCTGGCTAACTTCCACGGCCGGCGCAGCGGCACCGGCGTGACCATCGTGCCCAGCCGGATGCGGTCCGTCGCCATCGCGGCCCCCGCCAGGGCGATCATCGGATCCTCGGTCCAGATGGCGTCGCCCAGGAAGATCCCGTCCCACCCGGCCTCCTCGGCCCGTTGGGCCAGTTCCGGTACGGCTTGCGTGATGCTATACGGTAACGCGACCCCAAATTTCATCCTCGTGCCTCCTTATGGTAGATTCGAAGCCGGCTTACCCTCTGAAAGCCCGGACGATGAGGACGACGCCCAGCGCGGCGACCAGGACCCAGATCGTGATAATCACCGCAGCGGCGACCCAGCTCGTCGGCCGCGCGTCGTCCAACGCGGCCCGGGCCTTGGCCCGGCTCTCGACCATCACCGCCTCGGGCACCATTCTGCGCGCCAGCGCGATACCCAACGGGACGATCACCAGGTCGTCCAGATAGCCCAGGATGGGGATGAAGTCGGGGATCAGGTCGATAGGGCTGAGCGTGTGGGCGATGACTAGGGCGAGGAGTACCTTGGCGTACCAGGGAACCCTGGGATCCTGATACGCCCAGTAGAGGGCGTACGTCTCCGTTTTGAGCGTCCTGACCCGCTGTTTCCATCGCTCGCGTGCCTTCATTACCTTGAGGATACTCCCAAACGCGCAAAGCGCCAATCGCGACACCTTCCAGGACGCTGCGACGTATCCTCATCTTCCATCGATTTCCGGCAGCCATCCATCTGCGCTAAGAGAGCCTGCCGGTAGCGTCCTGGAAGGTGCGATGATGCAGTTTAGGTCGGCTTCCCCGTCATCCTGAACAAAGTGAAGGATCTCGACGTGAAGCCTGTGGATGCACGGATCCGGCTACGACGCATCAACGACGGGAGTGTTTTCCTTACTCATAGGCGTCTTTAGCGCCGTGCGCGTTCTAATTGCACCTTGATCTGGTAAAGCGTCACGGCGATGAATCGCCGACTACGAGCGGAGCTTGTTCCCAAAGGCGTTATGCCTTGACCTCCTCCCCTGCCAGATAATCCTGCATCAGGCTCGAGTCGCGCAGCAGCTTGCGCCCCCGCTCGGTCAGATCCAGCACGATCCCACCGTGCGAAAGCTCCCGCGCGCTCAGCGCGCCCCAGGCCTCCAACTGCGCGATCATCGGTCTGAGCGCGGCCGTCGAGCGGAACCCCAACGCGCCGAATGCCGGGTTCTTCCGGCCCCGCGCCGGAGCGCGATCCGAGGCGCGCAGGATGTGCATCAGGCTGACCCGCCCCCAGCTCCAGGGCGCCGCCTCCGCACAGCGCAGGATCGTCAAAAACTGCTCCGCTTTCCCGGGCAGGTCCGGACGGGCCGGCGGCGCCACCCGGATGCAGTTGTCGCACGCGCCGCAGTCGTCGATCGCGCGTCCGCCCAGGTAGGTGTTCAGGTGCCCGTGGCGGCAGTGGCGCGTCTTCGCGTAGCTTACGATCTCGTCGATCCGCTGGGTCTGGATCGTGGCGTAGCGCTCCAGCCAGAGCGCGATGCGGTCCGAGGCGTCGTCCGGCGGGTCGAGCCGCGCCAGCAGCCGGTTCCGCCCCGAGAACCGGTAGTGCAGGTAGCCGTTCCGCGCCCAGTCGAGCACCCGCCCCTCGATTGCACCGGCGTCGAGTCCCGCCTGCCGGCCGACGTCAATCAGGTTGACGGTCAGCCACTGATCGGGCTGCAGCCGTGCCGCTGCGCAGAACGCCGCCAGCTCCGGCGTCCGGTCGGGATCGACCGGCGCCCTCAACTTGAGCAGACACGCGCGGGGCACGTCCGGCTCCTGACGGATCAACGCGGTCTCCTCCAGGATGCTCAGGCCGACCCGCACCGGCACCTCGTCGCTGCGGGTGTCCCGCTCCAGGTCGCCCAGCGCGACGCTGCCGGCGCTGTGACCGCGCAGCCGGGTGCAGACCGCGCTGTAGAGTTCGCGCAGAAAGTCGATGCCCATCTGATCCTGGTGCAGCCGCCGGGTCAGGGTGCCCTGATCGGAGGGTGTGAGCATCAGCAGGCACCGGGCCGGCTGCCCATCGCGCCCGGCGCGGCCCGCTTCCTGGTAGTAGGCTTCCAGCGAGTTGGCCGGGACGAAGTGGACGATAAAGCGGATGTCCGGCTTGTCAATGCCCAGGCCGAACGCGATGGTGGCCACGACGATGCGGGTCTGCCCGGTCATAAAGGCGTCCTGCACCTCATCGCGGTTGGGGATTCCCGCGTGGTAGGTCGTGGCCTGGACGCCGTGACGCCGGAGCATGGCGGTGATCCGCTCGCAGCGCCTCCGGGTGCCCGCGTAGATGATGCCGCTTCCGTCCTCGGCCTGACAGAAGGCCAGCAGGCGGCGCAGCTTCTCGTCGAGGTTCGCCGCGCGGAGGACCTCGAGCTGCAGGTTGGGGCGGGTGACGTCCCCAGCGATCACCCGCATGGCCCCATCCGGGCTCAGGTGTTGGACGATGTCGCGCCGCACGCGCGGGGGGGCCGTCGCCGTCAGGCCCAGCACTGGTGGGTCGCCCAGCATCCGCCGGGTCTCCCCGAGCTTGAGGTAGTCGGGGCGGAAGTCGTGCCCCCAGAAGCTCACGCAGTGGGCCTCGTCGACGACCAGGCGGCGCAGGCCCGAGGTCTGCAGCGCGTGCAGGAAGATCGGCTGCCGGAGCCGCTCCGGCGCCGCGTAGACCAGCCGGTAGCGGTTGTGCGCGATCTGTCGCAGCCGCCGGCGCAGCTCGTCGCCGTCCAGGCTGCTGTTGATCGTCGTCGCCTTGCGCTGCAGCGGTGCGGGCAGCGAGTCGAGTTGATCCTTCATCAGGGCGATCAGCGGCGAGATGACCAGCGTGACGCCGTCGCCGGCGAGCATCGCCGGGAGCTGGTAGCAGAGGGACTTGCCCCCGCCGGTGGGCAGGATCGTGAGCACGTCCTCGCCCCGCATCACGCAGGCGATCGTCTCCTTTTGCCCCGGACGGAGCGACGGGAACCCGAAGTGGCGTGCGACGGCCTGTTGGATGACGCGCGCCTCCTCCGAGGAGACCTGCACGTCTTTGTAGGAGTCCACGAGGGTGGGGGCCGGACGGCGCTCGGGCGGAGCCGGTGCGGGGCGTTTGGGGGGAGGTCCGGGCTCCCTGCCGAAGTGCTCGCGGAGGGCGTCCAGGTCGCGCCTCCGGCGTCGGCGGAGGGCGTCCTCCATTTCGACCACGCGCGTCCGCTCGCCGCTGGCCTCAAAGTACGTTTGAAGTTCCCGGAGATCGCGGATGGAGAGCGGCTGCTCCACGTTCGCCGTTTGCAGGAGGTTGACGGCGTAACTGCTTGCGGTGACCCAATCCCGGCGCGCTTCCATAAACTTTCTCATGGCACGGAGATACGCGCGTCCATAGGGACGCAGCTCTCGCAACCGCCGGCACGCCTCCGCGGCGCGCTCCCTATCGTTCGTCGCCAGCGCGACGTCCAGCGCCAGGTACCAGGGTGTCAGGTGATCCCCTGACGTCTCGACCAGCTCGCGGGCGATCGTATCCGCGTCCGACTGCTTCCCTTGCGCGAGGTAGATCCGGGCGAGTTGGGCGCGGGCTGTCATCGAGCTGCCTATCTGCAGCCGCTTTTGCATCACCTGTTCGGCCTCCGCGTAGGCCCCCTCCGCCTGCAGGGCCCGGACCCGTAAGTCGAGCAGCGAGACGAGGTCCGGGCGTTGGGCAATCAGCAGGTCGAGACACCGGTGCAGGGCGTCCAGGTGATGCCAGCGGAGCAGAAAGTTGAGCAGCCGGCTGCGGTCGTGGCTGTCGAGGGGGCTCACGTCGTCGGCGGTGAGACCGAGCGTTTCGAGGATGTCCGAGGTCATCATCACTCCTTTCGAGATGAGGTCGTGCACGTCACCGGTTACACAGAGATTCACAGAGAGATCTCATAAGATAGTGCCTGATAAGCGTTTTCAATCGATGAAACACCGATTCGGAAAGGAATTACGCACTTCGATCAGGTGGGACGCACTTCTGCTGGAGGTTGGGCAGCATAGGACAGCATAATCCTACAAAGCCAATGCGCTACCATCTCTGTCAAGTGCGTCCCACCTTCTCGGTGCATCCTCTGTGTAACTCTGTGTACCTACCGGGTAAAGACCGTTTCACAAAGGTGTCCGGCAGCTCAATGCCGTTACATATTCTCCAGATCGATCGCTATCTCATAATCCGGGACCAGATGGATCGCGTGCACCAGCGGCCAATGCCTGCCCCGCCAGCGCCGACTCAGGCCCATCGTCAGGTACAAATCGACCGCGTCCATCCGGGCGAGCACCTCGGCGCGGGGAACCTCCAGGCGGTCCCCCGCCTCGTCGAGCCACCGCCGCCCCAGCGCCCGCCACTTCAGATCGGTCACCGGATAGCCCCGGCCGGCGTTATCCGCCGCACCCTCACAGCCGGGCAGGGCGACCCGCATCCGCGCCTGATACTTGCCGGAGCGCGGGTCGCGGCTGAAGCGCGCCGTCACGTCGTCCGGCTTGACCAGACAGAGGGAGCACGCCTTGCGGCGGAGCATTGGGTCCGCCGCCGGGCGCGCGTGCTCCGCGAGGAAGGCGGCCCGGCGGTCGCCCGCCAGGTGCCGCAGGACGCGCGGTCGGTGGTGGACGAAATCGACCACCCAGTCCTCGACGTGCGGCGGCTCGCCTCGTGGCTCGAGCACGTGGAACGCGACCACGTCGCAGCACTGGATCAGCCGCCCGTTCTTCTCCATCATATCGCCGGGCAGCACCGAGTCGAATGCCCGGACCGGGCGGAACCACCGCAGCCGCCCGTCCGCGTCCCGGTGCCGGGTCACGCCCCCGGTGCAGATCCCGCTGAGCATCTTGGTCATCGCCAGAATGAGCACCTCTTCGGTATGCATCGTCACCCTCCTGCATCGTCACTGCCAGGGTCATGTAAGGTTCGGTCCTTTGAAAAAGCGCTCCGAGTCCCCGTCCTCGGGGACGGCCTTTGCAGGCAACGACGCTTCAGAGCCTTGAGATCTTCGTGCTGCTCAGACTGCGCCCTCTTTCCATAAGACAAAATCCCGATGGCAAGGCCATACGGTAACGTGAGATCGGACCTATAATTTTCTTATCTGTTTAGTCTTCTGAGGTGCGACGCACTTTTACGCCTGGCAAATAGGTACGGTATGCACTAAGTGTAGGTTATGGACTCAGTTTAAGTGCGTTGCACCTGGTCTGCTCACATAACTAAACGATTACTAATTTTCATTACGGATGCTTGTTGAGGATCGACGTGCGCTTACAGGTGGACAATCGCGAGATCAGGCAGGGCGCCGGCCCACGCCTCCGCCACCAACCGGCGGTGACAGTGCTCGGCGGTGGGCTCCGCACACAGGAGACACGGACGCGCGTACCGCGCCAGAATCTCCCGTCCGGTCGCGGCGGCGTCGCGCTCGGCGAGCAGCGGCAGGAACGCCGCCTCGTACGCCGCCCAGTCCTGCGTCGCTTTATAGGCATCGAGGATATCGTCGGTGGGTGCCAGTTCGGGGTGGTGCTCGTACGCGAGGTCGAACCCTTCCTCCAGCATGAACTCAAGCGTGTCCCGCTTCGTGTACCCCGCCAGGTGCGAGGTGTTGCGGAGCCGGATATCGATGACGGCGTCCACGCCGGCCCCCTGAAGCTGCCGGATAAAGGTCGACAACGGCTTGCGGTGATAACCGATCGTATGGATCGTGCGCATCGGGTGCCTCCTGGTTTATCCGAAGAGCGAGAGCTGCTCCGCCTCCGGCACCCCCTCCACGAGCGTGCCGTCGGGCTGGATGTGCCGCACGCGCACGCCCCGCTTGAGCAGGCTCTGGGTGATCAGCAGGTGCCGGTGGCACTGCCGGTGATCCCCCTCGCTGCACATCACGGCGACGCGCCGGTCCTCCGCCAGCGCGACCAGTCCGTCGAGGGCCTGCTGATACGCGGGCACCATCTGCATCTTCTTGTAGTTGGGCCGCTCCCCCCCCGGATCGTAGAGCTGGGGGTCCTTGGGCCGCCCGCCGAGGGTCTCGCCCATATAGCGGTAGGCGAACCCCGCCTCGCGCAGGGCCTCGCGGAGCGGCTCCCGGTTGAACTGGTCGGCCCACCGGCTGTACGGTTGGCTCCGCACGTCGACCACGAGGTCGACCGCGTGCCGGTGGAGGAGGGCGATGAAGGCGTCGAGGGCATGGTTGCTGTGTCCCACGGTGGTGATCTCCGTTTCTTGCGGCATACTCCCTCCCGAGTATGGGTCGCGTACGTTGAAAGTGCCCCTAGTGTAATCCTTTTTTGTGGAGGCGCAACCGGTGGGGGCTTGCCTATTTCGCGTGCCTCGCGCATATCTCTATTGAATGCTCCCAGGGGAACTTTGATTGTGACAGATGGCCCCTCGGGGCGTTTACCCTGCGCTGTGCCCGCTCTCCCGACGCTCCGAAGGGATTTGTAATCCCGACTCAGCCGCGCCTAGGTGCCATATGTCTCAAACTGATGATCCGCTTTGAGCGAGCTGAGATTGTGCCAGCCCAGCCGGACGCTCGCCTATCGTCCATCGTCCGCCGTCCGTCGTCGGTTGTCCCCTTTGGAGTCGGCCCACCGCCGGCGCTGGGCCCACAGCGCACAGTTGTCATGATAGCAATTACGGGTACAGTATGATTATGTGACGCTGCACAAGTCTGGATGTTGGTCTGCGCGTTCGCTGCGGTCGACGTGGCCCGCTTGCGGTGGCGCCACCCACCGACGTCCCATCGATAGGAGTCTACATCGTGGAAAATAACCTCAACTGGATCGCTAACTTCATCTGGTCCATCGCCGACGACGTGCTGCGCGACGTCTATGTACGTGGAAAATACCGTGACGTGATTCTCCCGATGACCGTCATCCGCCGCCTCGACGCGGTTCTGGAACCGACCAAGCAAGACGTCCTGGCGATGAAGGAGAATCTTGACGCGGCGGGCATCACCAACCAGGAGGGCGCGCTGGAGCAAGCCGCGCACCAGGCATTCTACAACACGTCCCCCTTTACGTTACGCGACCTCAAGGCGCGCACGGGGCGGCAGCAGCTCCGAGACGACTTCATCGCCTACCTCGACGGCTTCTCGCCCGACGTCCAGGAAATCCTGGAGAAGTTCCGCTTCCGCAACCAGATCCCCACGCTGCTGGAGGCCGACGTCCTGGGCTTCCTCATCGAGAAGTTCCTGGATCCCACGATCAACCTCAGCCCGGAGCCGGTCCGCGACCACCGGGGCGAGGTGGTCCTGCCCGGTCTCGACAACCACGCGATGGGCACCATCTTCGAGGAGCTGATCCGGCGCTTCAACGAGGAGAACAACGAGGAGGCCGGGGAGCACTTCACCCCGCGCGACGTCGTCGACCTGATGGCGCGGCTGATCTTCCTCCCCGTCGCTGAAGAGATACAGTCCGGTACCTACCTGGTCTACGACGGTGCCGGCGGCACCGGCGGCATGCTGACGGTGGCGGAGCGCACCCTCACCGAGCTGGCCAAGACCCACGACAAGAGAGTCTCCATCCACCTCTTCGGGCAGGAGATCAACCCTGAGACCTATGCCATCGCCAAGGCCGACCTGCTGCTCAAAGGGGAGGGCGACGAGGCCAAAAACATCGCTTTCGGTTCGACCCTCTCCCAGGACGCCTTCCCCGGTCGTGAGTTCGACTTTATGCTCTCTAATCCGCCCTACGGCAAGAGCTGGAAGGCCGATATCCGCCGGATGGGCGGCAAACGAAAGATCACGGATCCCCGCTTCATCGTGAACCATGCGGGCGATCCGGAATACAGCCTGCTCACCCGCTCCAACGACGGACAGATGCTGTTCCTGGCCAACATGGTCAGCAAGATGAAGACGGAAACTCCCCTGGGCAGCCGCATCGCCGAGGTCCACAACGGCTCCTCCCTCTTCACCGGCGACGCCGGGCAGGGCGAGAGCAACATCCGCCGCTGGATCATCGAGAACGACTGGCTGGAGGCCATCATCGCGCTGCCGCTCAATATGTTCTACAACACCGGCATCGCCACCTACATCTGGGTGCTCTCCAACCGCAAATCGGAGCAGCGGCAGGGTAAGGTGCAGCTCATTGACGCCACCGAGTGGTACACGCCGCTGCGCAAGAACCTGGGCCAGAAGAACTGCGAGCTGGCGGAGGCCGACATCCAGCGCATCCTGGATGCCTACTTTGCCTTTGAGGAGACCGGCCAGTCGAAAATCTTCCCCAACAAGGCGTTTGGCTACTGGAAGATCACCGTCGAGCGCCCGCTGCGCCTTCACGTGGTCCTGGATGCCGACAGCCGTGCCCGGCTGCGCATCGCGTGTCAGGAGAAGGACGACCAGGAGCTCGCCGACCTCGTCGACGTTATGGCCGACGAGTGGGGTGAAGGCCCGCACCGCGACTTCAACGCCTTCGTGCGCGCCGTCGAAAAACGGGCCGACTTCCGCTTCTACAAGCGTCATCTTGGGCTGCTGCAGGACACACTGACGGCGGTGGATCCCGAGGCCGAACCCGTTATCGACCGCACCTACAGCCCGAAGAAGGTCGAGGCCGATCCCTTACACGGGCGGTATGCCGTGACGATTGACGGCAAGGACCGCATCGTCGAGTACGAGTCGGAGACCGACCTGCGCGATACGGAGCAGATTCCGCTGTTGGAGGCGGGCGGCATCGTTGGTTTCTTCGAGCGCGAGGTGCTGCCGTACGTCCCCGACGCCTGGATCGACCCCGAGCGCACCGACGTCGGCTATGAGATCTCGTTCAACCGCTATTTCTACGAACCGGAGGCACTGCGCCCGCTCTCGGAGATTCGCCAGGAGATCGAGACCGTGGAGGAGGAGACTGATGGACTCCTCGCGCAGATTTTGGTGGATGTGGAGGGGTCGGCGTGAGCAATAAACTAAAGCCTTACTCTGATTATAAAGACTCCGGGGTGCCTTGGTTCGGACAAGTACCTTCGCATTGGAGAGTTGATCGCCTTGGCGCGATCCTCAAAGAACGTGGAGAGAAAAACCAAGACGGACAAGTAATACAAGTGCTTTCTTTGCTTCGAGATCGTGGAGTCATACCTTATGAAGAGAAGGGGAATATCGGTAATAAACGATCTGAAGATATCACGCGGTATAAAATTGTTCGTCCTAATGATATTGTTATGAATTCTATGAATGTAATTATTGGTTCTGTGGGACGATCACAATATACTGGATGTCTAAGCCCCGTCTATTACGTATTGCAGCCGCGTAAGAACGATGATAGTCCGTATTATTACGACTATGTTTTCCAGATGAAGCAATTTCAGCGCAGTTTGGTTCGTCTTGGAAACGGTATTCTTTCACATCGTATGCGAATCCCTATGGAGAAATTAAAATGTGAACAGCTCCCAAGACCACCTTACGAGGAACAGCAAACCATCGCTCGCTACCTAGAACGCTTCGAACGCCTCACCCGCCGCTACATCCGCGGCAAGCAGCGACTCATCGAGATCCTGGAGGAGCAGAAGCAGGCGCTCATCCAGCGCGCCGTCACCCGTGGCCTCGACCCCGACGTGCCGCTCAAGGACTCCGGTCTAGAATGGCTGGGCGGGATTCCTCAGCATTGGGAGATCATACGTCTTAAATACCTGGCATACGTACAAACCGGGCTGACGTTGGGAAAGAATTATGGTTCGGAGCCGCTTGAAGAGCGTCCCTATTTGAGAGTCGCCAATGTACAAGATGGTTATTTGGATTTAAGTGATGTTACGACGATTCATGTTCCTCAGTCGGAAATTGTCAGGAGCGAACTTCAGAGTGGCGATGTCTTGATGACGGAGGGTGGAGATCGGGACAAGCTGGGACGGGGCGCGATCTGGCACGATGAAATTCGAGGCTGTTTACATCAAAATCATCTTTTTGCGGTACGCGCGAATCCTGACCGATTATTGCCAGAGTATCTGACTCTTTTGATGACCTCTTCCTACGGTCGGCGCTATTTTGAATTTACGGCTAAACAGACCACTAACTTGGCGTCAACGAATAGTACAACGCTTGGCAACTTTCCCTTACTTCTTCCTTCAACCGAGGAGCAAGAGCAACTCATCAAACATCTCAATCAAAAGATCACTGAATTGGACGAAGCCCTTCATTATATGCAACACCAAATCGACCTCGTCCATGAGTACCGCACGCGCCTTATCGCCGACGTGGTCACCGGCAAGCTCGATGTGAGAAGGGCGAAGTGTGAAGTGTGAAGTGTGAAGTGTGAAGGGCGAAGGGTGAAGTAAGAAGAAGGAAGAGGTGAGAAAAAATGAAACGAGACTTGCCGGAGAGAACCTTCAAATTCGCGCTGCGCATTGTCAAACTCTGCCAGCACCTCGACCGCAAACCGGGCGTCAGCCGTACACTGGC
>DAOTTS010000015.1:0-10271 GCA_034437735.1 Anaerolineae bacterium
TGATCTGAGTTGAAAGTCATGGCTATCCTCCAGTTCAGGGGTTGTGGTGACCTTACTGTTCTGTAGGATACCTGATTTTCAACTCATTTGAAACACACCCAAATGAAATTATAGTGGATGTCTCGGTTGTGGCAACCTCACCCCGTGTTCTCCGCCCCGTGAAAATCCCCGAGCCCCAAGCAAGATGCCCCCAAAGATGTCGGGGGCATAGCATGCGTGACGGTGTATGGCGGATCGATGGGTGAGCTGCACCTCGGTGGGACGTTATGACACCTCAGATTGCGATTTCTCGGACTGAGTGTCTTGGTCGGCCTCCTCAGTCAGCTCCTCATCCTCCCATCCGATGATCCATACGGCCAGCCCGGCCACCAGGATCGTGGCAATGATAAGCGCGGCCCATTGACCCGGCAAAAGGCCGACGTCGCGCGCCGACCAGACGAGAATAGCGACCATCCCGATCGACAATACGATCCAGGATGTCCACTGCGGGTGCTCATTGACGAACGTTTTTAGGGTGTCCATAAATTGGCAGCCTTCCTATCAAGAATCAGTCCTTTACAACGCGCTCCTAAGTAGGTAAGAGCAAGTGTCTTAACACTGCTCATAGCTCCCGTCCTCGGGGGCGGTCTTCAAAATGAATGAAGAAACTTTTACGGAGTTACTTAGTTGTCGTCCCCTCACATCGGGCGGTGGATAAGATCCTCACGCAGGCGCTTGATCATCACGGATTCGGCGTCTTCGGCCCACTCGCCGACGGCATCCCGCCATGCCCGGTGAAAGTCTGCGATCGCCTGCCGCTCGTATCCCATCGTTTCCCAGTAGGAGACCAGCTCCGCTGGGGAGTTGGGGGGCATAAAGAGCAGGATCGCCTCCGCGTTTAGGTCTCCGGCTTGCTCCTCCATGGTCTGGACCAGCGGTTTCCCTACGGTTAGGCGGTGATCGGGGGCCTCGATAACGAGAAAATCGGTCACCCGGACGACGAGGTTCTCGACCTGCCATCCCAGGAGGCCGACGATAGTCTCGTCCCGTTCGGCGAGCAGGAATCCGACCTGTCCAAATCGCTCCGCGATGTCGAGCCGACTGAGTTCCACATTCGGACGCGCGCGCTTGATGAACGCCGCGATGTCTTCTGCGTCCGAGAGTTTTGCCCGGCGCATTTGAATGTCAGATGCCACGAGTCCCTCCATCCACGCTTGACCGACTGGGTATTGGCTTGCGTCCCTCGGCGTATTGCTTGCCTCGGGATTTCAACATCCCGTATTATACCGTCCTTCTCCGAATGCACAACGCCCCGCGCACGGTTGTGTCCTCTTCGCTCCGGGGAGATTTGTAATCGCCGGCTCCAGCCCGAACCACCCAGGTTTTGGCCGCCGCGCCGCGCTGCGGTTTCTTTTGTTCTGGTATAATAGAAGGGATTGCGTACCGACCGTCTGTTTGTCGAGGGATGAAAGGATCGATGTGGAATATCTGATCGCCGGTGCCAAAGATTTAGGGATTCGATTGCAGCCCCACCATCTGGAAGCGTTTCGCACCTATCAGGAGGTCCTGATCACCTGGAACCAACGCTTTAACCTCACCGCAATCACCGACGACGTCGGCATTCAGGTGCGCCACTTTCTCGATTCTTTGTCATGCCTCAAGGCGATGGAGCAGGACGACCGGCTCTCCGGGAGTCGGGTGATCGACGTCGGCACCGGTGCCGGGTTCCCCGGCATCCCGCTTAAGATACTCTGCCCGGGCATCCAACTGACGCTGCTCGATGCCCGGGCGAAGAAGACGCGCTTCCTCAAGCATCTGGTGGAGACGTTGGGACTGCGCGACGTCACGGTGCTCCACGGGCGCGCCGAGACGTTGGGGCAGGATCCGCACCACCGCGAGCGTTATCATTGGGCCTTTGGGCGTGCCGTCGCCGACCTGACGATCCTGTCGGAGTATCTGCTGCCCCTCGTGGAGATCGGGGGGCAGGTGCTTTCTCAGAAAGGGGAGTCCGCGCCGGCAGAGGTCCAGCGCAGTGAGTGGACGATCGAGCGTCTGGGCGGGCGCGTCCGGCGGTTGGTGCCCGTGGAGTTGCGCGGATTGGCCGAGACGCGGTATCTCGTGGTGATTGATAAGGTCCGCGCGACGCCGGAGGGGTATCCGCGCCGGCCCGGTATGCCCAACAAGCGTCCCTTGGTCCCCGAGGACTGAACGTCAACAGGTTGGGGGTCACTCTCCGCTCGGCGTTGCTGTCGCCGTTGACGTCGCCGTCGGCGTGGGGGTCTCGACCGGGCTCGTCTCCGCCGGCATCTCCAGGTCGCCGTAGAGCCAGGCGTATTTGGCATAGTGCTCCCGGATCAACCGCACGTAGAGCCGGGTCTCGCTGAACCCGATCAGTTCCGCGAAGAGATCCTCGTCACCCTCGGCCATCTCCCACCACCAGGCGGCGTTGCCCGGCCCGCCGTTATACGCGGCCAGGGCGGCGAAGAGATTGTCCAGTTGATTGCGCTGCGTAGCCAGGTACCAGACGCCGAACCTGACGCTGACCATCGGGCGGTACAGGTCGCGGGTCTCGTAGTCCGGGGGCCATCCCAGTGCGGACGCGATCTCGGCGCCCGTGGAGGGGATCACCTGCATAAGGCCCTGCGCCGAGGCCCAGGACGTGGCAAATCCCTCGAAGAGACTCTCCTGCCGCAGGAGCGCGTAGACAAAGAGGGGCGGAAGATCGTGCGCCTCGGCGGCTTGCTCGACCAGGCGGTCGTAGTAGGTCGGGTAGATCAGGCATCCCAGGAACCGTGGCAACGCCCCGAAGGAATCGACGGGGGCGTGCTGCCAGACGGTCGCCGCCGCGATGATCGACGAGCGGTAGAGCCCCACGTCGCGGAATGCGAGGGCCAACCAGTATTGGGTCAGGGGATCGTCATCGGTGCTGACCCGCAGGGCCTCCATCTCTGCCCGCCCGGCGTTGACGTAGCCCAGCGCCAGCAGGCGTGTCCCCCGGAGCATGCGGGGGTCGTCGGCGAGGGAGGCCGGCAGGCTGCCCGGGGATTGTCCCTCCGGTACGTCAAGCCAGGTTCGCAGCCACGTCTCGGCGTTCTCCCGCTCCTCCGGTGTCGCGCAGGGCGTCATCGCGGTCGCGGTGGGCTTGAACTCAGGGGCGCCCGCCAGCGCATCGCGGGCCTGCAGGCCGTAGAAATCCCAAGGATCGGCCTCCACCGCTCGACTGAACGCGTGGGTCGCGCTCACCGTCTCTCCGGTCGCCAGATAGGTCTTCCCGAGCCAGAAGTGCGCGGCCTGAGCTCGATCTTCGGTGGGAAAGGCCTCGGTGAGCGATTGCCAGGTCTTCTCGGCGCTAGGCATATCGTCGCTGCGGTAGGCCAGCAGTCCCGCCTGGAAGAGGGCCTCGGGGGCTTCCTCGGTGTTGGGATAACGGTCGGCGAGCTCGGTGAGGAGCTCGGCAGCCGCCTCGTAATCTTCGGCCTCCTCGTGCGCGTCGGCTGCTTCCTGCAAAGCCTCCGGGGCCTTGGGATGATCGGGATAGCGGTCCGTCACCGTCAGGTACGCCTCGACGGCGTCTTCACGCTGGCCCTGGACCGCGAAGGTCGCGCCCTTGCCCATCCAGGCCAGGGGCACGAACGAATCCTCGGGATGGGTCTCGATAAGGAGGTTGAATTCCGACAGGGCGAGCTGATAGCTGCCGGCTTCCAGATAGCTTATACCGGCGTAGTAGTGCGGGGCGCCCTCGTGGTCCGGATCGCCCTGGATGATCCGGTAGAAGGCCTCGACCGCCGGGCCGTAGGCGCCGGCGTAGTAATCGACTCTGCCGCGCAGCATCTCTTCGACCGGGATGCCGTTTTGAACCAACACGAGCAGGGCATCATACGCGGATGCCTCCCTGGGGTACGTGGCGATCAAGGTCTGCATGCGGGCGTAGGCGGCCTGCGTCTGCCCTGCCAGGCGTTCGGTCTCGGCCGTCTGGTAGAGGATGCGCGCCCGGTAGCCCGGGTTCTGAGCCAAGGACAGGATCTCCTCGTACGTGGCGATGGCGGACTCGAAGTCGCCGGTCGCTGCATAGGCCAGCCCGATCTTTTCGAGGATACCGGCGATTTGGCTTCTCGTCGTCTTGCCGGGGCGCGCTTGCTGGTAGGCCGCTAGGGCAGCGTCATATTGACCGGATGCATAGTACTCATCGCCCTGCCAGTCGTAGAGGTGCGGAGCCAGCAGCGGCTCCAACGCCGCGGCTGCCCCGTAGTGTTCGGCGGCCTGGGTATGTTCGCCCAGGGCCCGCCACGCATCGGCGAGGACGAGCTCCGCTTCGACCCGTAAAGGTGCCGGTAGGTCTTCGTTCTGGAGAAGTGTCGGCACCAGCGTGGTGATCGTATCGAAGTCCCCTCGGGCGCGGGCGACCTGGGCGCGCCCCAACGTGGCCTTCCAGACCTGGGTGGACGAGGCCATCGGCTGGGTCTGCAGCCGTGTATAGTGCTCGTCCGCCAGGTCCCAATGGCCGATATCCATCGCACGCTCTGCGGCAGCCAGCCGGTCGGCCGGCTGAGGGGTGGGCGTCGGCGTGGGTGTCGGGCTCGGGGTAGGCGTCGGTGTGGCGGTTGGAGTGAACGTCGGCGACGGGGTGGGGGTCGGGACGGCCGGCGACGCCGGTGGCGAGGTCGGCTGCAAGCCCGCACATGCCACCAGCAGAAGCGCGATCAAACCCATAAGCGAACGAGACCAGGATTTCATAGGTATGTTGGGATTATGAAGCAAAAGGGGATGATTGTCAATCCTGGATCGTTTTATCGGCAGCGGCTTGTCACCCTTGCTCTGAGGAGATTCGCGCTTCGTCCGGGTTCATAGGTCTCCTTTTGTTCTTGTCACCCACGCTCCGAGGAGATTTGTAATCTCCGTCTTGTCAGTTGCTTGCGCATTCTCGACCTTGAGTTTTCTGTGCTTTTGACTTAAAATATAATTAAGTCTACAAAATATAAAGAAAGCGAGGATAAGAGTATGGTTGACCTCACGACGACCTATATGGGACTTAGTCTTAAAAATCCTGTGGTGCCCTCCGCGTCACCGCTCTCCCGGGAACTCGATAACATCAAGCGGATGGAGGATGCCGGTGCGGGCGCTGTCACGCTTTACTCCCTCTTTGAGGAGCAGATCGATCAGGAGGCGCTCCTTCTGGATTCGGTCATTGAGGACGTGAAGTACCGCTATGCCGAGCATGTTGATTTCTTCCCGGAGTTGGATGAGTTCCGACGGGATGAGAAACTCTATCTTGATCTCATCACCGATGCCAAGGCGGCGGTGGACATCCCGATTATCCCCAGCCTCAACGGGTACAGTGAGGGGGGATGGACCCGGTATGCGGGGCTGTTTGAGGAGGCCGGGGCGGACGCGATTGAGCTTAACCTCTACTATTTGCCGACGTCGACCCAGTTGACGGGGGCGCAGATCGAGGCCCACTATCTGGCCGTGCTCGATCGGGTCAAGGATGAAGTTTCGATCCCGGTCGCGCTGAAGCTGAACCCGTTCTTCAGTGCCATCCCGAATATGGCCTCTCAGCTGGATCAAAACGGCGCCGATGGGTTGGTGTTGTTCAACCGTTTCTATCAGCCGGATCTGGACATCGAGGCGCTGGAGTCCACGCGCACGTTGGTGCTCAGTACGTCCGATGAGATGCGCTTGCCCCTGCGTTGGATCGCGATCCTCTACGGGCAGGTTGAGGCTTCCTTGGCGTTGACGACGGGGGTTCACACCTCGGAGGACGTGATCAAGGCGGTGATGGCTGGGGCGGATATCGCGAACGTCTGCTCGGTCCTCTTGGAGCACGGTATCGACCGGCTGACGCCTCTCGTCGATGGTGTGCAGGCTTGGCTATCCGACCACGAGTATGAGTCCCTGTCTGAGGTTAAGGGCATCTTGAGCCACAAGAAGAGCCCGAATCCGGCTGCGTTCGAACGGGCCAATTACGTCAAGCTGGTCGGGCAGACTGAGGTCTAGCCGGCGACCTGATGCCATCGGAGAGACAAGGATGACCAAGACAGCGTTTTACACAGGCAAGGGGGACCGTGGCGACACGGCGCGGTTGGGCGGCCGAGGACGTGTCCAGAAGAGTGATGCTCTCATGGAGGCGGTGGGATCCGTCGACGAGGCGAGTGCCGCGATCGGCTGGGCGCGTTCGCTGTGTCGCTCGCCCCTGTTGAAGGAGCGGCTACCTACCGTGCAGCGCCACCTCTACCGCCTGATGTCGCACCTTTCGGCCACGCCGGAGATCCGTGAGTCCTATCTTGGCTTGGGTGAGGACGAGGTGGCCTGGCTGGAAGCCTCCATCGCTATGTTGGAGGGCGATCTTCCCCCGCTGAGGGATTTTGTCCTTCCGGGAGATTCCCAGGCCGGCGCGGCGTGTCACGTGGCCCGGACGGTCGTCCGGCGGGCCGAGCGTCGGATCGTCGCGCTTGACGAGGCCGGCGCCGGCTTGTGGGCGCCCAACCTGGCGTACGTGAACCGGCTTTCCTCGTTGATGTTTGTCGCGGCGTTGAAGGAGGATGCCCTGGCAGGTCATGCGCCGACGTTAGCGAAGGACCAACCGGACGTCGACTAACGGCTCAAGACGTAATTTCACCTCCCCGGTGCGGGTTTAGTTCCCGCGCCGGGGAGTTTAGTTTTTTGGGAGGGATCTGTCGTTCCTATGCACTCGTCCGCGACGCATGGCAAAAAGTGTGACTCGCATTAAAATACCTGGGGCTTGCCCGATTTTCGTACGATTGTTGGTATGGATGCTCGAATCCACGGAGGAGACTTCGTTGAAAACGTCAGCGACTGGTTCTCTATGAATGCAGCAACTCGTTATGATTATGTCGTACTTGGTGGAGGGCTTGCAGGCTTAACGTTTGCCTATGAAGCTGTAAACAAGGGAAAGCGAGTCGCGGTCCTCGAACAGGAGGCTCAAGTCGGTGGGCTCTGTCGTACGATGACCTTCGATGCTTATCGCTTCGACCTGGGTGGGCATCGCTTTCACACCGAATGGCAGGATGTCGCCGACTGGGTGGTCGATATTCTCGGGGACGATTTGCTCCAGGTGACCCGGGCCAGTCATATCTATTTCAACGAGCGTTACGTCACGTATCCGCTTCAACTGCCCAACGCGCTGACCGCCTTGGCGCTGCCTCACGCCGTGCGTGTGGCACTTTCTTACGTCTGGGCTCGATTGCACACCTCGGCTCGGAAACCGGATCGCTCTTTCGAGGACTGGGTGGTGCGGAGGTTCGGTCGGGCGCTTTACCGGATCTACTTCCAACCTTATACGGCTAAGGTCTGGGGGATTCCGTGTACCCAACTCTCTGCAGATTGGGCGAGCGAGCGGATCCAATTGGCCAACCTTCTTGCTTTTGTGAGAAAGAGCCTGTCTCAGCGCTCAAACAAGCCGGCGACGCTCACGTCGCAGTTCCTTTATCCCCGGATGGGCATTGGGATGTTGACCGACCGTCTCCGAGATCACATTGAAGGCAGTGGCAGGGGAACCATTCATCTCGAGAGTCCGGTTGTCGCGCTTGCGCGCATCGAGGATGAAGGGCGGTGGCGCGTCACAACTCAGAATCATGAGGAACGGCGGGAGGTCTACGGGTCCCAGGTGGTCTCCACGCTGCCGTTGACAGCGCTGGTGCGGATGCTGGCGGCAAATAGGGAGGCCCCTAAGCATGGAGAACCGCTGGGGGTGGAGGCACTGGACTACCGCGATCTCATCTGTGTGCATTTGGCATTGGACGTGCCGCGCGTCAACTCCGACACGTGGACGTATTTCCCCCAATCGGATCTCATCTTTGGTCGGGTTCACGAGCCCGCCAATTGGAGTGAGGCGATGGCGCCCGAGGGCCGTACTTCTCTGTGTGCCGAGATCTTCTGCAGTGAGTGGGATTCTTACTGGCAGCGCTCGGATGACGCATTGGTTCGGGCAACGCTCAACGGGCTGGCGCGATCGAGCTTTCTGACGACCCGACCGGTACTAAGATCTTGGGTGACCCGAGTTCGACACGCTTATCCTATCTATCGTATTGGATACGCGGATCTTCTCGAACGTGCCCATCAGTTTCTGGACCGGTGGCCTACGCTCCATCTTACCGGGCGCACCGGGCAATTTCAGTATCTGAATATGGATGCGGTGATTCGACAGGCGCGACAGCTTGCTGCTCACCTTGTCTCCTCATGAGATTGGAGGCTCAGAGCGCGGTTCGAAACAGCGGTATCCTTATCGTCCAACAGGGCGCGGAGGCTGTGATTGGATTGCTCGTCGCGTTGGTCATTCCCCGGTTGATGGGACCGGAGGTATATGGGAAGTATGCCTTGATCACGTCAATCAGCCTTCTGTTCGTTCTGTCGAGCCGGCTCGGTTTCCGTGAGGTGATCATTCGGTATGTGCCTCAGTGGCGTGAAGATCCGACCGCATTGCGGTCGTTTTTCAGCAGCCTTGTTACGATACGTGCCTCCATTGGCCTCTTCGCTGCGATCCTGTTCTTTGTCATCGCGTGGGGATGGCTCAGGGACTTCAGTGTGACGACGCTGGCGTTGACCGCGGGAACCGTGGTCTTTCGTGCGATCTCCGAGTTGATGATGACGCTCTTTGTCGGTCTCAATCGCGCGGGTCGATGGGGAACCAGCAGCTTGCTCCGCCGCTGGCTCTCGTTTGTCTCGGTCGTTGTGGGATTCTGGGTGATGGGGCTTGAGGGCGCGATGCTCGGTTGGTTGGCAGTGGAGATCTTCTTGTGGGGGCTTGGGTTGATATGGACCCGGTCGTTTATATCTCACCGTGCGCTTGCGCCCCATATCAAACAAATGATGCCCTTTTTGCGCTTTGGCTTGACGTATTTCCTCAGCAGCCTGTTTCTCAGTGCGTTCCGCCGCAGCGGGGAGGTGCTCGTCCAGATCTTGACCGATGACTATGCGGAGGTCGGGTATTTCGGCTTGGCGTACAACGTCTATCTGACCGCCGCCCTCGTGATGCCCAATCTCACCCTCGCGTTTGCCCCGTTCTTGACCCGGTATGTGGATAAGGGACGGGCCGAGGAGCTGGAGTCGTGGGTGGAACGCCTGCTCAAAGGGTTGGCGGTGGGCGCGATGCTTATCGTGTTTGCGACGTTGCTGCTGGCAGGAGATGCGGTTCCGCTTGTATTAGGGGATGCGTACCGACCGGTGGCGGGGCATCTGATCCCCCTAGCAGTGACCCTCCTCTTTTTGGCTCTGAGCAGTGTGGCCCAGATGCTGTTGTTGATTTTCGAAGCCCCACGCCAGGTCTTGGCTGGCTCGATAATCCGGGTGGGGCTCTTCTGGACGGTCGCGATTCCGCTTATCCGGCGTTATCAAAGTCTGGGCGCGTGCATCGCGGTTCTGGTGGCCTCCATCGGCTATAGTTTGTACCTGACGTCTCGGGCGATGCAACATAGGCGTTACAGGATGAGGGGTTGGGTGGTGACTGTTGTGGCTGCCCTTCCTTTTTTGAGCCTTCTGGTATTCAGAGGCGCGTGGATTATCAACCTGGGACTCTATGCGGGGTTTCTGATGGCCTATGGCGGGCTTGTGTTGGGCTTGCGCTTGGTGACAGTGGCGGAGATCCAACAGGGCTGGAGGATCCTGACCGGTACGATGATGAAGTCGAATGACAATATGGGACTGTCCCGGATGGGGGGAGGTTAGCGGACAGGATGTCGACCTCAGAGACGATGACCCATCAGAATTGGACCGTCCGTAAGATTGTCCGCCGGGCTGGTGAAGTGCTGCGTGAGGAAGGTTTGCGTTCTCTCTGGTTCAAGGTCCTTGGCGAGACGGTCTACCGGCGATTGACCCTTGTTGAGTATTCACTGCCCATCAACAAGGTAGCGGCTAAGATTCCGGTTGAGATCGACGTTTTGACGGCGGATGGTCTAGCGGACTACCTCCGGTTTCGACCGGATAGCGATTCGGATCGGATTGCGGCGCGTATCCGTGAGGGTCAGCAGTGCTGGATTGCACGGTACCAAGGGCGAATCGTACACGCGTGTTGGCTGGCACGCCATCGCGCTTGGGTCGATTATCTCTCCTGTGGCATTGAACTGGCCCCTGGTTCGGCGTACAGCTACGAGGCGTTCACCGACCCCGAGTTTCGCGGTCAAGCGATCTATCCTTTTGCAAAGTCTGTGATGATACAAGATTTGGCTAAGCAAGGTTATCATCGGATCGTCGCGGGGCTTATGCCGGAAAACCGCCCTGCCTTTGGGTCCATCCGGAAGGTCGGCTATCGACTCATCGGGGTGATGGGCTACTATCGG
>DAOTTS010000016.1:0-8044 GCA_034437735.1 Anaerolineae bacterium
AGAGAGTTGCGCGATGATCCGGCGGGTCGTCAACTGGAGCCCATGCTGATGGGCCTGGCGTTCCAAGATCGTGTACGCCAGGAGCGCGAGCATGTGAATCAGCAACATGCCCTCGATCCGACGATCTTTGTGTAGATAGATGGGAGAGACCTTCAAGTCGCTCTTGGCAATCCGGAAATCCTTCTCTACGCCATCCTTCTTACGATAGAGAGCCAGCATCTCGCGTGGGGAAAGCGTCGGGTCGTTGGTGACCAACAAGTAGCGCCCGTCCTTGCGCATCGCGGCCCACAGGGCCTGGCGGTCGATTTCCCAACGGAGACCGACTTGCCCTGACGCGTCTTCATAGGCTGTGGCCCGCACAAACTTGCCAACCGAGAATTTCTTGAGTGCCGCGTTAGCGCTGCGTTGTACGCAGGGGACGGTACGATACCGAGGTTCTCCAATCTTGGCGCGCACCGCTTGCAACGCCTGTCGCAACTCGCGCAACTTGATCGCTCGATGCTTCCGCCAAGCACTGCGCATCGGACCGCTGAGGACGATCAGCCCTTGGTGCGTGACTTGGCGACCGTCATGGTTGAACGTGACCGGACAGGGCTTCCCCCAGTATCCGGCCTTCCCGCGGGCTGCATCGAGGGGCCAGAAGTCTTTGTCTGGGTAGGCGACCAGCAAGGCGCGATGGGCCTTCGTGCGCGCTTCGAGCCCTGCCAAGTAGCGCACTTTTTCGTCATCGTAGGTCAAGGCCAGGTTGCTGTTCAGGGTGGCGCGGTCTCCGATGAGAAGTACCTCTTGGAGACACTTCCCGCATGCCTCCAACAGTTCCCGGAGACGCTTCAGGTTTCCCTCCACCGTCGCCACGTCCGTCGTGCGTCCTGACCAAAGCTGCTGTTCTGTGGGGATGTTGCCATCAGCCGTGGCGTTCAACCCGACTTTGAACTTGCGCTTTTTCATCGGCGTGTTGTGCGCAAACCCGAAGTCCACATGCTGACTCTCGGCGTACGCGCCGTGGGCGACGAAGGCGGAGAGATCATAGAAGAGCATCTTGACGGTAACCCCTGCTCGTGAGAGCGCCTGGGAGACCACCTCCAGCCAAATCGCCCGACTATGCTGACTGAGGGCATCGAGCGTACGTCCCAGGCGATCGTCATTGAATTTGGCTGCGGGGATGCCCAACTGCTCGGGTAAGATCGTATGGGAGAGCCACTCCGCAATCTGATAGAGTGGATACGGTGTGGTGAGACGATTGAGGATCAGTACCAAGGCTACGGTGCCGTGATCTACTTCTGCCCGGGTGGGACAGTGACGGTTGATGATCTCCCGCACGTGGAGCGCTTCGAGCAAGGCATACAGCACCGGCAATGCGCCCAAGTGTCGCCGTATTTGGGCTCGCGTAAGCCCGTCCACGATCTGCGCCATGGTTAGGGCCCCTTGACGTACCAGGGTCATCAGGTGCATGGCCCAGGCTACCCGGTGGTAGATCCGCCGAAGCGTCCGTTTCCGGCGACGGATGGTGATGCGCAGCCGATACTGCCAGACGAACAAGGGCCCTTTATGCCCCACGAGCCCGCTCAACACAGGGAACTCACTGTCTGGTGCGGTGGGCATTTGTCCGGGTGACGCGACAAACACGAAGACGGTGAGCGCGCAAACGAGCCAGATCAGGATTTGCTTTCTATAGGATTTCGTGGCAGAATTCATATGGAATCGTTCTTCTTTGGCTAGTGGGCTTTGACACCTATACTTTGCCACAAAAGGACGATTCCGCCACTTTATCCCCCTTCTATTTAACTGTTAAGGTGCGAAATCTAGGTTTAATGATCCTTGTACCGGCGAATCGCGTCCCAATCGCCCTTGAGCGCCAGACGAGCCTGCTCGGGCCACGTTTCAGGGTGCTGGGCCCGGAACCCGGTTGCGTCAAGGAGGGTCTCAAGCTCGCGCGGAGACAGGGCGGCTAACTGCTCGAACAGCTTGATCCCGGCCCCGTTGAGCACCCTTTGCCCTTTCTTGCCGAGCCAACTGAGACGACTCAGATCGTCCGGGTGAACGAGGGTCCGCTCTTTGGGCTTCTCAACCCTGGATACCTGCAAGCGCGGTGGGCCTGCCAGAGCCGAGAAGGTCTCCATCGTAGGCTCAACAGCACGCCAACGGTAATCGTGTTTCAAAGACTGCCGGAAATCGGTGAGGATCTCAGGTTTTCGGTCGATGGCCCATTGATCACCCATCCAGCGGTAGAGCAAGCCGCAGCGAATCTGTTGCGCGTACGGTCGCTGATTCCAACGGTTGATCTCCTCGTACACTTCACGCACCCAGCCGACGTTTTGATTGACCCATCCCTGATCGTGCTCCCCAGCCGGTCGGTGAATGTGATTCATCTCCGTGATATAGGCGGGCAGCCGTCGCCACTTCGACGGCACGCGTTCCATAAACAGGCGGTACGTTTGGAAGTCATAGTAGTGATCGCCCAGCGGACCATGCCCATCACCAAAGCGTTTGAGATGCGTGACAGCATCCGGGTTCGGACCGTGCGTGTAAGCGTGCACAATGATGCCGTCCAGGGCTCCGATGTTACCCATCATCGTGGTGAAGTAATCCAGGGGCCGCCAGCGGACGTCGTTGAGCTTGCGCATCGGCATGTAGTTGAACGGATCGATCGCTCCTGGACAGACAATCGCGTTGGGCAGCACCTGCTTGATCTCTGCATAGGTGAGATTGAACGCCTCGGCGTAGAGCTCCGGAGTGATGTGCTCGATCGGATGCTCAAAACCACCGGGATGCTCCCGGGGATTGTTCTGCTCGTTCGCAATTTGGATCGTCCATGCGTAATCGTTAGACGACAGCGTGTCGTCCTTGAGATAGAGCTCGACCCAGCGTGCTGCGGCCTTAGCGAAGTCCTCGTAAAACTTCGACTCGGGCAGCGTGCCGCCGGGTTCGTAACCGTGGTTCAGCCGGATGATGACACCGTATCCCCTGTGGATCCAGTCCCAGAGTCGACGACGAATCTCCGGATCGACCCGCAGGGAATGAGGGTGGCGGCCGCATACTTCTGTGAAGAAAATCCACCCCCGTTTGTCCGTCTCTGCATAGAGTCCCCGGATCGGATCCCGCGTATATGGATCATCTCCCAACGTCACTGCGTGAATGCCAAAGATGTAAGGCGAGATCGCCATGGGGACGTCCTTGGCGCCCACACGCTGACGCGTATCCTCCGCTTGGGGACGCCGGACGTACCACGCCGCAACGTAGCCCCGGTACCGTGACGGCGTTTCCACGTGAATCCACGTCTTACGTTGTCCGACCTTTCGTCCGGTGACCTCGGCCGGTTCCAGAGATCTAAGCACGGTCTTGTGAGGAATCCACCAAATCCGTTCGTAATCCGTGCCCGGACCACCCCGCAGACGAAGGCCGAGATCCGCACTATCAACGACGATGAATTCGGTGGGGGAGGCATCCACGGGATCCGGCACCACCGATTCCTCCTCCGAAGCTAAGATGAGATACCAGGCCGCACAATACCCCGTCTGACTGTTGGAGGTCTGGACGTGAATCCACGCCTGGTATTCCCCAATCTTCTGAAGGACCTCAGCCGGAGCATCCAGGGCCTTCAGAATCGTCCCATCGGGGAGGGACCCCAGTTGTTCATAATCCGTACCCGGTCCCTCGCGAATTTTGAGGGCCTCTTCCGGGCTGTCAACCTCCACGAACAAGACCGTCTCTTCCTCCTCCGGCTCAGGTTCCGGCTCTCCCTCAAGGGTGATAATATACCAGGCCGCAACATAGCCGACGGTGTCATCGGGTGTCCGGATCCAGAGCCACTGCCCCTCCTCACCGATCTTAGCCCGGACGAACTTCACCTGCTCCAAGGCCTCCAGGATTGCCCCGTGACCGACCCGCGCGACCAGTGCGCTGTCAAGGTAAGGACGTGCCCGCACGTTGAGATAGCCGACGATGGGGCTCTCGACCTTAACGTGCATCGATCCCTCGTCCGGTGGTTCGGGCAACCAGGGTTCCTCACCCGTGAAGTTCAGAAGATAGGGTTCGGGATCGACGAGATCGTGAGGATACCCGGTCTCACCGTTTCGAGTGGCCCCCTGACGCTTCAGGCTCAGATGCAGATGCGCACTCAGAGAGTTTCCGGTGTTCCCCGCAAGTGCGATAAGCTGCCCCGCCTTCACGACCTCCCCCCGCATCACAACGACGTGAGAGAGATGCGCGTAGATCGTCAGGTAACCCCCATCGTGCTGAATGCGGACCTGATTGCCGTAAGGCTTGAGCAGAGGATCAGAAAAGCCGTCGAGTCTTACGTCGGTGACGAGTCCGTCGGCAGCCGCATAGATCTCACTTCCCTCGGGGGCTCGGAAATCGACACCTTCGTGCCCGGGCAGCCCAAACTTGCTATAGAATCCAGGATTTTCTCCAAATCGCTGAGTGATTGTCCCATATTCAGTAGGCCAACGAATCCGAAAACTCATATCCCGCCTCCTTAAGCCAAGGCTAAACGCTGAAATCGCAGAGACAGCACATTAAAGGGAGGTTATCGCTCGTTTGTAGCTTAACGATGCGCCCAGTATACGTGCGGTTGACAACGAAGTCAACACGGATGGATGCCAACCGATCGTATCACGCTTGCTCCGAACTGCCAACCTCGAGCCAAACGGTTGCCAGCACTGTGGCTCTAGGTACAATAGATAGGAGGAGAGGAGGCTTATGACCATTGCTGACAAGGTGATATCCAAGGATGACAACCAAAGACACAGACAAAGACGATGAGTGAGAATGGAAAGAACGGGGCACTCCGGTCGGGACGTGTCATCAAGGCACAAAGTGGCTTCTATACAATCCTGACGGCGTCCGGCGATCAGGTCGTCGCGCGTATCCGGGGGAGGCTGAAAAAAGAGCGAAGAGACACAACCATGGTTGCCGTTGGGGACTTCGTCCGTTGGCAGAAAGCGTCCGGTGGGACGGCAATGATCGAGGATGTCTGTGAACGCGAGCGCGTGCTGGCGCGGCTGCGCCCACTGGCCTCGGGGCGACATTCACGGCGATGGGACCGCCAGGGGTATCTCAGAGAGCGGGAGCAGGTGATCATCGCCAATCCCGATCAGGTGGTCTTTGTGATTGCGTCCGCAGACCCGGCCCCGCGCCTAAGAATGCTCGACCGCCTGCTGGTCGGCGCGGAACGTCAAGCGATCCCACCCATCATCTGTGCCAACAAGGTCGATCTCGTTGGCATCGAGAAGGCTCACGACCAATTCGAGATTTATGCCGAAATCGGCTATCGCGTGATCTATACAAGTGCCAAGAGCGAACGGGGACTCGATGAACTCCGGGCGGCTTTGCAGGACAAAATCTCCGCGTTGGTCGGTCCATCGGGTGTGGGCAAGACCAGTCTGCTCAATGCGATGGAGCCGGACCTAGGAAAGCGAGTTCGAGCGATCAGTGAAGCGACGGGAAAAGGACGTCACACCACGACCGTAGCGGAACTGGTGCCTCTGGAAGTGGGGGGATGGGTCGCGGACACACCCGGCATTCGAGCATTGGCCTTCTTCGACCTGGAGCCGGAGGAGATCGATGCCTATTTTCCCGATATCGCCCCTTATGTCTCGCAATGCACATTCTCAGACTGCAGTCATACTGTAGAGCCCGGCTGCGCCGTGCTCGAGGCGTTGGAGGAAGGTAAAATCGACGAGCACCGGTATGAGAGTTACGTGCGGCTCCATCAAGAACACCGTAAACTCGCCGATATGTACTGGTGGGGTATTGACGAATCCACCTGAGATGATAAGTCCTCATAAGGAGGCACACGTATGAGACACTCGACCCTTAAGCACTTCTATCTCGGTCTGGTCGCAGCTTGGATGGTACTGATCCCACTGTTCGCTGCTCTGCCGGTTGAGGCCGCGACAGTTTACCAGGACCAGGGCCTCCCGCCCCTGCCCGAATGGCCCGTGATCGGACCGGTGCTGCGCTTCCTGGGTATTGTAAAAGAGGAGCCGGAACCCGTCCCTGTAACCCCTACCCCAAATCCGAACCTCCCTGAGTACACCATCGAAACGATGGAAGATCTGGAGACGCTGCAGGAGATTGAAGATGGTCAAAGCGTGCGCATTCGGGCGACGGAGGAAGCGCTCAACCAAATCATCAAGGACACGCTGGACGCCAACACGTCGCGTCAAGCCTCGATGGTGATGAAAGTGGACGACGGTGCCGTCACAGTGATGATCGATGCAGATACCGAACTTATCAAAGATGCCGGGCAGAATATCCCGGGTCTGAACGCAGATACGGTTTCGGTGGAAGCGACGCTCGATGTCGACCCGAATCAGTGCGTCCCCTTCGTGAACATTATGTCGATGGAGGTCAACCGCTGGAGCTTTGGATTCCGCACCGTCGCGCAACGCACCATTAATACCCAGATCGCTGAGATCTGGCCCGACAATCTCTGTCTGGAGGGCGTCTTCTTCACATCGGGCGTGATAAGTGTGGAGGGCTATCGACGGCCCTGACGTTGTCCATCTCTGCTCAATCACAAGCGAGGATACAAAGCATGCTCAAAGCGGTTTTGTTTGACCTGGACGGTACGCTGCTTGGAAACAACATGATGGAAGATTTTGTCCCTCCCTACTTCGCGAAGCTCTCCGCCCGGATGTCCACGCACGTACAACCCGAGCGGTTGGTCGTAGCGATCCGAAAGGCATCCAACGCCATCGCCGAGAGTGACGGTAGCCAGACCAACGAAGAGGCCTTTGCCGAAGTTTTCTATGCCTACCTCGGTAAATCGCGGGAGGCGCTGGAGCCCCACCTGATGGACTTCTACGTCCAAGATTTCCCAAACCTGCGCAAGTTCACCCACCGAAAGCCGGCTGCCCGCAGGGTCGTCGAAGCCGCGTTTGCTATGGACTATAAGGTCGCCATCGCGACGAATCCCTTCTTCCCCGAGGTCGCGATTCAGGAGCGTATGAGGTGGGCAGGGGTCCATGATTTTCCCTACGACCGTGTGACCACCTACGAGAACAGCCACTTTGCCAAGCCGGATCTCCGGTATTTCGAGGAGGTGCTTGAGGCCCTGGCGTGCGCGCCGTCCCAGGCGTTGATGGTTGGAGATCAAGCGATGGATATGGTCGCCGCTGAACTCGGCTGCCGGACGTTTTTGGTACCCAGTGGGGCCACGGAGTCGGAATTGGACGCGCCGGATCCGGACTACCGTGGCAAGCTTATCGACGTGTTACCGGTGCTCACCCGAGAACAGCCCGCGTCTTCATAGCGAATCATGGAAGCGAGAAAGCCCTTCAGGTCCATCGTCAACGCGGTCGTTCGCGGCCTGACCGATCTCTTTTTCAAGGTCGACGCGGATGATCTCAAACGCATCCCCCTTGAAGGTCCCATCATCATCATCGTCAATCACGTCAACTTCCTTGAGTTGCCTATGATCTACCCTCGTATCCGCAGTAACCTTGGCATTGGCTTCTCGAAGCGAGAAAATTGGGATAACGTGCTCTATCGCCAGCTCTTCAATTTATGGGACCTCATCCCTATCCGGAGGGATGAGATCGATATCACGGCCCTGCGGCGCGGTCTCGAAGCCCTGGAACACAATCGCATCCTCTTTATCACGCCCGAAGGTACCCGGAGTCACGACGGTCAACTGCAACGCGGAAAACCCGGCGCCGCCTGGATCGCGCGGCGTAGCGGCGTGCCCGTCTGGCCTATCGCGTGCTTTGGGGGCGAGAACTTCCCAGAGGAGCTTCGCCGGCTCCGCCGAACCGACTACCACATTCGTGTCGGTGCCCCATTCCGAGTGGTGGTGAACCAGAAGAGGATAACGAGCGAGCTTCGACAGGAGATCGTCGATGAGATGATGTATCAGATCGCAGTGCTGCTCCCAACCCAATACCGGGGGGTTTACGCAGATCTCACACATGCGTCGGAACAGTATCTAAGATTTACTGAAACCCAGCAGAGCCATCTCCAAGAGATCCAGAATCGGAATCATGAAACACCCAGAAGGGGGCGGTCATATGCGTAGATTGCGAAAGCAAGGCATAGCAAG